>JBJKQP010000199.1:0-7574 GCA_046705105.1 Ignavibacteriaceae bacterium | reverse complement strand
TCGTCGTAAACAGGTGAAATATCGGAGCTATTCCTTGCTATTATCTCTTTAAGTGAACTCCGCCCATCTCTAAGATCATTTAAGAGAACATTTTCAATTTCATTGTTGACGGGATTATTTAGATATGGAAAATATGTAACATGTGGTAAATCAACCGGCAAAGACTTTTCAACTTTTAGCATAGCATTTACTTCATTCGGAGTAAATGCAGATTTTCTGATTACAATTGTCGGTCCATAATCTCTTCCGAGAATTATAAAATGATTTATGGCTTTAGAATTGTCAATCCCGTTTTCTTTAAAAGCAGATAAAGTAGTAATAATAAGCCTAACAAGTTCCCATCTATTATGTACTGTAAATATTATTTCCCCGTTCGGAGTTAAAATTTTTAAATAGTCCCTTATTGCTTCCACCGTTAAAAGATAATTTTCATTGGAAGCAAGTCCGTCTATATTTTGCAACTGTTTTGTTGAAGGCAGAGCCAAGACAATTATATTGTAATGCTGCCGGGTACTTTTTACAAAATGACGGCCTTCCGCTACCTCAATTTTTACATTTGGGAAGTTTGTATAAATTCCGCCGTTATAATTACTGTCTTCTTTTACCATATCAACAAAATCCCGGTTAATTTCCACACCGGTAATATTTTTTACTCCGCTAAAAATTCCGGTAAGAATTTCTTTTCCGCCTCCCGGCCCTATATCCAGCATACTTTTCTTTTCTTGTTGATTCAAGAATAGAAATGGAATTGCTGTTGTATGGTGGAGTAAAAGATCATTCAGGAATTCATTATGCTTGGTAACATCTCCGTTAAATTTATACATTTGAGTCCCGGCCGCACCATCGATGAAAAGGTCCTTAACAAAATTACGATTGCCGTACTCCACTAGGTCGGACCTTCCGTCAATACTCCACCTGCTGTCGATTATATGAGGTATTAAACTTGGATCATTATAGGTATAATAAATATCCTTTTCAGGAAAATGACCAATCGGAATTGTTCCTAATAAATCTCTCTTACCAAAAACTATAAGCACTATGGTTAAACATAAAAGGGAAAGGTACAATAATGTTTGTCTTCTCTTTTTAAAACCGAAATAATGAACAGACGAAATAAATAAGACAAGAGCCAAAAACAAAACGGCATTTGCTGCGTTGAACAAATTAAAAATATAAATTGCCAGGATGGAACCTAATGCCGCACCTATTAGATCCGAAGCGTAAATTTTAAAACCGGCGCTTGCATAATTACTAAAAAACTCGGCGTATACAATTCCGGCAAAAAAGAAAGGGAAAAAAAGGAAGAAGAAATATAGATACGGGCTAGTTATGGAGAGGATAATTTCCAGTCCGATAAAAAGAATAAGTGAAGTTCCCGAAAGGAAGATGAACCTGCCGAATATTTTTGAACCTCTAGTTGGCCCCTCTTCCGGCTTTATTTTATAAAAGGAATAAATTCCGCCGCATCCCAAACCCAAAATGGCCAAAGACAAAATTATAAAAGCATAATTTTGGACAAATATTAGTGAAGAAATCCTTGTGGATATTATTTCGAAGCAAATAACAACTGCCGAAATTACCAGGATATTTAAATTTAAGATTCTAGTGTTGTTCATCTCTATTTAGCGGCAATTGCTTCGGATAAAACGTTTTGAAATATTTTTACACCGTACTTTTTCTTTAGCTTTGCATAAACCTCATTAGAAATTTTTTTGCGGTAATAATTTTTAAACTCTTCTTCTATTCTTTTACCTTTAACATCGTTATAAGTAAGCTGTTTTTCCGGTTGGATCTTAAAACATTTGATAACGGCAAACTGTTTTCCTTTTGTAGAATCATTATATTCAATCGGTCCGGCACATTGGTTTAATTTCAATGCAAATGCTGCCTTTGCCAGGTAGTTTCCGCCTGCAGTTCTGTAAGCTTTAAGAGAACCATCTCGTTCACGAATATATTCTTTAACCCACCAGGAATCTTTGACCTTTTCAAACGGCGTTCCTTTTTTAATTTTATTTATATCTGCAGCGGCCTTAGCGCTATCCGAATAAATCCTTGCGTAAATGTACACTACTTTTAGCTGATAGAATAATGAATCTTTTTGAGCTTCATAAAATTTATGTAAAGCCTCCGGTGTTGCTTTGGGTATGCTTCCGTCAATAACATCCTTATCATATAAATAAACAAGTTTATTTTTTATAATAGGATCTTTTGTATGCGGATTAACTAATTCCTTTTCCAGTCCAAATTTTTTTGCAGCTTTTACAACGTTATCATTATAAACTGCATTTAAAATAAATTCCTTAACATTGCTTGGTTTTAGTACATTATTGCGGTTCGGTATTATAATTTCTTCAAGCAACCGGAGATATTCTTTTAAATCAACCTTGCCATTATTGTATGAAAGTATTTCAAAATCATTACCGTTCGAAATTGCATTTTGAATTGTATCTTTATAAGCACCTCCATAAAAGTGTGCATCTTCGGATGACCATTTGACAATTTGATTAAGTCCTTTTTGATTCCACTTTATTGAGCTTTTATCTATAAGTCCGTTTCTAAAGTTATCGAACTCTTTATCGGATTCCTGATAGTATCCCTTCTGAAGTTGCGATATTATCTTATCTTTCATTTTATCAAAAGGTTCCAGTTTTACTTTTTTAATACTCAATACCTTTACAATGTGATACCCGTTGTTAGAAATTAAAACCCTTGTGTATCCCTTCTTGAGTCTAAAGACGGCATTACTAACCGGGTCCATCATACTTTTTAACCACGTCATTTTTTGTTGATTATTAATAATAATATTTTTTATTGAATCTAATTTTACAAGTTCATTGATATCGTAACCTTTGCTATAACCGTCTTCTATATTCAATGCTTCAGTTTTTAGCGAATCGAGTAATTTTTTTGTTGCATTTCTCGGAAACGGTAATATTGCCTCATCATAAATTATTTCTTTGTCCATTTCTTTGTATGCTTCGGCGGCAATTTTTTCATTAGCATACTTTTCTATGAATTTTTTATCGAAGTACGTATTCATTAATTCATAGTTAATAAAACGGCTTATTTCCTTCATTAAATCTTTATTTTCATTTAGTTTCCTGTTAAAGAAATCCAATAATTTAAGCCGTTTTACTATCATTATATTTAATGCTTCTTTGTAAGCTACGGATTTGTTACGAAATCTTCGGATAAAATGCCAATCCGATACGTTTTCCTCAAGCTCCTTTAAAGTTATAACATTATCTTTGCCTATTTCGGCAACTACTTCATCATTTTTATTTATATTCGATTTGTTTCTTGAACAACCTGCATATACAAGAAATAAAATAATTAAAAATATATGCAGACATTTTTTTAACTTCATTAAAAGCTCCTATAAATAAAGTCAGGTAAGATAATCAAAGTAAAATCATTTGCAATAAAAGTTATTAATATTTCAGATAAAAAGCGAGCCCCTCATGTATATAAAAATTTAACCTCCGAGGTTTCAAAAATAATCATTAACCTCGAAGGTTGGGAGGTAATTAGTAACTGTATAATAATTTATATAGCACTAAAAAGTAAATACTTCTATGTTATTAACTAATTCCGGGATTTGATGTTTCGCAAATCCCGAAATTAATTACAATATTATTTCAACAAACAATATTACTTCAACAAGACCATCTTCTTAGTAATAGATTGATCCCCGTATTGAAGCTGATAAATATAAACACCGCTGGCCAAGCTTGATGCATTAAAGTCTACATGATATTCTCGCGCGGTTTTAAATCCGTTAACCAATGTAGCAACTTCCCTTCCTAATAAATCATACACTTTTAACGTAACGTTTGAAGCTTTAGGAATAGTAAAGCTTATTACAGTAGTCGGATTGAAAGGATTGGGATAGTTTTGCAGTAATTTGAATTGTAAAGGAACTTCCGTGGTATTTTCAACAGCAGTAATTCCGTTTTTAAGTACATCGGCAATTTGTGCTAGCTCGTTATTTTCCTGAGCTTTCCATGATGCATATTGAGTTGGAAACCAGTCCAAGTCGCCGACCGGGAAACCATTAAGACCACCAGTTAACAAATTGGAATCCGTATAAGAAAGATCAATTGGGATAGGCCAATCAGCATAGATGAAATTTGATGCTTCCGGGTTACTTGATTGACGCCAGGACGGCATTGGTGTACCGTAGGCAGTGTCAACGCATGCAATTGCATAAGCTTTTATTGTTGCAAGCTGGGTGGTAAACAAAACATCCGTATTCTTAAAAGTTGGTAATTGACTGTACCATGTACCATTAGTAAGTAGAGGATAATTCGTCTTATCTGCAAATAGTGAGTCGGTTCTTGAATTCATTATAATCATCTGGGAAACCCACTGCGTACTGCCGTCTACCTTGTTGGTATTCAATGTTGATACGATATCGGAAAGAGACGGATCCCAATAAGTTAAGTTCTTATCGGCATAAAAGTTTTTGCCGTTTGCATTGAAAGTAGAATCGACACGCAGATTAACAAGACCCATTGGCTCTCCCCACATATCTACTTCACCTGCATCGGCTTTGAAAAGTGGCGGGGCATAACCTTGCAACTGTACATTTACAAAGATATTATTCGTGATACTCATGTTTGTCTGATCACCGTTATTCATAAAAATATAACCGGCACAATCAATAAAGTCATTATGATTGAAAACCACTTTGTGAACATTAACCCCGTATCTAAATTTGTAAGCAGTACCCTGGAAATTCACGTGTGTACAGTTTTGGACAAAAAGAGTATCTATCTGAGTAACACCGCCGGAATTAAAATCCGTAATTCCACCATTTCGACGGCAAGTATGACCGTCCATATTTACCATGTAATCGTTTGTAAAAAATACTCTTGTGTCAGCAGGCGGACCTCCAACCCAGCACCACCATGTATGTTCCATAATAGAATTGTCTACTTGGAGTCTCTCACCGGCACCATTAAAACCAAAGAAGGCCCATCCGCCGTTGTTGCCGGCAGAATTGCCTATTTCAAGGTCTACGTTTTTAATAAGCAGGTCTTTATTGATTGTCATACCTCCATAAGACTGAGTATTTGTGGAATTTGTACCTGAAATAATCGGCGGAGCATCACCTTTGTTTGTTTTCAAAGATGTCTGCGTCGGGCCCATAATAATAGTCCTATATTTGGACGAAGTTACAGGATTATTATCACAGGAGTATACTCCGTAGTTATCCAGCATATATACACGGCCTGCGGGAGCTAAAGAATCTGAAGCCATTAAAAGGGTCAGAGTATTCGTACCGCCAAATGCAGCATCATCTTTTACCCAGAGAGTATCGCCGCTTTGCTTTGAGACATACTGCATATCCTGAGCAACCGCCGTTGATACAATAAGAAGAAAAACCATACAGAAAAGTAATTTTACACTTTTCATTTAAGCCTCCTTAAATTAGTGATTGTTAGATTATTTTTTGTGAATTACGCACAATTTTTTCTTATAAATTTCTACACCTCCTTTTTAGACATCATTATATGAAAAATAAACCATTAAAAAGTATACCTTAAATTCATTTGAAATGTCGTCGGAAAATATAAGACTGATACAAGGTTTTTAGTTATTGGAGCATCCGGCTTTATTCTGTAATTTTGATACGTCTTTATTCCATTGTGGAAGATATTTGTTCCATTCAAAGCCACACTCAATCCTCTAAACGGCAGATCTTGTTTAATAGAAAAATCCCATCTGTATATATTGCCGGTAAAAGAAGTCGTTTCAGGTCTTGAACCTACCGAGTTCAATACATTACCGGTCATGTTAAAAGATATACGACCATGGAAGCCTTCATAGTCAATACCAAGCGCTACGTTTAACACATCGTTTGCCTGCTGAATTAATCTCCCCACATAAGATGTATCTTCCGTAGTATACCTTTGTCTGATACGATGAGTTTTCGGGTCAGTATAATTAGTAACAACATTTCGAAGAATAGTGTAAGCCGTATTTGATCCTGATTTTGTATAGTTTATATCTAAAACCAAAGCACTAAGCGGTCCAGGCAAATACCAGAAATTTGACTGCCAATCAATTTCAACACCTCTTATAAAGCCGAGATTCTTATTGTTTAAAGGGAGATTGATAACTTGAGAGTTCGGTACTGTAAAACCAAATCTTTGCCACAACATTGTCGAGTCGGGGATATTAGAATTAGGGATAAATTGAGAGCGATCCACATAGTAGATCGATGTATTATACATTTGATTTTTTATTACTTTATAGTATGCATCTATCGTAAATAGACCTATATAATTGTTGTGGAATGACCCGACAACATCAAAGTTTTGTGCTGTAGCAGGCTTTAACTGAGGATTTCCAAGTTCAAAGGTGCCGGCATAAAAGGCAACTTTAGGAATAATTGCCGTATAATCCGGGCGGGAAATACCGTTTGTATATGCAAGTCTTACATTTGCCCAATCATTAACTTTATAATCCAACAGCACATCGGGGAAAAGATTGTTATCCGTCCGGTTCACATTGAATACTTTGTAAGGGATGCTATTGGGGTGATAAATTTGAGTATAATAAACATTTGCTGAATCGTTAACTGAAATTGAACCGCCTTCAGTGCTGACACAATCGCCATAAACCGTATGAGTAACATAAGTAACATTGGCATGGTAAAGCATGTTATAGCTTTCGAACCGGACACCGCCAAGCAAAGTTAACCGTGGACCAATATTAAAAGTACCCATTACATAACCTGCTGAAAATTGTTCCGCACCGTTCCAATCATTTTTATAACTATCTGCATATTGTATGGGGGTAGACCAGCCTTGTTCGGAAAGTTTCAACCATGTATCATATCTTGTTCGGTCTATAGTGTACTTAAAACCACCGTGAGTAAAATCGTATAAACTATTCATATAATACTTACCTCTATTAAAGTCATTATTCATAACCATAGAAAGTTTCACCGGGTTGGATTCGCTAACCCCACCGAGGTAAGCATTTGCTGCCGGATTTACATACAAATCCTGCGCGCCATGGGCGAATTTCTCATCAATATTATTTTCACGTGTCGTTCTAATATACTTACCGCCGGCTTTAAATGTTGCCGATAAATAATTTCCGAAGTTAACCGGTGCCGACACATCGAGCGATACATTATATAAATGCTGATAAAACTGGTTGGCAATACTTTGAGTCCAACCTCCTATTGTTGCGTCGGCAGGATCTTGCGGATTAAGATTATTAAAGACTCCAAGAGCCTTTGTAAGTGACATACCCTCTTGTGCAGACAGAGAATTGTAACTTATCGGATCACCTGAAGCGTCGTAACCAAAAGGTGCAGTAGTTCCGGTTTGATTATAAAATTCGCTCCATGCAGCGCCATAAAGGCCAGGTGAATATCCGAAAATTGTATATTGTTCTGTGGCGGAATGAGAAAGGCTTACGTTCACTTTGATATCACCAAAAGTATTCTCCGCCTGGAGAGCATTAATCCATAGGTCTTTTCCGTATAAACTGCGATCCGGTGTATATATTACCTGATTATTGTTAAAGTTAAATGTAACGTAATTCTTTAACTGATC
>JBJKQP010000198.1:0-8728 GCA_046705105.1 Ignavibacteriaceae bacterium | reverse complement strand
TACCAAACGTACGGACATTTAAACAGCACCGGAGATAATGCAATTTTAGTCTGCCATGCTTTAACAGGAAATGCACATGCTGCGGGAATAATAACCGAAGATGAGCTGGTAAGTTCCAAGCACGAAGAATTTCTATATAAGTATAACAAAATGTACCTTGGCCAGAAAGGCTGGTGGGATAATTTGATTGGGCCCGGGAAAGCATTCGATACCGAAAAATATTTTGTTATTTCATCTAACTTCCTGGGAGGATGCTACGGAACAACAGGCCCGACAAGTATTAATCCTGAAACCGGAGAAAAGTACGGACTTTCATTCCCCGTTACTTCTGTTAGAGATATGGTACGAGTTCAATATAAATTAATTAAAGCGCTCGGCGTAAATAAACTGGTTACGATTGCCGGGGGTTCTTTAGGCGGAATGCAGGTTCTGGAATGGGCGATTATGTATCCTGAAATTGTTGAATCCATCATTCCGATTGCAACTGCGGCAAAACATTCGTCGTGGTGTATCTCATTAAATGAAACTGCACGCGACGCTATTATTAATGATGCAGAGTGGCAAAACGGAAATTATAAAAATCAGCCTTTACGTGGGTTAAGCCTTGCAAGAAAAATTGCGATGATAAGCTACAGAAGTGATATCTCTTTTGAAAATAAATTCGGAAGAGATTTAATCAAAAATAAAAATAATGTCTTCAATAAAAGGGAGCGGTTCCAGATAGAAAACTATCTTAAATACCAGGGTGAAAAATTAGTCAACCGTTTTGACGCTAACACTTATCTTTATATCTCCAATACAATGGATATTCATGATGTCAGTTACAGCAGAGGATCTTTCGAAGAGGCTTTGAGAAGTATTAAAGCCAAATCGCTAAACATCGGAATATCTACCGATATTTTGTACCCCGCACATGAACAAATAGAAATTGCCTCCTCAATTCCTAAAGCACAGTATAAAGAAATTAATTCTATTTACGGCCACGATGCATTTTTAATTGAGTTTAATCAAATGACTAAGATGATTAATGATTTTTTACGATAAACAAAATTAATGTGATAACAATCATTGCCGTCTATTTAACAACAATAGTTGTTTGAATTTTAAAGATTCAATTTACATATTCAATACAGTTTAAAAAACATTTGGGGCATAGTGTTCCACGTGCGGATCAACATTCACTATGCCCCAAGGTGGGCTTAAAGAAGAGAGGCAATTTTTTAATCGATAATCATTTGGGATTAAATATAAATCTAATGAGTCCTAGTAGATTTATAATTTTATAACCCAATTGTTTCACTACCCTAAAATTCTTACATGATCAATTTCCTTTACTCAAAAATATAAAGGATAAATAACTTAAAAAATTATCTTTTTAGGGACTGCCTTTTTCGATTTTTAAAAGAACTTTTTTGGGATTCAAAAATATATTTTTAATAAATAGTCTAAATATTTTTTAATGACAAAATTTATCACTATCATATTAAAAATGCAACTAAAATATAATAGCAATCTTCATTCCAAGATTTTAAGCTCACTTCCAAAAGCCAAAATTCAAATTATTATTAATAATTAACTTTACTTTATTTAAAAAAGTGTTGAAAATTTTCTCAGCGCTTGGAAGGCATTTAAAAGATTTCTTGTAAATGAGAACGGCAGTCAAATTATCAAATCCGCAGAAATTAAAAATTGTGATTTAAAATGCATTTTGAATGCTAAAGACAATACTGTAATTTTCAAAAAATCGTTATTATCATTGGCATTATTTTATATACAAATTAGTGCCTTCATACTAAATTCAAGAAGGCCGTATTGTATTTAGTAAGCCGATTAATGGGTTTATTACATAGCAATAAATTTAATATATGCCGGTTAATTGGGTACGAGAAATAAAATAACGTTTTTTTTATTTTTGTACTATAAATTAATTATTATCTAAAAATCGGCGAAGAATAGAAATGAATAATAATTTCCAATTCGATTTTAATCTTTTTGAGACTTTTGAAGATATGTGCTTTGTGATTTCAGGCCGCGGCGAAATTTTGAATCTGAATAAAGCAGTGTATGATACTCTTAAATTCAGCGCCGGTAATTTAGTAGGGCAAAATTTTTTCGACATTGTTGAACCGACTTTTGTTACAAAGACAAAGCTTGTTATTACCAATTGTATTGAAGATTCAAAAAGCCAAAACTTGTTTACTAAATTTAAATCGGTACAACAGGTTTACGATATAAACTTATTCATGGTACCGTATAAAACGAATGATGATGGTAATGACAATAGCAAAGTTTTTATTATTGCCAGGGATATTACCGATGAAAGACTTAAAGAAATTGACTTGATGCGGTTTTATTATGTTGCTCAAAACACGGTTAATCCTGTTCAAATTACCGACCTTCAGGGAAAAATGATTTATGTAAATCCGGCTTTTGTTGATGCAAGCGGTTATAGTAAAGAAGAACTTATAGGTAAGAATCCGAATATTTTCAGCAGCGGCAAGCATTCTAAAAAGTTCTGGTCGAAGATGTGGAATACAATTTCAAACGGCAAGGTATGGGTTGGAGAAGTAGAGAATAAGAAAAAGAGCGGAGATCCGTTTTATACACAGCTTCTTATTTCCCCGATAATCGATCATGACGGCAAAGTAACAGGTTTCTTCGGCATCCATAGAGATTTATCGGAAAAGAAACTGCTTGAAAAACAGCTAATCCATACTCAAAAAATGGAAAGCATAGGAACACTTGCAGCCGGTGTGGCTCACGAAGTGGGCAATCCTTTAGCCTCCATATCGGCGCTGGTTCAGGTTGTCCAGCGGTCTACAAACGACGAATTTGCAAAAGAAAAACTTGAACTGATTAAAAATCAGGTTACCAGAATCTCTAAAATTATCCGTGATCTGGTCGATTTTTCAAGGCCTTCAAATTATGAACTTCAATTAACGGACATAAACCAGAATATAATTGAGGCGGTAGAAATTATAAAAGTCGGTGCTAAAGCCAAGGATATTTTGTTCGATTTGGATTTAAATAAAAAAATTCCGCTACTGCCTTTAATTTCCGATCAAATACAGCAGATATTTGTTAACATTCTGCTTAATGCAGTAGATGCAATAGCCGAAAAGGACACAAACGGTCCTAAAAAGATATCGGCCGCATCGGATATCGACGAAGATGACGTAGTAATTACTTTTAAGGATACCGGTAAGGGAATTTCCGATGATAAATTGTCAAAGGTCTTTGAGCCTTTCTACACTACAAAAAAAGAAGGAAAAGGAACCGGCCTTGGATTATGGGTCAGCTACGGGATAATAAAGAGTTTTCAGGGAGATATAAAAGTAGAAAGTACTCTGCAAAAAGGAACAACTTTTACAATTACATTGCCAATTCAACCTTAATATAAGGATAGAAAATATGTCAGAGAGAATACTTGTAGTAGATGATGAAGAAATAATACGCGATTCATTAACTTTTGTGTTGAAAAAAGAAGGGTATTATGTCCAGGAGGCTGAAAATGGATTAGCTGCATACAACAGACTCCTTGAAGAAACTTTTGATCTTGTTATAACCGATCTTGAAATGCCTGAAATGAAAGGTATAGAACTGCTGGAAGAAGTTAAGAAACTAAATATCCAGACATCAGTAATAATTATTACGGCATTTGGATCTTTAGATACTGCAATCTGCGCACTGCGAAACGGTGCAAGCGATTATTTACTTAAACCGATTGAATTTGACGAATTGCTGATTAAAATAAAAAGATTATTTGAGGTTAAAAACCTGCTTCTCGAAAACCGTATTTTAAGAAAAGAAGTACAGCGAAATTTCGACTTCGAAAAAATAGTCGGTAAAAGCCCGGCAATTAAAAAGATTTACGATATTATTCAAACCGTAGCGGAAACAGATACGACAGTTTTAATTACCGGAAGAAGCGGCACTGGGAAAGAACTTGTTGCCCGTGCTCTTCACTTTAACAGTAAAAGAAAAAACAAACCTTTGATTGCGGTTAACTGCGGAACTATTACCGAGAATCTTATTGAGAGTGAACTTTTCGGACATAAGCGCGGTGCCTTTACAGGAGCAATTTCCGATAAAGAAGGTTTGGTTAAAGCTGCTGACGGCGGAACTCTGTTCCTGGATGAAATAAGCGAATTACCGCTTCAATTGCAGGTTAAGCTGCTGCGGCTACTCCAAGAAAAAGAATATACGCCTGTAGGATCTACTGCCGCAATATCTGTTAATGTTAGGTTTATTGCCTCTACAAACAGAGAATTGAAGGAAGAGGTTGCAGCCGGAAGATTCCGGGAGGACTTATATTACCGTCTAAACATTGTAGAAATAAACCTCCCTTCACTAAAAGACAGAGAAGAGGACATTCCGTTGCTGGCAGATCATTTTCTGGATAAGTACAGAAAAGAAATGAATAGGAATATAAAAGGATTTGATCCCGAGGCAATGCGAGCTCTTCTGGCTTATGAATGGAAAGGCGAAATTCGAGAGCTTGAGAATATAGTGGAAAGGTCAGTTATATTTTGCAAGAACGACTTTATAACAATTAAAGATTTGCCGCAGGTATTTAATACCAAAACCAGCTCTGCGGATTTTTCAAAAATGGGCTCGCTGGAAGAATCTGTAAGAAAATTTGAACGCGATTATATTTATAAGGCTCTTGAAAATAATAGTTTTGACAAAGAAAAAACTGCGGATCTATTAAAAGTAGGTCTTTCAACACTTTACCGGAAACTTAAAGAGCTTGACATTAAGGCATAATATAGCTTTAAAAGAAAAAATAGATAAATTGATTCTCAATTATTGAAATACCTTGTTGTTAATTTTCACATGCGGGAACTTCAAAAGTTAAATTTATTGGTGAAGGATAAAATTAATTCCGACAAATCTGCAAATTTATCTTAAAATCGCACCTTTCCAATTGTTTTACATATTAATGATTTTTTTGGCACGCATTTGGCCTTCCTAATTTATGCTTCGCATGATATTTAATGCTTTTCTTAAATAGATTTAATTGAATTTTAATAATGAAAAACATTGTAATTTACAGTTCGGATTCCAACATTTGCCTTAGTCTTTTGATGTACTTTCAAAACGATTACAGTGTTACTACAACCACTAATATAAGTGTTTTGAAAGCTATTGATAAAACATTAAATATTGATCTCGTTATCATAGATGCTGAACCGACTAAGACTGTCGAAGATGTATGTAAATTACTAAAGGAAAAAAATCCTGATATACCGATTATATTGACTTACGTTTATGAAAATAATTCCAAGTCCTTTGATAAAAATATAAGGAAATATGCCAGCTCAATATTTTATAAGCCTTTTGATTTAAGTGAGGTAACCAGGCAGTTGTCAGCTCTTCTCGTTTAGTTAAACTCACTAATTAGACAAGAGGAGGAGTGATATGATTTCATTAAAAAACATTCTTGTTCCGACCGACTTTTCCGACAATTCTTTTCCAGCGTTCGAATTTGCACATTACTTGGCAAAACAATGCAAGGCAGTACTGCACGTCCTGCATGTTTACGAACCTGTTTCAACAAACAAATACAACAGCAATCATAATGTTGAGCAAAGATTTGAAAAGACGAGGTATCTGAATGCCGAAGAGGAGTTGAGAAGGTTCATAAATAAAATTTCCCCGCAAGGAGTTGAAATAGTTGAAGCCATGAATCCAGGCAAACCTTTTGAACAAATATTGAGTTATACCAAATTCAACAAGATAGACCTTGTAATAATTTCATCGCACGGATGGACGGGTTTATCACACCTGATTACTGGCAACGTAACTAATAAAATTCTTCGTTACTCACAGGTGCCTACTATTTGTATAAAATCCGGAAGGTTTGCAGCATATAAAGATTTTCATGAAGTCAGCAGTTCGGTCGCGGAAAATTGGGTCGGATAATTTTGTTATCATCTGTTAAAATACGCTATACTTTTTCCTATCCGCTTAGGAATTCCACTTGCTTTGCCTAATCCGTAATCATTAAAATTTAATACATTAAATCATCCCTGCTTTTCCATAAGATCTACCAAAGTAATTAATTTTTCTTTATATAAAGTTCTAAGATCGTTCAAATCATTGTCCGACAATTTAACCAAGTCTGAAGTGTTTTGCACTGCCTGTTCGGATGTTTTCATTCCCGGGATAACGGTCGATATTTCCGGGAAACTCAAAATGAAACTTAGGCTCAAAGATGTTTTTGAGATACCGTATTTATTCGTTATCTGCCAGACATCTTTCAGATAATCCAAAGATGCTGATAGGATTTCCGGAGTAAGTCTGAATGTCCGGTGATCGTTCTTTTCAAACGTCGTACCTTTTGTAAACTTACCTGTAAGCAGCCCGAATTGAAGCGGCATCCTGGCAATTATTCCGTAGCCCATCTTGTTAGCTTTCTTAATTACCCCAAAACCTTTTTGGTTTATCATATTAAAAACAATTTGAAAGCCGTCTCCTAGGTTTTTGTCCATTAAAAAATCCGCCTCCGGTTCTGGATGAAAAGTGTTTAAGGACAATCCCCAATATCTTATCTTACCGGATTTTTTCAACTCTTCCATCGCATCAATGCATTCACCTTCCTCAAGATGCTCTAACTTTGCCGAATGCAGCTGATAGTAATCTATTGTTTCTTTACGTAGTCTTTTAAGACTTTTTTCGCAAGCTTCAATTATATGTTTCTTAGAATAATCAAGCCTTATAGTTCCGTCATTATTCAGACGGTGCCCGACTTTTGTCGCAATAACCACATCTTTCTTTTCTCCGAAAACTTTTCCGATTAATTCTTCGGAGTGGCCGAGACCGTAGAAATCTGCCGTATCATAAAAATTTATCCCCCTTTCAAATGCGGTCTTTAAAGCTTCAATAGATTGATTGTCGTTTACATTTCCCCAGCCGATAGGAATATCACCTGCCATAGAAGGTCCGCCGATCCCCCAAGCGCCGAATCCGATTTCACTGATTTTTAAATCGATCTTGCCAAATTTTCTGTAATTCATTTTAATCCCGTCTTATTATAAAAAAGTTTTATTCAGTCAAAATCAGTCTGCATTAAAGGGTTGCGAAAATGCTCAAACAAACGGTGAATTTGTTTAACGGTAGTCCTACCGGCCGAGAGCTCAGGAATATTATTTTCACCGTAAAATTCAACCCCGTCCGTTTCTATACTATTGGATTTACTTCCTCCGATAAGTTCGCAAAGAAAAAATATTTTATAAATATGAAAAGGATACGGAGGAGTATGACCTTGTTTTGTTCTATCAAAAACAGCAACAATTTTTTTAGCTTTTACATTAAATCCCGATTCTTCAAAGACTTCCCTTTCAACAGCTTCGCCGGGAGATTCATTAGGATCTGCCCAGCCGCCGGGCAATGTCCAGCCTCCGTCTATTTTTTCTTTTACCAATAATATTTTATTATCCTTAAACACTGCTCCCCTTACATCAACTTTCGGAGTTTCGTAGCCTTCTGCATTTTTAAAAAGATCCTTAATGAATTCAAGGTCCCCTTCCGAATTTGCCGCCATCATTTGCGCCGCAATTTCCCTTACTTGATTGTACCGTTCAATATCAAATTCATTTTCTGCAAATGTTAATCCGTTCTGAGCAATAGCATTAAGTCTTTTGGCCCATACCAGCCATTTAGGTTCCATAATAATTACCTGACTTTTTTACCTTTAAAATATCGATATACAAATATAACCTCTCTTTGCTTTTAATCTATGCATTTTTATTTTAACGCATTATTCTTCTTTTATTTTTCAAAAAGATGAAAAAAATTATCACCGTAATATTTATTTTTCTGCTTGCAGCGGACCATCTCTCCGCACAGGCTAAAAAGGATACTTCATCCGGAAGCAAAATTAATTATCTTAGACTTTCATTGATCGGCGGGATTACTACCGGCGCATTTATCTACGGCTATGCCGTGCAGAATAATTTATGGTGGAAGGGAGATAAGAGTAAATTTCATTTTGAATGGAAACATGACTGGACTTACGCTTTGGGCGAGGATAAATTCGGCCATTTTTTCTTCCCTTACCTGGTATCTAATATTTATTCCGATGCTTTTGAGTGGGCAGGAATTAGCAAGTCAAACAGTATTTTGTATGCAAGTTCGTTTGCTCTTTTATACGAAACTTTTGTGGAAGTGCGGGACGGTTTTTCAAAGCAATGGGGTTTTAGCTGGGGCGATTTTACCGCCGATGCTTTGGGCGCATCCTACCCATTATTGCAGCATCATTTTCCAGTACTTAAAAATTTTAACTTTAAAATAAGCTTCTTCCCGTCCGACAGATTTAAGCGCGGTTCAAACAGAGTTATCTTTGATGATTATGAAAGCACATACGACTGGCTTACAATCAATGTTCATAACCTACTGCCCGATGAAATTAAGAAATATTATCCTTCATTTATAAATTTATCAATAGGGCACAGTGTGGAAAAGCTGGATAATATGGGAGGAGGCAACCACAGGTTCTATATCGGTCTTGATTGGAACCTGAATGCACTGCCCGGAACCGGATGGTTTCTTAAACTTCTCAAAAAATATTTAAATTTTTACCACCTCCCCGCCCCGGCAGTTCAAATTTATCCGCATGTTATTTGGTACGGATTAAAATTTTAAAGAATTATTCTTAAAGTATGCTAAATCATTCTAGAGTGATTTGAAACACTAATATTTCATTTAAGATTGATAATTATCACTT
>JBJKQP010000197.1:0-3798 GCA_046705105.1 Ignavibacteriaceae bacterium | reverse complement strand
ACTTAAATAAAGACTGCAAATTAGAATAAAATTTTAGCGAGGATGCTATGAAAAGGTATATCGGAATAACAGTGATTTCTATCCTAGCTCTTTCTATATGGGGATGTAAAAGTTCTCTTACTTCACCTGTACCGGTAAAGAAGGATTTATCATCTGCAGACAAAAGTATAGTAAGTTCTTCCAAACTATTCGGCTTAAAACTTTTTAAACAGGTAAATGAAGCAGCCGGAGATTCAAATATTTTTATTTCACCGTTAAGTGTTTCTACTGCATTCGGCATGGTGCTAAACGGTGCTAACGGACAGACTTATGATGAAATAAAATCAACTCTTGAACTGACGGGGGCGAACCAGGATGATATTAACAAAGGTTACCAAAATCTAAATCAATTATTAACAGAGATAGATCCGAAAGTAATTTTTCAATCTGCAAATTCAATTTGGTACAGGCAGGAGGTTTCCTTCGAACAAAGTTTTCTTGATGTAAACAAAAATTATTTCGATGCGGAAGTTCAAGGATTAGACTTTAACAATCCCGCTTCCACGGGAATAATTAATAATTGGGTAAGTGAAAGGACTAACGGAAAAATTACAAGCATCATAAAAAAAATTCCGAAAGATGCCGTAATGTATCTAATAAATGCAATTTACTTTTACGGGACATGGAAGTATCAATTCGACAGCACCGCAACAAAGCAGGATGATTTTTACATTACTCAATCCGACCCGGTAAAATGCATGATGATGAACCAGAAAAATAAACTGAATTATTACCAAGCTAATAATTATCAAGCAGTTGAACTGCCTTACGGCGACGGCGACTTCAGTATGCTTCTAATACTGCCTTCACAAAGCGGAGATATAAATTCATTCATAGATAATATGGATGGAAACTTTTGGAATAATTTACTTACCAATATGGATTCGGCCGAAGTTAATTTATGGTTGCCCAGATTTAAACTTGAATATTCCATAACCTTAAACGATGCGTTAAAAGCAATGGGAATGGAATCGGCATTCAATCCTCTAACCGCTGACTTTACAAAAATGCGGAAAGAAAGGGATTTATTTATTTCAAGGGTTCTACACAAAACTTTTATTGATGTTAATGAGAAAGGAACGGAAGCTGCTGCAGTTACGGCAATTGAGGTAGGAATAAGTGCTGTTGTTGTCCCTTCGGATAAAATATTTATGAGAGTTAATCACCCCTTTATTTTTGCTATTAGAGAAAAGACATCGGGAGCAATTTTATTTATTGGGAAGGTGGTTAATCCGGCAGACTAGGATTAATTATTTACACATGTATGCAAGAAATTTACCTCACCCCTGCCCCCTCTCCTTGTCAAGGAGAGGGGGAGGAAGAGTGACGTTATTAATTTAGAGTGTTTCTGTTTTTATTATGGTAGGTTATTTGTCTGCAAAACATGACTCATTAATATGAAAAATAATTTTATAAAAATATTGATAATATTATTCCCTATTCTAATTGCCGATTGTTCGGTAGATAATACGGAAGAAAATACATCTAACAAATACCTTGGAACATGGGTATGGTTGAAAACCGAAGGCGGAATCGGTCCCCGAATAATAACTCCTGAAAAAGGGGCAACACTAACGGTAAGTTTTTATCCATTCAGTTTATTCCGGTTAACACATAATGATACTTTAAAAGTAAGTGCCAATTATAATATACTTGTTATGTCTAACGACTGGGATAAAATATCTTACAAAAATATTACAACCTATAATTATAACCTTTTCCAAAATGAAGGTTATGCGGAAATCAATACCGACACATTAATAATTTGGGACGGCTTTATTGACGGCTATTTTAGTTTTTATAAAAAGATAAGATAAAAGAAAATATAAATCACAAACATTAAATAATCTCTAACTTGTTAATTTAAAGTGATAAAGATGAAAAAAATATTGTTCTTCATATTCATTATTGTTGTTCAGGTTTTTTCTCAAAGCCGATTTGCTGTTGAAGCAGACGGCGGAATAGATATGGTTTCCACAGCAGAATTTTCTTCGAGTAATATGGAGAACGGGTATTCGTTTGCTCTTTCACCGGTTTACAATTTCAATAAAACATTATCCTTGTTTGGAGTATTTGCATTTCACCGGATGGAAGGTGCAATAAATAACGGCGGTACTACTCTCGACCAAGCAGGATACAGTATTGATAATCCAAATAAGCCTAACGATTATACTTATGAATTAGCAATAGGCTTAAGGGCAAATTTTTCTCATAAACCTGTTAAGCCGTATTTCGTTGTAAGGACAGGATTTCTATTTTCCAACACTGCTTTCTCTCCTATATACTATGGCATGGGGCCCGACATGTATTCCGTTGGCTGGAACAGGAAACACAGGGTAGCATTTTATATATCGCCCGGACTCGGAGTAAACTTTAGTCTTCTTAAAAACCTAAACTTTTTGATCGAAGCGAGATTTAATATAACCACCGGAATGGATTATTCCTTTATACCGGTATTAACGGGTTTTCAATACAGGTTATAGAAAGATTATTATGAAAAGATTAATTATTTTGCTCTTGCTGGTAAGTTCAGTTTCTTTATTTAGCTGCGATGACCTATTTACAAACCCGCAATTAGTTCAAACTAATTTACTGAAGAACTCCACATTTGAAATTGGGAACAATCCGAGTTTTGCACACTGGAGAACCATCTCATTTTTTCATGGATTTTCAAAGGATACTCCGGACATGTTTTGCAAATGGTCTGCAAGTCTAAATACTTTTGATCCTCGCAGCGCAAAACCAATTCCTTTAGTTCAACTATATCAAACAGTTAAAATTCCGGCAGGCAGGAAAATTTATACTCTTTCCTTTTGGGCAAAGCTGGATAATGCCGGCGGTGGTGTAGCCAGGATTATATATAATAATTATACTTCCGAGAAATCTATTATCATAAAAGATTCAACATGGAAAAGCTATTCGCTTGTTGATACTATTTCTGCCGCAAGTAATGATAGTGTTACGGTACAATTCTGGGGCGGTTATTCTTACACTCCCCGCAGCGGCAGATTGCTGGTGGATGTCTGCCATTTGACAGCGAGATAATTAATTGAGAGTTCAATAAAATGTAATCAATAGAACGCGGATGACACGGATTGGGCGGATTTACACGGATTGGAAAAGGGAAGAGAATGAAAAATTATTTTAAATATTTCAAATACGGTTTGCCGGTATATTTCGTTTAGATTAACAGTGAAGTTGTAAAGATGGAAAAAATAAAATATGTTTTTGTAATAATGATGATGCTGCTTATTACTCAGGGTTGTTCACATAACTCTAATGGTGTTTCCCCGTTTGAAGATTTAAAATATAGAACCATAGCATATAAGTCATTATCGATGCAGGAAAGATCTACAATAGCTGATTGGCGGAAAGCAAAGGTTGAAGGAGGCATTTATAAAACGGATTTAGCATTTCCCTCAATTTTAATTGATTCGGGCGGCAGGTTACCGTTTATTTATAATTCTTCCAATTTAAAATTAATAGATGGCCAAAGGCTTGTAGCCGTTATTTTTAACACAACACAGGATTCATTATTGGGTCCCATTATAGTAATTATTGATCCAAGCAATTCAAAGGTAATTGGCTATGTTACCCGCATGTAAAATTACTAAAAATATTTTACCGGTGAATTTATGAAACAAACAATTAAAATAATTTTACTCTTTGTCTTGGTTTTTATTTTATCATCCTGCATAAAAAATAACAAGGAAGCACACATTAAGTTCGTAATGATAGATTACCGCTATGGTTTTAATA
>JBJKQP010000196.1:0-4512 GCA_046705105.1 Ignavibacteriaceae bacterium | reverse complement strand
GGAAAATCTACTTTGCTTAGAAGTATTAGTCGACTTATTGAACCTACTTCCGGCAGCATATATTTTCTTGATAAAAATATAACTCATATAAAAGGTGAAGAATTACGAAGAGTAAAAACTCAAATCGGAATGGTATTTCAGCAGTTTAATCTTATAAAAAGAAGATCGGTATTATCCAATGTCATTCACGGAAAACTTGGGTCATTAGGAACCTTCGAATCAATAATTGAAAAATATTCAGACAGTGTATATGATGAGGCTTATAAATGTTTGGAAACCGTAGGAATATATGATAAAGCAAAAGTAAGAGCCGATTCGTTAAGCGGCGGGCAGCAGCAGCGTGTGGCAATTGCAAGAAGCTTAATGCAGAATCCAAAACTATTATTGGCGGATGAGCCTGTTGCCTCATTAGACCCGGCAACTTCCAATTCTATTATGCAGTACTTTGAAAAAATAAATAAGGAGCTGGGAACTACGGTAATTTGTAATCTTCACTTTTTAAGCCTGGTAAGAAGATATGCATCCAGGGTTATTGCTCTTAAGGCAGGTGAAATTGTTTACCAGGGCCTGCCTTCGGATATTGATGAAACATGGTTTAAAACAATTTACGGCGAAGAAGCCGAAGAGGTGGAAATAAGATGATTGTTAACCCGGAGTTAGAACTGCATCCTCAGCAAATAATCCAAAGAAATAAAGAAAGGGAAGACAAGTTTAATTTTATTAAAGCAATTCTTCTGGATACGTTTTTCGTCTATTACAGTATACTTGTTTTGCAAAGAGCAATCTATTATAAATTTATACTGGATTTAAGACAAGTTCCGTTTTCGTGGCTTGAGGTAGGAATTTTATTAATTATAAGTATTGTTATAGGAACTTTGTGGGCTTCTACACGAACCTCGCTCTCATGCAAGCTGTTTGGAATTGCAAAAGATAATAAGATTACAAAATGGACGGTTGAAATTTTCGCATGGTTCCTATTTGATATTACTTTTGTCGCCGGATGGATAATTACCAAAATTTCTATAGTTAGTCTTTTTAGCCCGGAAGGATTAAACGGCGCCGAAAGACTGTTTAGTGCTTTGTTTCAGCCAAACTTCGGTATTTTTGATGATGCGCTTTTTGCAATGATTGAAACTATTTATATTGCTCTAATAGCTACATTAATTTCAATCCCGCCTACTTTATTCATAAGCTTTTTTACTGCAAGAAATTTAATGAGGGAAAACAAATTCACGTTTGCAGTTTATTATGTCCTAAGAATCATTCTAAATTTTGTTCGTTCCATTGAGCCGCTTATCTGGGCAATTATCTTTTCAGTCTGGGTTGGTATAGGCCCGTTCGCCGGAATGATAGCATTACTCGTTCATACAATTGCATCCAATGCAAAACTGTATTCGGAGGCAATTGAAAGCATTGAACAAGGTCCGGTTGAGGCTATTTCCGCAACCGGTGCCAACAGAATACAAATAGTATGGCATGCAGTAGTACCGCAAATAGTTCTGCCTTTTCTTTCATTTACTATTTACAGGTGGGATATAAACGTAAGGATGGCTACAATTATAGGTCTTGTAGGCGGCGGCGGCATAGGAACCATGCTTATGCAATACCAGGGACTTGCAAAATGGCACGAAGTAGGCCTTATTGTTTTGATGATTGCATTTGTCGTTTGGGTAATGGATTATATAAGCGCAAAAATAAGAGAAGCCATTTATTAAGTCATCATATGTAAAATAAACTTTTTGAGTAATGGAATGTCGTAAATATTCTATTACTCCAATACTCCAGTATTCCTGGTGAATGAGTTACATTTTTTATTGATTAAAAATTAACATGAGTTTGGAAGCAGATAAGATAATAACAAAAAACCTGGACCTTTATTACGGAGAAAAGCAGGCATTGAAAAATATATCAATGACTATTCTGGAGAATCAAGTTACTGCTTTAATAGGTCCGTCCGGCTGCGGCAAATCAACTTTTTTAAGGACACTTAACCGTATGAACGACCTAATTCACGGCGTGAGTACAAAGGGTGAAGTTATTATTAATGATGTTAATATTTATTCCCGTAATATTGATGTTGTAAGCTTGCGAAAAAGTATAGGTATGGTATTTCAAAAGGCGAATTTATTTCCTAGAAGCATTTATGAAAATATAGTATACAGTCCAAAGCTCCATGGTATAAGAAGAAAAAAGATATTAATGGAAATTGTGGAAAAGACTCTACGGCAGGCTGCTATTTGGGATGAAGTTAAAGATAGGTTAAATACCAATGCTTTGGGATTATCCGGCGGCCAGCAGCAAAGGTTATGCATTGCCAGAGCATTAGCTGTAGAGCCGGATATTTTGCTTATGGATGAACCTGCTAGTGCACTTGATCCGATTGCAACGGCAAAAATTGAAGAGTTAATCCACGAACTGAAAAAAAACTATACAATTATAATCGTTACACATAATATGCAGCAGGCTGCACGCGTAAGCGATAAAACAGCCTTTTTCTATATCGGAGAGCTTGTCGAATTCGATAAAACTTCAAAGATTTTTACTAATCCCTCTAAAAAACAAACAGAGGATTATATTTCCGGACGGTTTGGCTAAACGTATTTAATGCGGGTTATTTTTATGTTGCTTATTAACTAAGAAGACAAAAAAAAGCCCAATGATCGGGCGACCATCGGGACTTAGTTCTTTTATTTCAAAAGGCAGGGGAGAACCTTTTGAAAGAACTGGTGTAAAAATAATTGTTATATAATATACATGCAAATAACAAACCTTGTTCATTTAACCTTTGTGATTTATACAACAATATTTTATTTTTTTGATTATGGAAAAACAATTATATTTTTCACATAAAAAAAGTAAATATAAATGATGATACTTGATTCGGAAAATCAAAAGCCTGAAATTACCTACCCGTGTGAATGGTCGTACAAAGTTATTGGTGTAGATGTTGATAAAATTTTATCTGCAATAAAAGATGCTACGTTGGGAATGGAATACGACGTAACTCCTTCTAACTTGAGTAAAAACGAAAAATATGTCAGCCTGAATTTGAAACTGATTGTTCCAAATGAAGCTGTACGTAATTTAATATATGAAAAACTGGGAAATAATCCCGATATTAAATTTGTAATCTAAATTTAATGAGAAGTACCAATTACGATGTTATTATTGTCGGAAGCGGACCGGCGGGATCATCTGCTGCCTATTTTTTAGCATCCAAAGGAATAAAAGTACTTGTTATTGAAAAGGAAAATCTTCCGCGCTATAAAACATGCGGAGGGGGAGTTGTGCAGAGAGCCGTTCAACAGTTTCCTTTTAGTATCGAAAGTATTTCCGAAATTAATTGTTTTTCTTCGGAAGTATACGATCGGAAAACCAACCAGCACTTTATAACAAAGCGGAACAGACCCATCGTCTTTATGACCATGCGCCGGGACTTTGATTATTTTATTTTAAAAAAGGCCGGAGAGGCAGGTGCTGTAATTAAAGATAATGTTGAAGTTATCGACTTAATTACAAATAAAGATTCAATTGAAGTAATTACCGGAAAAGAAAAATACGTATCACGTTTTGTTATAGGAGCAGACGGCGGTCAAGGCATATGTTCAAAAAAATCTAATTTAAAAATTCCGATTACAAAACTGCCTGCACTTGAGTACGAAATATATCTTGATGATTCTACCTATAAAAAATTTAACCAAAGTGCACGCTTCGATTTTGATATAATCCCTCACGGCTACGGCTGGGTATTTCCTAAGAAAGACCATTTATCAGTTGGGGTTGTAGAGATGAAAAAAGGTAAACAAGGATTAAATAAATTATTCAAATCATATTTGGAACTGCTTGAAATTGATAACATTGTAAGATATGAAAGGCACGGATATTTTATTCCGTTAATTAAAAACGGCAGTTCTAGGTTTGCAAAACAAAGAATATTTTTAACGGGAGATGCAGCTGGTTTTGCAGATCCCGTAACGGCTGAAGGAATTTCACACGCAATACAAAGCGGCAGATTAGCTGCCGAAGCTATTATTGAAAGCGAAATGGATGTTAATCTTGCTGCGGATATTTATAATTTAAAAGTAAATCATTCTATTGTTGATGAATACCGGTTTTCAAAAATAATTGCGGCACTTGTTTATGTTTATCCTTATGTCAGAAGGATGCTCTTTCGTTTTTACGGCCAAAGATTGAGTGAATTAATAACCGACATTTTTATGGATGAAAAAAAATACAGGGACCTTTTAACCGATCCGGTTAATTATTATAAACTGATTAAATATTTGTTTGTTTAATGTTAGAAAAATATAAACACATTATATGGGATTGGAACGGTACTTTATTTGACGATGCGGCTTTATGTATAGATATTATTAACGGGGTTTTGAAAAGAAGAAACTTGCCTCCTCTTTCCAAAGAAAAGTATAGGGAAATTTTTACCTTTCCCGTTAAAAATTATTATGCAAAAGCCGGACTCGATTTTACTAAGTATTCCTTTGCGGAATTAGGCAG
>JBJKQP010000195.1:0-6884 GCA_046705105.1 Ignavibacteriaceae bacterium | reverse complement strand
GCTGATTCTTATCCACTAAAGTTTCAACTAAATTACCCAGTATATCGTATACCTTTAATGTAACATGCGCTGCTTTAGGAATATCATATTCAATTGCAGTTGAAGGATTAAAAGGATTGGGATAATTCTGTTCGAGAGAAAAATTGTAAGCAGAAAAGTTTTTTGATTTAACAATTGTTGGGGAATTATATTTCATAACTGTTGCTTTCCCACCGTTGTCTATGTCACAATAAGCGACATAGGGAATACCGTTATAAACATAAAGTGATGTGTTTGTAACAGAACCGGTAGAGAAACCTGCATTACCAACGTTAATCCAATTAGTACCGTTAAATTTCATGACCGTCGCCTTATTGCTGTTACCACCGTCTTCATAAGAGATAAATGGAGTGCCGTTATATACATAAAGGGAAGTCCACAAAACGTAACCTGCTGAAAAACCAGCATGACCAACAGTTACCCAACTTGTATCTGTATATTTCATCACCGTAGCTTTACTGTCACTAAATTCTTTATAAGCTATGTACGGAGTACCTTTATAAAGGTAGAATGATGAGTAATCAATTGCATCTCTTGAAAAGCCACGGTTACCTACATATACCCAATATCTCCCGTTAAATTTCATAACCGATGCCCAACCATTATAAGCATCATCTGAAAACGAAACATATGGAGTATCATCATAGATGGAAAAAGACAAGAAATTATATTCAGGGGGAGAAAAACCCGCGTTACCTTCATATATCCAATTTGAACCGTTGTATTTCATTACAGTTGCTTTATAGCCAAGATCGTAGGCTGTATAGGCAACAAAAGGAGTGTCGTCGTACATTCGGAGGGTTATACTTTCAACAGTACTTGCAGAGAAACCAGCATTACCAACGTGTACCCAATTTTTCCCATTATATTTCATTACCGTTGCTTTATCCGAGTCGTTATCATAAGCAACATAGGGAGTATCTTTAGATACACAGAGGGATATTTCATCTATCGCAACAGAGTCAAAACCTGCGCTCCCTACATCCACCCATTTGCTTCCTTTATATTTCATTACGTTTGTATGACTAAGTCCATCAACATAAGTAACATATGGGGTTCCGTTGTATACTTTAAGGGATATTGCATTAATTGAAAGAGAAGAGAAGCCTGCATTACCTACCGCACTCCACTGGCAGTATGCTTTTGGTAAATATAAAGTAAAACAAAATGATAAAACTATAATACCTCTTGTAAATTTTTTCATTGTCTTTCTGCTGGTTTAATTACTATTCATTATAGTTATTTTAAAAGAAGCATTTTCTTCGTTTGAACATAGCTGCCTGCCTGCAGCCTGTATAAATAAACACCACTTGCAAGTTGACTGACTTCTGACTCCTGACTTCCTAATCCCGGAAATGTAACACTGTACCTTCCCGGTTGCTGCTCTTTATCCACCAAAGTTTCAACTACATTACCCAGTATATCATAAACCTTTAATGTAACATATGCTGATTTAGGTATTTCATATCTAATAGTAGTTGTAGGATTAAAAGGATTGGGATAATTCTGATCCAGCATGAACTTCTTAGGTATTTGTGAAGAATTATCTTTTACGTTTGTTGTATTATTACCTTCTTCATAAGCACCCATATCAACGTTAGTAGCACCATTAGGTAAAGGACGCGGATTTCCGTCAATATCGGTTTTAGGTACGCCGGGATCGGTTGCCGGGCTGCCTGCCCCAAGAGCAGGGCTGCCGGCTTTAAGATGAAAATCTCCCTTAGTTGAAGGAGCAGTTGAAGGGTTAAGAACGCTTTTAAACAAAGGGTCTTTGTCGATATTATGACTATCGTCTTTACCCAATGAATCTATCCATGTGCCTGATGTATCTCTGGAATTTTCTATAAGACTGTAGGAAAAATAAGTTGAAGCAGAATAATCGATTATTGCTGCATTTGGGTATGCTGCACTTTCATTGGTCTTGTTATTCCAGATAATACTATTCTTAATTGTTGTGATACACTTTTCAGCCTCCGAGCTATGATTATAAATAGCCTCTCCTTTTAGACCGGCATAATTCCCGGTGATAGTACAATTCATTAAACTAAAGTAAACAACTGCATTAAAATTATTTATTCCGCCGAAATAATAATTACCCGTTGTGTCTACATAGTTATAAATTCCGCCGCCCAAGGTATCGGCATAATTCCCGCTAATTATGCAGTTAATTAAATTAACAGATTCAGAATCTACGTTTGACTCAGAATAAATACCACCTCCATTACTGCTTGCGTAATTACCGCTTATTGTGCAATCAGTAAAGATTGGGTTCGACAGAGAGTTACCCAACTCAGCCAAAGTATTGAATATACCACCACCGGAAGCAGCCGAATCTTCATTAATTTTACAATTTGTAAAAGTGGAACTGCCGGCGCCATTATAAATTCCACCGCCTTTTCCGATTGATACATCTACGGAATTGCCAATAAATTCACAATCGGTAAAATCCGTGGTGCATTGTGATGAACTGTCGGCATTTTCAACATCAATTCCGCCGCCTTTTCTGTAAGCCTTATTATTATTTATTTTACATTGATTTATTTTTGCATAAATCATTGAACTAGTAGATGGATAAATTTCTATTCCTCCTCCTTGGTAAGCTCCATTATTGCTGATAACACAATTTTTTATTGTACTGTTAATCTTATTACTGGAATCTGACTGGATTTCAATTCCTCCTCCACCTGTTGCACTATTATTACTTATTGTATCATTTGCAAGGTCTAAGCTGGTATTAACAATGAATATTCCACCACCTACCGAACCAGGAAAATACGCATTATCATAGGTAATATTACATCCTGTCATTTTAAGTGAGCCTCCAGTACTGGATATTCCTGCTCCAGCTATGACTAGACCTGTTGAATTATCATCACCATTATGGCTGATTGTACAATTATTCATTATAAGCGATCCTTTATCATTGTACAATCCATCGCCCCCAAGAACATAACTATTATGGACTATAGAACAATTATTGAAAATAGGATTGCAAGTTCCCCTAGAACCATCTATAGCAATACCGCTCCCAAAGCCGTTTGCATCGGCCCCGTTTATATACGTGCTGTCAATAACTATACTTCCAAAGTATGTTAAAACACCTTTATTACCTGTAATCTCAGATTGACTAAGAGTTGGGCTGCTGTTTCCGCCTGCTTCACTTAAAATGCAAACTCCGCCACCTTCATATTTGGCAAGATTGTCCGTAATTAAACAATTATTTATAGTGGGGCTGCATGTATTACCGTTTGTACTATATATAAGTACGCCACCTCCCACGCTGTCAAGAGTAGAAGTTATTGTTGTATCCGCCCATCCGCCTTTAATAGTAAAGCCGTCTAAAGTAGTTGAAATACCGGTATTTACAAAAGTTACTACATGATAAGCCCTGACAACTTTGTTATTGGCCTTTGGGATTGCGCCGCTTAGAGTGGTCACATTATTTTTGTAATTACGAGTGTTGAAATTAGTTTCATTTCCTTTAAATCCTCCGAACACTTTTACTCCGTTAGGTATTTGAAATGAAGTGGTTGTGTTTGTAAAGGGATAGTATGTTCCCTCCGCTACCCAGATAGAATCGCCGGGTGTTGCAGCCTGGAGCGCAGATTGTAAATTCGTGTATGCATTAGCCCAGGAAGTTCCGTTATTATTTCCCGCAGCTTTGTAGTTAACATAAATGACCTTAGCCGGTGAAACCCCGCTGCAGAATATTGTTAAAATAATAGCAAGGCATATTGCCTTAAAAAAAAATGTTAGAGGCATGTTTATTGTACAGATAAAGTTTTTCATTTTCTTTCCTTTTTTTTAAGCAACTCAGTAATTTGTATTAATTTGCCTTTTTACTTAAAAGACCTGATCAATAAAGCATAATTGGGGCTTTAATTGTGCATGCGTATTTTAACTGCGATTTGGTTCATTGGATTTAAGATAATCGAAACCAGATTCTTTATGCCGGATATAAAAAATTAAAATCCGGTATCGAACATCTTAAATGTTCAATTTTTTTAATTAGCTGAATTCTTAATATTCACATTTCATAATCCTTATGAGGATTCGGTTATTTGAGGTTGGTTCACCAGATATAATAATTTACCACTAACATTGGAAGAATAAAAATATCACAAACAGTTAGGTATTTTATGAAGCCGGGTTCGATCTCTCCGGAACCAGCCCGTATAAACCGGAACCGGGAGGGGAGAGGAAAGTTTTTATTTTAGAAGTATCATTTTCTTGATCTGTGATAAATTATTTGCAGACAGTTTGTAAAAATAAATACCGCTTGCAAACCCTCCGGCATCCCATTGAATATTATGGCCGCCTGCCTGCTCATATCCGTTAACTAGAGTTGCAACTTTCTCTCCGAGGACATTAAAAACTTCAATCTTAATATTTGAAGATTTAGGTAAAGAGTAACTTATTGTTGTACTGGGATTAAACGGGTTGGGATAATTTTGACTGAGTGTAAATTGTTCCGGCGCGTATGTGTGAGAAGTTTTTACAGAGGTCAATTCCGAAAGCGGGCGCTTCCATACACCGGCATCTTCGGTTGCCGCATATACCGTTGATTCGTCCGGCGAAAATGTAAAGGCCGATATATAATCGTAAGTAGAAAGACTATCATTAAGAGCCAACCAACTTTTACCGTTATCCCTTGAGAGAAAGATCCCATCCACGTAAGTCCCGGCAAATATAAGAGAATTATCCGGGGAGATTGACAGCGCCCAAACTGCATTACTCGTTAGATTTGTGTTACCGTCATTAATTTGCCTCCAGCCTTTACCGCCGTTAGTTGAAAGAAAAACAGCAGTAGTATCTTTTGAAGGCGGCGCATAACCTGAATATGAAGCAATGAGAGTTGAGCCGTCCGGCGATGCCGCGAAAGCTGAAGCAGCTCTATAGTTATATAATCCGCTTTGAGCCCAATTTTGCCCGTTGTCCTTTGAACTATAAACTCCGCTGTCGGTTGCGGCAAAGATCTTTCCACCGGAAGTTACACTAAAAATGTATGCATCTATTGAAGAATCCACCGGAGCCCAGTGAATGCCGTTATCAGTTGTCCTTAAAATTCCTGTTATAAATCTACCATTGTATTTCACTTCCCCGTTGGCAATCATAGAGCCGTCGCTATCCGCAGTAATCGCCGTAATTCTTGCTATGTTAGGATCCGGTTGATTCCAGGTTACACCGTTGTCGGTAGATCTGTAAAGTCCGTTAACTGTAATTGGTGCCGCAAAAATTGTTGAGTAATCATTGGAAAATCCAAGTGCAGAAATGTTGGGCGGCGGACTTGGCATCCCGGAGTCGGCTTTAACCCAGTTTGTACCGTTATACAAATATATTCCAAGGTTGGTGCCGACGAAGATCGAACCGTCAGGTGCAGATGCGATACAATTAATGACTGCGTTTTCAGGACCATTGATTGGTGTCCATTGGGCCAGCAACGGATTAGTAACATTTAATTCCAGAAATAAAAATAATATTAAGAAGAGAAATTTATTTATGTAGACTTTGCTTGTACAGGCTCGGTCATGTTTTTTTATCATAACACTTGTCTCCTGCTATGGTTCGTTTTATAAAAAAATAATATTAAAGATTATGGATAAATCATCATTTTAACAGTATCATTTTTTTCGTTTTTAAATAGCTTCCTGCATCCAATCTATATAAGTAAACACCGCTTGCAAACCTTCCCGCATTCCATTCAACTTTATAAGCGCCTGCATGTTCAAAACCTTTAATTAATGTTGCTACTTTTTGACCGAGTATATTGAATATTTCGAGACGTACATTAGATGCCTCCGGCAGATTAAAGCTTATTGTTGTTGAAGGATTAAAAGGGTTCGGGTAGTTTTGCTTAAGAGAAAATTTTAACGGGATTTCTTGTCTATTATTATCTTTTACCGAAGTAACCGTATTTCCATCATAAAATTGTTGAGCAATTTTAGAGTAATGCATTAACGAATCAACAGCCATCAGCCTGCTGACACCTTTTTCCGCACCGGCGGCAATTTGTGTAAAAACAACTACCTGAGTGTCTCCCGGTGCCATTTGAAACGGACCTGTTGAAATACCAATGCTTCGGTCGCCCATCGTTTCTTGAACTCCGTCAACCCATCCGGTTCCTGTAATCGGGTTTCCGGAAAGAGCAAACGTTGTCGGAGAATTAGTAACCGGGTTTGTAAATTCCGAACCGGAAATATCTTTACCCTGCAAATAATTATAAAATTGTAATGTACCGTTGTAGGTACCGAGAGAGGGTGAAGGAAACTTTTGGGAGAAATAATAAAATGCGGTCATCGGTAGATTTATATAGCCATTAATTCGAACATTATTTTGGTTCCATCCGTAATCATTCTGATCATCAATTCCGTTTCTATTCAAATCTTCTCCTGCTTTACCCTTAACAAAAGGGCCTCTAATCAAACTGAATCCTACGGCAGGCGGTGGAAGAGGAGAATAACTTGCATCAACATCTTCACCGTTATACCCATAACCTAAGTTTAAAACAGTATCGCAGCCGGCAAAATCATCTCCGGCATTTCCTATATCAATATCCGAAAACATAGATACATACATGTTTTGCCAAGTTTGTGAACTGCTTACAGAAGGAATGTCCAAAAGTTTGCTTTGATTTATAAGCTTATATTTTCTGAAAAGAAAATTATTAAAACCGGTGCTGTCGTCATACTCCCATATTGTAGCTTGATATTCCATTCCGATAGGGCTCGAACCGTAAAGGCCGAGAGTGTAATTAATATTAAAATCGTTAGCCGTAAACCAAATAGTTTGAGCTGCACCAGCTACACCGGGTACATCAATATCCGGCTCATAAATTCCGTCATGGT
>JBJKQP010000194.1:0-2533 GCA_046705105.1 Ignavibacteriaceae bacterium | reverse complement strand
GCTTGTACCGTATTCTACAGACTTTAATAAAGCTTCTTTAATAAAAGCCGGGTTATGCCCGAACAAATGCGGGCCCCAGCTTCCTATGTATTCTATATATTCATTTCCGTCTACATCATAAATTTTTGAGCCTTCACCCCGCTGAATAAATATCGGGTTTCCGCCGACTGCCTTGAATGCTCTAACAGGTGAATTTACTCCGCCGGGAATATATCTTTTTGCTTCGTTAAATAGTTGATTGCTTTTTTTTGTCTCCATTTTAAATTTCACTTAATTTTTCGATATAATGATATAAAAGATTTCCTGTAAATTTAACAAATTAGAAAGCTTTAAATAAGCAAAGATTGAAAAATTATTTTTCGCAAATCATCTTTAAGGTTTTTGTATAACTACCTGCGGTGATTTTATAAAAATATATTCCGCTCGAGATTGAATAGTCATTCTCATTGAATCTAACAGTATAAGTCCCTGGTTGTTGATACCGGTTAACAAGAGTCGCTATTACTTTTCCAAGTATATTGAATATCTCCAACCTTACATAGCTTTCTGAAGGAATTTGATATTTTATTTCCGTTTCGGGATTAAACGGATTCGGATAATTTTGATTTAATCTAAAAACGGACGGTCTTGTATATCCATCCTCAATACCGTTAGGGTAATTTTCAATTCTTCCTTTCTCGGAAAGGTCCTTTCCGGCGAGGCCGGAATAGGTAGGTGAATAACGATAAATTCTAAATACCAAGTTATAAACAGGCTTTTGTCCTTGTGTTAAAATACCGTTGCGAGTAACCGGATTAATATACTCCCAAACTGTATTGCCGTATGTATTTATCTCAAAGAATTCTCCGGCAGTACCGTCGCAAATTAATGTGTTGCCGTTAGGTAATCTTTCCGCACCTGAAATATTTTTTGCATAAAAGGAAGTCGGTTTATCTGCCTTATAAGTCCATGTTGTTTTATCCGGTCCGAACTTGCCAGTAGAATCCATATAATATTCACCATTGGAATTTATAGGTGGCGTAATTTCATCTACTGATGAGTAATTACCGCCTGGTCTACCGGTTCCGTTATTAAAAATTAAAATATCACCTTCACCAGGCAGCCCGGCGCTTATCCAGTTTGCATCATGCTGGCTGAATAGTTCTTGATCCGCAGCAGTTCCTGCTCCATAAGCCTGTGGATTACCCCAACGATAAACTAAGTCTCCTCCTTTACCGTCTTTTCCACCGGTATGGCCGGCAGCCTGAGCAGTAGTTGTTGAATGATCGATTACCCATATTTCATTAAAATTATGAACGCTTAAAAGGATTTCGTCTCTTTGAGCATTGTAGCAAACTGAATTGATATGAAGCCAGTCCTTGCCTGTAGAACCGTAATTAATATCAATCAATTCCGGATGCTTTGCAACATCTCCGTAATTTGCTTTAGTTGAATCGTAATCTTGTATCAGGTGATCCCATGCATGCCATTGCCAAACAATATCACCGCCTGTTGTTCCGGTTGGCTTTACTTCAATAATTTCCCCCGACCAAAGTGCAGTATCTATATTAGTAGGATTTCTTCCTGCTGCCACTGCCTGGTCATAACTTTTATATTCCCATGCAATCATAAGGATATCACCGTTCGGAAGATAGGTAACATCGTGGTGTGAACAATAATCATTCGAATAATAATTAAACGACCATATAAGGTTCCCGTTCCAATCATATTTTTCGACTCTCCCGCCTGCACCGCCGGAAACAAAAGGATCAACACCTTGAACAAAAGATGTTCTTAAAAGGTCTCCATCGGGAAGAAGCATAACGGATTGCGCTGGTCTATATGAACTTTTCCATGAATGTATAAGATAGCCTCGGTTGTCTATTAAGTAAGTATTTTTTGAAGCAATCGGTGAAAATAACGTATATCCGTTATATGCTGAAGAAGAATCATCTAGAATTAATCCTACAGTATTGCTTTGCGCTTTAATTAAAGCTGCATAAAATATTAAGATGAACAAAGCAGGTAATATTTTATAATTATATTTCATTAAGTAAAACTCCGTTTATTTCATACAAATCATTTTTTTTGTTTTTGAATAATAGCCCATAGTAAGTTTATTAGAACTAACTGTTAACCGGTAAAAATACACACCGCTGGAAATTGGATACTTACCGGAATTGAAGTCAACCGAGTAAGTTCCCGGCTGCTGGAATTTGTTAACAAGAGTAGTTATATCTCTGCCGAGCATATCAAAAATTTTCAATTGAACATTTCCTGCTCCAGGTATTTGATAACTAATTATTGTTTCCGGGTTAAAAGGATTAGGGTAATTTTGCTTCAGCACAAAACCTTCCGGTACGGATGAATTATTATTTTTACCTACGGATGTTTTTATATCGGTATTGCGAACCAATCTAACAAAATTATAAATTCTTACAACATCTCCTTGCGGACCGTGCCCGTAAGGATAATTGCTTGGGTCGCCTTTTTTAGGATCGCTTCTTTGCGCACCTGCTCCGTGAACATCCATTAATTGATAATTGCCTGTTAC
>JBJKQP010000193.1:0-12432 GCA_046705105.1 Ignavibacteriaceae bacterium | reverse complement strand
GCAAGGTCTTGCATAACAATTTTGGCAGTTATTTCAAGCTGATAGCCTTCGCCTGCTGCTTTTTTACCGGCCAAACTGCCGGTTTCTTCAACTAGTCCTGTAAACATCTAATACCCTTCAAGTTTATGTTCAAGTTTAAGCCTCCATACGAATCACAATTCTGTCGAGAGAATTATGGTTTAAGTTCGAAAGTAGATTAAGGATTTTATTTTTCCAGTCTAATTAAGACATCTTCTCCAACGGTTTCAACGCTTTTTACTTTTATCTTTAACGCTCTTTTAATATTTGTAATGCCAATGTTTCCCACAACCGGTAAACCTTCTCCAAGAAACTTAGGAGTAACAAAAACAAGTAAATCATCAAATAAATTTTTGTTTATAAAAGAAGTAAAAACTCTGCTGCCGCCTTCTACCAGTATTGATGTGATATTCAGCTTTGCCAGTTTTTTTAATGCATCTTTAATATCCAGAAAACCTTTTTTACTTTCTTTAACATAAATAATATCCGCACCAAGAGTCGTCAATTTATTTATTTTATTTTTTTTCTTTATACTTCTTAATGAAGTTAGAATTATTGAATTTCTATCGCTGTTGTTTTTAAATATCCTATTATTTGAACTAATATTTAAAGAAGAATCGAGAATTATTCTTTTAGGATTCCTACCCTCCGCAAGCCTTACGGTTAAATTAGGATCATCCTTCAAAACCGTACCTGCGCCTATTAGAACTGCGTCGTATTGGGCACGAAGCATATGCACATAACGCCTGGATTCAATTGATGAAATCCATTTTGAGTCTCCGTTTAAATCGGCAATTTTACCATCTATAGTTTGTGCGGTTTTTAAAGTTACATAAGGAATTTTTTTTGTAACAAATTTGAAAAAAAATCTATTAAGACTTATACACTCCTGCTCCAGAATTCCGGCCTTAACTTCTATACCTGCCTTTTTTAACGCCTTAACTCCGCTGCCGCTGACAAGAGGATTTACATCAAGAGTTCCTATAACAACTCTTTTAATTTTACTCTCTATAATTTTATCCGTACACGGAGGAGTTTTTCCGTAATGGCTGCAAGGCTCAAGGTTTACATAAAGAGTTGTTCCTTCCACACTACCGGATGCCGAATTTATTGCATTTATCTCAGCATGGTTTTTACCGAACTCCTCGTGAAAACCGGCACCGATAATTTTTTCATTTTTTACGATTACACATCCTACCAAAGGATTAGGACTTACTTTACCTTTTCCCTTTTTTGCAATTTCAATTGCAAGTCTTATGTAAGATTCATCATTCAATAAGAATAATTGATTTTATTTAATTGATAAAATTTCAAACTCAAGCAAACCGGCAGGAGCTTTAACCGTAACTTTTTCGCCGTCTTTCTTGCCCATAAGTCCCTGTCCGACCGGTGAAGTTATTGAGATTTTCCCTGCCTGAAAGTCGGCTTCCTCCGGCGAAACAAGAGTATATACAAAAGTCTTTTGATTCTTTAAATTTTTAATAGTAACAGTAGATAAAATATGAACCTCACCTTCCGGAAATTGAGACGGATCAATAACACGGGCACGTGAAAGTACACTTTCCAGGTTACTAATTCGAAGTTCAAACAATCCCTGTTCCTCTTTTGCGGCGTCATATTCCGCATTTTCAGAAAGATCACCGTGAGCTCGTGCTTCAGCAATTTTTGCGGCAATTTCTTTTCTGCCGTTGGACTTCATATCCTGCAGTTCCTTTTCGAGTTCTACGAGCCTTTCTTTAGTTAAATAAACAAAGTTTGATTCGGACATAACAATTAACCTTAAATTGTTTACAGAGATTTAAAAAAAATTGCCACCGCTTCGAAGCAGTGGCACCGGAAAATTAAATAATTATGTATAAGTTGTCAAGAATAAAAATAATATTTGTATAAAAGAACATTATTTTTTATTAAAGGTAACTGAATCTTCCCCCAATAAATCGTTCACAGACTCAATAAATCTATTTGATAAATTTACTTTGAAACCGTTAAGGAAAAACAACCGCGGAACCGAACCGTTGGAAGCAAGATGTAAATAAACCGGAATGCTTCCTTTGTTTTGTTCCAGTATGGTTTTCAACTTATTTATTTTATCTGTTTCGTGTTTTACTTTATTAATTTTTATTTTTGCACTTTGAATCATCTTATCTCTTGCTTCTTCCAGCGGAAATAATTCTTCTATATGAAGCTTAATTGCATCACCGCTGCTTTCGGTACGTCCGATAATAAAAACACATTTTTCCTCTTCCAGGAAATAACTGCATGTTTCATAAACTTTGGAAAACATTAAAGCTTCGCAAGAGCCTGAGAAATCATCAAGTGTAAGGAAGGCCATTGTCCTGCCGGATTTATCTATTTTGGTTTTTAAGGAAGTAATTACACCGCATGCTTTCACAACTTCGGATGCAGTCTCATCAATTTCCTCGGTTTCTCCCAGATGAATAGAAGCAAAATTTTTATATTCAAGATCAAATTTGCTTAAAGGATGCCCTGATATATAAAAACCTATAACTTCCCTTTCTTTAGCGAGGATTTCCTCCTTTGTCCAGGGTTTTACATTAGGAAGTTGGGGTTCAATAATTTTTACCTCATCTTCAATTTCACCAAATAAACTATTTCCGGCATCAAGGCTGGAATTCCTGGACTTATGACCAAATTCAATGGCATCTTCAACCGCATCAAATAAGCTTGCCCGGTTTTTATTAATTGAATCGAATGCACCTGCAAGCACAAGTCCTTCAACAGAACGTTTGTTAACAATCCTTGTATCTACGTTTGCACAAAAATCGAAGATACTAGTAAAGTCTCTGCCAAGTGAATCACTATTCCTAATAATTTCTTCAACAGCAGAAATTCCCACGTTCTTTATTGCCGACATTCCGAATCTTATTTTACCTTCTTCCACATTAAAATATACCGAAGGACTGTTTACATCCGGCGGGAGTATTTCAATCTTTAATTTCCTGCATTCATCCAGGAAGCTTGCTACTTTATTTGTATTGCCGAATTCATTTGTAAGGTTTGCCGCTAAAAACTCCGCAGTATAGTGAGCTTTTAGATAAGCCGTTTGATAAGCCACATAACTATATGCAACGGAATGACTTTTATTAAAACCATAGTTTGCAAACTTATCGATGGCATCAAAAATTTCCGTGGCTGTTTTTTTAGATATTCCGTTGCTCATAGCGCCATCTATAAATTTAACCTTTTGTTCTGCCATGGCTTTAAGATCTTTTTTTCCCATTGCCCTGCGAAGAATATCTGCTTCGGCTAAACTCATTCCTCCAACTTTGTTAGCAATTTGAATAACCTGCTCCTGGTAGACAATTATTCCGTAAGTTTCTTTTAAGATTGGCTCTAATATTGGATGCAAATACTCAACAGCCTTTATACCGAATTTCCTATCGATAAAATCGTCAATAAATTCCATCGGACCGGGACGGTAAAGAGCATTCATTGCCGAAAGATCGCTAAGGCTTGTAGGCTTCAGCTTTTTCAAATACTCTCTCATCGGGCCGGATTCAAACTGGAACACACCGGTTGTCTGCCCCTTTGCAAAGAGATGGAATGTCTTTTCATCATCAAGCGGAACAGCATCAATATCCAGATCAATTCCATGGTTCTTTTTGATTAGTGAAAGAGTATCCCTAATAATGGTTAAAGTCCGGAGCCCGAGGAAATCCATTTTAAGAAGACCCGCACCTTCAATTTCCTTCATATTGAATTGAGTAACTATATCCGTTTGCGAAACCGCATTTGCAAGCGGTACATAATTACTTACATCATCAGGAGTAATAACAACACCGGCAGCATGCTTGGAAGCATTGCGGTTCATTCCTTCCAAAACTTTTGCATACTTAATCAGGTTTTGGATGTTAGGATCATTGGAGTCCTTCACCCATTTGAGCTCAGGTACTTCCTCAAGAGCTTTATCAATAGAAAATACTTTACCGAACTTTGACGGAATAAATTTAGTAATTTTATTTACAGTTGGTATAGGAATTTTTAAAACGCGAGCAACATCTCTTATTACAGCTTTGGAAGAAAGCCTGTTGAAAGTTATTATCTGGCTTACACATTCCGAACCGTATTTCCCTCTAACATAATCAATTACCTCGCCGCGCTTATCGTCGGCAAAATCAACATCAATATCAGGCATTGATTTACGTGCAGGATTTAGAAAACGTTCAAATAGAAGATTATAATTCAAAGGATTTATATTTGTTATTCCCAACGAATAAGCAACAAGGCTTCCTGCCGCACTTCCTCTGCCGGGACCAACAGGTATGTTCATCTTCTTTGATGAGTTAATAAAATCCTGAACAATTAAAAAATACCCGGCAAAACCCATTTGTTTAATAGTATTAACTTCATATTGAAATCGTTCTTCTATTTCGGAAGTAATTTTGTCAAATCTTTTATGAAGCCCTTCAACAGCTAAAAGCTCAAAATATTCATCCAGATTTTTAGCAGGCGAATCTTCGGGAATAGGAAAGACCGGGAAAAGATGCCCTTCAAAATCCAGGCTTAAGTCTATCTTCTCATCAATTTCAAGTGTATGTTCAACTGCACCCTTATAATCTTTAAACAACTCAACCATTTCTTCGGAGGTTTTGAAATAAACCTGGTCCGTACCATAACGAAGTTTGGTATAGTCGGCTCCGTTTTTATCGGAGAGAAGTAAAAGTATATTATGAGGGATAGCGTGGTCAGGTTCTATATAGTGACAGTCGTTAGTAGCAACTAGTTTTATTCCAAGTTCGCGGGAAAGCCTGGGCATTCCTTCAAGAATAGGCTTTTCTACTTCCATTTTATGATCTTGAATCTCCAGGTAAAAGTCATCGCCAAAAATATCCTTATAAGTTTTTGCGGTTTCCCGTGCTTTATCATAATCATTATTTTTAAGATCAACGGCAACAACTCCGCCTGCACAAGCGGAAGTACAAATAAGCCCTTCTCTATACTTTCTAATCAACTCAAGGTCGATACGAGGTTTATAATAAAATCCTTCTGTATGCCCTAAAGTAGAAAGCTTTGATAAATTTTTATAACCCTGCTTATTTTTGGCCAGTAAAATCAAATGATTATAATGTTTGGTCCTTTTTTTACTTCCGTTCTCTTCACCTTTGCCTTTATCGAACCTGCTGCCTTTTGCCACAACATAAGCTTCCATTCCAACTATGGGTTTTATCTCTTCCTTCTTTGCTTTTTTATAAAACTCTGCAATCCCGTACATTACGCCGTGATCTGTTAAAGCGACCGATTTCATATTGTTTCTTTTTGCAGCTTTAATAAGATCGTCAACGGTACAAGCACCATCCTGTAAGCTGTAATGCGTATGATTATGTAAGTGAACGAATTCAGGCATTTTTATATAAAAATTTTTTGGTGAGCTATATTAATGTCAGTTAAAAAGAACTAATTTCGATTTCAATATTAATGAATTAATAGACGAAAAAACAGATTGACAGATAAAAAATTTTTACTAACTTTTATTCGTTAAGCATATGATGATTAAAAAAAATATTAGAATTCGAAATGAATGGAATTGATAATTTATTTTTGCCCCGTATGACCAAATCCGCCTTCTCCGCGTTTGCTTTCATTTAAATCATTTGTCTCAATAATGTCAGCCTTATAAACTTTGGATAAGACCAATTGCGCAATTCTGTCTCCCCTTGAAATTTCAAACTTTTCCTTGCCGAAATTTATCAATATAATTTTAACTTCGCCGCGGTAATCCGAATCGATGGTGCCAGGCGAGTTTAAGATTCCTATTCCATGGTTCACGGCAAGCCCACTCCTTGGTCTAACCTGTATTTCGTACCCGGAAGTAATCTCAACAGATAAGTTAGTTGGAACCAAAACAACTTCACCGGACTCAACCGTCAATTCTTTTTCAACAGCAGCGCGTATATCCATCCCTGAACTACCCTTAGTTGCATACGAAGGCAGGGGTATATCATTGAATTTATCACTTAATCGTTTAATCTTTAATAAAATTTTTTCGCTCATTTCTTTTAACTACATTTCCAAATAATATTGTTAAACTGCTTTATTGTTTTAATATTATTGCTTAAACAATAATTTTCAAAACCTCATTAAAGGTTCAGTCCTTCAGCAATTCAAAAATATAGCAATTTAATAATTGATTAATAAAACAATTTAAGACTTTAATTTTTGTGCCAGAAATCTATTCTTTAAAAAAATTAACTCCTCCCTGCCGATATTAAATATCCCGAGAAGAATTAAAAATAACAGCAACATTAAAAATTTGTTTACCAGGGTTAGTGCATTTACTGCCAGCTGAGAGTAATAGATTCCGGCAACAATTGCAATTGATATAAAAAGCTTTCCTATTTTAGCATATTCATAATTTACTTTATAAAACTTTAGTGTAATTACAAAATAACCAATAGCCATAATAAAGTAGCTTGCCAGGGTTGCTAATGCCGCTCCCATAATTCCCCAAACAGGGATTAATATAAAACACAATACAATATTAACAACCGCACCGGATCCCGTCATCATCGGAACGTAAATACTTTTTTCTTCAATATAAATCCCTGCCATTAAAATATAATATATACCATTAAATATATATGCAAAGAGTATAACCGGTACAATTTTTAATCCGCTTAAATATTCTTTACCAATAATAGAATGCCCGTAAACACTGATTTTAGCAATATCAGATATAAACAGCGACAACACAATAAAGATTAATGCTGCAGCTACGGTAAAATAAGTAAGCACTTTGGAAAAAATTTCTTTAGCATTCGCTTCTTTTGCATTCTGTAGAAAAAAAGGCTGCCAGGCGTATTGGAACATACTTACGAAAAGCATCATAAAAATTCCAAGCTTATAATTTGCGGCATACAATCCTGTGGTACCTAAGTCGGTTAGATGGGTAAGTATCGGTCTGTCTACACCCTGAATAAGCATAGCAGCTAAACCAGCAGGAAAATAAGGCAATCCGAATTTAAGCAGTCTTTTAAGAAGTTGTGTATGTATTTTAATTCTTAAACTTTTAATTACCGAGGGAAATAAAAGAAGAAACGAAGTAAGTGAAGCTGCAAGGTTGCTGAAAAAGATTGCTTCAATTCCCCACTTAAGTTTTAATATTAAATAAAGATTTAACGAAACATTTACGAGAATATTAATCATTCTAAACGTGGCGAATTTTTTCGCCTTATGCTCAAGTCGCAGTTTGATAAACGGGATTACACTTATCGAATCAATAAAAAGGATAGGGCCGACAAAGTAAATTAAATAATAAAAGTCAGGGGGAACGTCAAGTATGCTGTAAATAGGAGCTTTAAATAACATTATCAATCCGCTAAGTACAAATGAGACACCCAAGACAGAGAGATAAGGAGTTGAAAAATTATCTTTTTCATCTCCCATAACCGGCATTGCTGCAAATTTTAAAAATGCGGAATCCATCCCATATAATAAAACAACATTAAATACGGCCATAAAAATGTAAAGGTTTGAATAAACTCCGAAGTCACTTGTAGTAAATACATTTGTATATAAAGGAACAAGCAGAAAGCCGAGGAATCTTCCCACAATTGTACTGACTCCGTATATAGCAGTATCTTTAGTAAGCTGTTTTAATTTATCAAACATGTATTTGTTTGTGGTAGATAGATTGTTTTATAATATAATGTCTTAAGTACAATTACTAAATTGTTTTGTTGTTTTGCGGCAATTTAACAATAGAGCAATTAAACAATTAATTGAATACTAAAAAATCTTTAAATAATATACAAAGTTTAATTTGTTATTTTTTATCGGCAACAATGTTTAGAGAAATATCCAGAGCTTTAACACTATGTGTCAGTGCTCCTATTGATATTAGGTCGACGCCTGTTTCGGCAATTTGTTGAACCGTATCCATGTCGATTCCTCCGGAAGCCTCCGTTTTACATTTACCTGCGATTAAATCAACAGCCTTTTTCATTTCTTTCAAATTAAAATTATCCAGCATTATGAAATCCACACCGCAGTTAAGTGCTTCAGTTACTTCGGAAAGATTCGTGGTTTCAACTTCAATTTTAAATTCCGTATTGTTTTTCTTTTGGAAATTTTTGCATGCATTTATTGCCCTTGTTATAGAACCTGCAGCAGCTATATGATTATCTTTTATTAAAAACATATCGTATAAACCAAACCGGTGATTTTGACCTCCGCCGATTTTTACAGCAAGTTTATCCAGATAACGAATTCCGGGTGCTGTTTTCCTTGTATCCAGAATTTTTGCATTTGTATGCTTAATCATCTCAACAAATTTATTAGTATAAGTTGCTATTCCGCTCATCCTCTGTAAAAAATTAAGTGCAGTTCTTTCTACGGTAAGTATAGACACAGTGCTTCCTTCAATAACCGCGGCTACCTGGTTCTTAAATACTTGTTCACCATCCGAAGTGTTTTTTATAAATTTTAATGACGAGTCAAAGATATCAAATAGAATTTGTAAGACATCAAATCCGGCAATTATACCATCTTGTTTAACAAGAAATTCTCCCCGTCCCTTTGCATCTTTAGAAACAATTGCATTGGTTGTTATATCTCCGCCGTTTATGTCTTCAGTTAAAGTATTCTTAATTATTGATTCAATTATTTCTTTATTCATTTTGTTTTTCAAACTTCGTCTTTAAAAAATTGTTTCATTGCTTTTATAAAAAAATCCGGCGGACGCGTCGGCCTTTTAGTATCCTTTTTTATGAATGCATGTTCGGTATAACCTTTAACCACCAGCAAATTTTTCTCTTTCCTGTAAACCTCATAATCTATACGTATTTTTAATAGAGGATACTTTTTTACAAACGAATTAACTAATAAAATGTCATCATAAAAAGCAGGCAAAATGAATTTCGCATAAGTTTCCAAAACCGGTAATTGATAACCTTCATTCTCAATCATACTGTAAGGTAAGCCGATTTCTCTTAGCATTTCCGTCCTGCCGACCTCAAAATATTCAAAGTATTTACCGTTATAAACAAACTGCATCTGGTCGGTATCGGCATAACGAACACGTATTTCGGTTTGGTAAATAAGCATTCTTTTCTATAAAAAATAATCGCTGACTCAAATTTATTAAAAGGCAGAATAAGGAGAAAACTGCCGGCAGATATTTGCTTTACTTCAATAGTTCTCTAAATGTCTCAATTGATAAACCGGCATCTTTTAAAATACTTATTAATATTTTGGGATGGAGTATTTTTCCGGAATGAAATGGAACCGTAACTCTATTTCCTTTATCATTTTTATAAATTTTATGACTTCCGCTTTGGCGTGAAAATGAAAAGCCAATTTTTTGTATTGCCTTAATTGTATCTGCAGCAGTAACTCTAGGCAATTTCTCGCTCATACTGCAACTTCCATCAAAGTAAGGCTGACCGAGTCTGCCTGTGGAACTTTTTCGCCATTTTCAATCCTATCCTCTACATGAAGATGAATTGCATCTCTAATATTTTCTAACACCTCCTCATAAGTTTCCCCTTGGGTATAACACCCTTGAAGTTCAGGGCAAAAAGCAAAATAACCTTCTTTATCTTTTTCAACTACCACCGAAAATTTAAATGTGTTCATCATACTCCTTCTCAATCCCATTCATTAATATTTTTATTTTGGCAAATTAATATGCATCCTTCCAAAACTTCTTCTAGTAAAATTGCAAACCTATTCCACAAACGCACCCATCTTTCCGAATTTTTCAAGTCGACCTTCAATAAGCTTTTCAGGCTTAATTTTTATCAATTGTTGAAGCTCTTCCTTAAGAGTATTTTTTAATATATCGGCTGCTTCCTTGTGATCTTTATGAGCGCCTCCCATCGGCTCCGGAATAATTCTATCAATAATCTTCTGCTCGAACAAATCACTTGCAGTCAATCTTAAAGCTTCGGCTGCTTGCTCTTTAAAATCCCAGCTTCGCCAAAGTATACTTGAGCATGACTCCGGGCTAATTACCGAGTACCAGCAATTCTCCAGCATTAATATTCTGTCTCCTACTCCTATACCAAGTGCACCGCCGCTGGCACCTTCACCTATAATAACTACAATAATCGGAACCTTCAGCCTGCTCATTTCAAAAAGATTTCTTGCAATGGCTTCTGCCTGTCCTCTTTCTTCGGCTTCCAGTCCGGGATATGCCCCGGGGGTATCTATCATTGTAATAACCGGCTTATTGAATTTTTCAGCCAGTTTCATCAGGCGCAATGCTTTTCTGTAGCCTTCAGGATTAGCCATACCGAAGTTTCTATAAAGATTTGTCTTTGTATCTCTTCCTTTTTGATGGCCGATAATCATAACTTTATAATCATCAATTAGCGCAAATCCACCGACGATGGCTTTATCATCTTTATAATTTCTATCGCCGTGGAGTTCAATAAAATTATTGGTCATCAGGTATATATAATCAAGAGTGTATGGTCTTTCTGGATGACGCGCAAGCTGCACGCGTTGCCACCTGGTAAGATCTTTATATATTTCTTCTTTCAATTGTCTTACCTTTTCTTCAATTTTTTTAATTTCATTTCCGATATCCACCTTATCCGAAAGCCTTTTCATTTCTTCCAGTTTGGCTTCCAGTTCAGCTATAGGTTTTTCAAAATCCAATATTGTTTTTGCCATGTTACAATCTTTTTTCCCACATCCTATTTATAGTTTTTCCTAAAATTTCTATGTCCAGCCAAATGTTTTGATTTTTTGCATATAAAATATCCAGCTTTCCACTGCCGGTTCCTTGCTCATTTTCAATATACCACAGTCCGGTTAAACCTCTTTTTCCCAAAAACAATTTATCGGAGTCCTTGGGATTTTTGGGTCCTACAAAGCTGGCTTTCCCGGCAACAATTAACGGAACCTGCAAGATAAATTTTTTAAATTCCGATTGCTTAGCTGTGACCTTAGTAATCAAATATATGAAAGGATAAATAAAAAACAAAACCGATAAGGCAAGTGCATAATCGAAAGATGATTTTAGAAATCTTAAAAGCGGTTTGGAAATATTATAGCTTATTTCAATTAAAGGTATGTCATCCAAAACCGAAACAGAAGTTTTTCCTACTAAAAAATCCAGGTTGTCGCCTATAATCTTAAATTCTACATTTTCACTTTGACAGGCGGATACCATTGCCATCATTTGGTTGTACGATAATTCTTCGGATGAGAATATTACCTCTTCAATTTTTTTTTCGTTAATTACCCTTCGAATATTTTCAGTAGTTCCCACGACTTCAAAACCTTCAATTACTTTCCCAACTTCTTTATTTGTAAAACCAATTAATCCGGCAATTATATGGAAGTCCGTATTCTTTGCTTTAAGCTTTTCCGCAATTTTTACCGCCGGCTGGTTTACGCCGACAATTAAAGTTCGTTTATGTGCAAACTCATCGGTTTTAATTCCGGTTTTGAAAACAACCTTTGCTATTATTCTCCAAAAAGCAAGCAGCAAGAATAAAATAAAATAAGTAATTAAAACCGCTGCCCTGCTGTAAGCATACTGCTTAAAGAAGAATGTTAAAGCAGAAATTATTATAAAGCTAATAATTACAGCTAAAAAATTTTTTAGTACGGAAAGTGAATCTTTTCTATAAACCCCGGACACACCGGCTACTATTATATGGATAAATGCGGGGATAATATAAATTACAGGGTAACTTGCAGCAGGAAAACCGCGCCAATGACTAACCAAGCCGTAAAAAATATTTGAAAAGAATAAAGCTATATCGAAAAATAAAAAATCCAGAATTAAGGAGATAAATATTAATTTCCTTCTGCCTAGGAAAGCAAAAAATTTTCTAAATGTAATTGCGGAATGCAAAATTATTTCTACAAGAAACGAACCCGACAGATGCTTTTTTACAAAAAGGTTCATAGCATCATAAAAAATTTTTGTCTCATCGATGCTGCTTCTTTTTGTGCTCTCTCCTTTGTAATGAATTATTTGAGTTGAATGTACATAGTAAACTTTATATCCCGATTTTTGAACGCGGTAGCAAAGGTCAAGATCTTCACCGTACATAAAAAATTCTTCATCAAGTCCGCCAATTTTGTTAAATACTTCTTTCCTCATCATCATAAATGAACCGGAAATTGCATCTACTTCGTATGTTTGATTTTCATCTAGGTAAGTAAGGTTGTAGCGCGCAAATATTCTGCTGTTTGGGAAAAGAGTACTTAATCCCGTTACTTTGCAAAATGAAGTCCAAGGACCCGGGAAGCTGCGTCTACATGCAAGTTGAAGTGTTCCGTCGGGATTAAGAATTTTGCAGCCGGCCATGCCTGCATCCGGAACAGTTTCAAAAAATTCAATCATTTTTTGTAATGTATCTTCTCCCAGTAAAGTATCCGGGTTGAGCAGAAGAAGATATTTACCCTTCGCAATTTTTAATCCGAGGTTATTTGCTT
>JBJKQP010000192.1:0-3495 GCA_046705105.1 Ignavibacteriaceae bacterium | reverse complement strand
GCCAAAGGCGGATACGCCTCTGGCGTATATTTCTATCAAATAAAAGCGGGAGATTATGTTGAAACAAAGAAGATGATCCTCCTTCGTTAAAAACTTCGGAGGACAGGTCCTCCTACGCTAAAGCTACTGAGAACAGATACTGCCTCGTTAAAAATAAATTTGTTCTAAGGATGACTTCTTTATAAATCATATATTGACGGAAAAGGAGTCATCCTTGAAACCTTATTTTAAAGGGGAGATGGAAGTTAATATTTAAATCATTATCAGTATTCCCCCCGGCTCTAATGTCTTTTTACAGAATCTCCAAAATCATTTTTTTACTTCTCTAAATACTATTTTATTATTGTGGCAAATTTATAGTTTGGAATAGGTCATAGAATAGTCGTTTGGCTATATACCAATTTTTTATGATTCCCTTTTAGGACAAAAAGGCTCCGGCAATTCAAAAAAATATTTCTTTAATTATTATGTAAAAAGTCATAAAATAACTTGCCACAACTTTTAAGTTGTGGACTTAAAATTTAATCCCCAAGAAAGGGCTTTAGCCCAATAAGTGATTTCATTTTTATTATGCTATAAATTATTGATAATCCCGATTCTATATTGACAATAAAAGTACTATTAAATAATTTTATAAGTAACTGCTTACTTATTCCGTTCACTTAAAGGAGGAAAACAATGTTTAATATACCGGAATGGACATTCGATTTTCACGGTCATAGATGCCCTTTCATGCCAACTGGCTATATGATGGGAACACTGTCCATTGAGAAACTTGGTGTCGGTAAAAGCTTAAATCACGAAATGCATATATTTTCCGATATGGGTGTCGGGCATCCGCAGGGCTGCATGCAGGAGGAAATAATGTCTGCATACCATGTTCGGAAAGAACCGAAGAAGAAAAAGTTATTCATTTCCCTAATATTTGATAAAAAATAAATATGCTGTACTTAATTATTTCGGTAATTATCCTGGCAGCGTCTTTTTTATTCTCAATGCTGGGTTTAGGTGGTGCCTTAATTTATGTCCCTGTGCTTAAATGGGCAGGCTTTCCCGTAAAAGAAGTAGCAATTCCGTTAGCTTTGTTACTTAATTGTCTTACTACGCTTATAGCATTAATAGCATACTTCAAGAACAAGTTAGTAGATGTTAAAGGCGGTTTAGCTATGACAATTTTCGCATTTGCATTTGCTCCCATCGGAGCGTTAGTATCTAATAAACTGCCGGTTAATATTCTTTTAATCTTTTTTTCTCTTGCAGTTTTTGTTGCGGCAGGTAGAATGTTCTTTATGTCCCGGCAATCCGAGCCGAAGAAAATTATGTCTTTCAAAAAGAGAGCAATTATCGGAGCAATAATAGGAAGTTTTGCCGGTTTTGTAGCCGGCCTTCTTGGAATCGGCGGAGGGTTTATTATGGCTCCCCTTCTGATGTGGATGGGATACGAAACTAAAAAGGCTGCCGCTACTTCGGCATTTGCGGTTGCCTTTTCTTCTTTTTCCGGATTTCTAGGACATATTGCACAGGTGCATTTCAATTGGAAGTTGACAGCCTTTCTTTCTATCGCAGTAATACTCGGCGCATGGCTCGGAAGTAACTTTATGGCAACTAAAGCAAAATCACAAAGGATTAAACAAATTTTTGCCCTGGTACTGTTTGTTATAGCCGTTAAGTTAATTATAGATGTAACTAGTTAAAAGGAAAAGTAGAATGCTAAAAGTTAAAATCATCATAACCGTTGTCTCTTTAATTACTTTAATTAATTACGGTTCATTAGCACAGCAAAAAGTTAATTGGAACGGTTATCTTCAATATCGTTTTTCCGATAACTATTTAAATCAAACTAATTTTTCTATACGAAGAGCAAAATTTTGGCTTGACGGCTCATTACCGTCAGATGGTGGAAACTGGAGCTACAAAGTTCAAACTAATTTTCAGCAGCAGTCAAAATTTCAATTATTGCTTCAAGACGCATTTGTGAGCTATAAGTTAAACAATTTGGAAATTACGGCCGGTCAGTTCGTACCTAATTTTAGTTTGCAAAAAAAACAATCCGACTATATTATACCGCTCAATGAAAGAGCCGACGTTGTTAATGCACTCGTCCCCGCTGCCGAAACTATAACAAGAGATATCGGTATCGAACTGAAATTAGATGATAACAAAACAGGTTCCGTTAGTTTCGGATTCTTCAACGGCAACGGTGCAAATACTGTTTCGGATAAAAAAAATTTTTTATATGCAAGCCGTGGTATATTGTTCCTTTTAAATAATTCAGGTAGAAAATTAGAATTGGGTTACAGCCTCTCTTACCGTAATGCACATGATCTTCAGTTCAGTAAAATCTTCGGAAATAATTTTCCTTTTACGGGTAATGATTTCCGTTTCGGTTTTGAAGGAAAACTAAACCTTGGTAATTTTGAACTGCAGTCGGAATATATTCAAGCTAATCTCGGTGCCGAAAAAGCGCACGGTTATTATCTCCTTGCCGATTATCTATTTGCTTTAAAAAATATATTTATACTTTCGATCGAACAATATAATGATTTGAATCCTTCAACCATTGACAACCCCTGGTACGTGATTGGCTATTCATACTTAATAAAGGGAAATGATATAAAACTTTCTCTGGATAATAAGTTTCAATTTGCAGCAGATAAGACAAATGCGTTAACAACCCTGCAAATTCAATATTTTTTTAGATTATAAAATTTTGCATAAATCACCTGCTTCAGCTTTTAACGGAAGAAAAGAACAGACAATTTTATGTTTATAAAAAGGAGGAAATTGACTCTCCATTGTGAGCAAAATGGCGGACTTAATACTCAATTATACTATTTCTCTTATCACTCCAATTTGGGAACAGTTTTTATTTTTAAACTATTTTCACTCAACCGGTGGAATTAACATTTAAGTTAATAATAAGGTTCATTTAAGCTTAAAAATCAAACAACACCGGGATTACACAAATCCTTACATCTTTGTTTTTTTTTAATCAATTAACAATCTTTTAACCGTATGAATACGAAAAAAAGCGATATTGCCGGGTATTATCCTATCCTTATTAATCTTCAAAAATTTCCATGCCTTGTTATAGGCGGAGGCAAAGTTGCTTATAGAAAAGTATCCTCGTTATTGGAGTTTAATGCGGATGTAACTGTAATATCTGCAAGGGTTTGCAAACCTTTAGTAGAACTTTTTAACCAAAGAAAGATTAAAATTATAAAAAAGGTCTATTCAAAAGAATTTATTAAAGATTTTAAGATTATTTTCAGTGCTACGGATAATCAAAATATAAATAAAATTATCCGAAAAGATTGTTCTGAAGAAGGCATTTTTTTGAACGCAGCAGACAATCCCTCACTATGCGATTTTATATTACCGGCAAACATAAGGCGAGGAGACTTAACGGTTTCCGTCTCTTCACAGGGCAAAGCTCCTTTTTATACAAAAGAAATTAAGAAAAAACTTGATAGTTTTATTGCACCGGTTTATTCG
>JBJKQP010000191.1:0-10574 GCA_046705105.1 Ignavibacteriaceae bacterium | reverse complement strand
TTGTTTGATGGCAGTTTGCACATGCCGTATTATGGCTGCCTGTTAACGGGAAATATTGCGTATGGCTGAATGTAGACGGCGTCCATGCGGTTGTTGTATGGCATTGTGTGCAATCCGTAGGATAACCTGCCGATTGATGCGGCGGATTAGTTGTTCCGTTATAATCAGATGTATGGCAACTGTAGCATGCAGTCGGAGTATTTGTAAATCCGCTTGCATGGCATGACTGGCAAGAAAGCGATGCATGCGCACCTGTTAAAGCAAATCCCGTTTTGCTGTGGTCAAAAGTTGCACCGTCCCAACTTGTTGTTGAATGGCACTGTGAACAGTCATGCGGAAATCCGGCAGAGACATGGTTTGGATCTGTTGTATTTGCAAAATCGGTACTATGGCATGAATAGCAATCCGGAGTTAAACCTGTAACCGTTCCTTTATGACATGATGAACAATCCAAAGACAGATGTGCACCCGTAAGTGCGAAGCCGGTAGTTGAATGATTAAAAGTTGATGTAGTAAACGTCGTTGTATTATGGCAGTCCTGGCAGGTCTGCGGAAGACCTGCTGCTACATGGTTCGGCTTTGTTGCCGATTGATAATTTTGTTTATGGCAGCTATAGCACGCCGGCGATGTATTCGTATATCCGCTTTGATGACATGATTGACATGAAACAGAAGTATGTGCACCTGTTAATGTAAATCCTGTTTTGCTATGGTCAAATGATGCACCATCCCAGCTTGTTGTAGAATGGCACTGCGAGCAGTCATGCGGAAATCCTCCGGAAACATGGTTGGGGTCTGTTGTATTTGCATAATCCTGACTATGGCATGAATAGCAGTCAGTCGGTGTACCTGTAACCGTTCCTTTATGGCATGACGAACAATCTAATGAAACATGTGCACCTGTTAATGTAAAGCCCGTAGATGCATGATTAAATGTTGATGTTGTAAATGTTGTAGTGTTGTGGCAGTCCTGGCACGTTTGCGGTAGACCTGCTGCAACATGGTTCGGCTTTGTTGCCGATTGATAATTTTGTTTATGGCAGCTATAGCATGCAGGTGATGTATTCGTATATCCGCTTTGATGGCATGATTGACATGAAACAGAAGTATGTGCGCCAGTCAGTGCAAATCCCGTCTTACTATGATCGAAATTGGCATCGTCCCAGCTCGTTGTTGTATGGCACTGTGTGCAATTGGTCGGGAATCCCTGCGCTACATGATTCGGATCTGTTGTATTTTGGTAATCTTGTTTATGGCAGCTATAGCAATCTGTCGGCGTACCTGTAACAGTTCCCTTATGGCATGATGAACAATCCAACGAAACATGTGCACCTGTTAGAGTAAAGCCTGTTGATGCATGATTAAATGTTGATGTTGTAAATGTTGTAGTGTTATGGCAGTCCTGGCACGTCTGCGGAAGCCCTGCTGCAACATGGTTCGGCTTTGCTGCCGATTGATAATTTTGCTTATGGCAGCTATAGCATGCCGGCGATGTATTGGTGTAGCCGCTTTGATGGCATGATTGGCATGTAGCCGTTGCATGTGCACCTGTTAATGCAAAACCGGTCTTACTATGATCAAAAGTTGCTCCACCCCAATTAGTAGTTGAATGACATTGTACGCAATTATGCGGAAAGCCTTGCGTAACATGATTTGGCTGTGTGGTTTCCGCATAATCTTTATTATGGCATGAATAGCAATCAGTAGGAGTATTTGTATATCCATTCTGATGGCACGACTGGCACGATACCGTTATATGGGCGCCTGTTAAGGCAAAGCCTGTTGTTGAATGATTAAATGTTGATTCTTTGAAAGACACGGTGTTATGACAGGTACTACAATTAGTTGAGAATTTTGCCTGTACATGATTAGGATTTTTTGCCGAAATAAAATTCTGCTTATGGCAAGGATAGCATTCTTTTGTTAGTCCTTTAAAGCTGCTTCCTTGTTTATGGCATGCAAAGCAGTTTGCAATATTATGTCCTCCGGTTAGCGGGAAAAAGCTATGATTTACTTTTCCGACACCCCAGCTAAAATCCGAAACGCCGTGGCAATTTTGGCAATCAATTGAAAAACGCGCCTGCACATGATTAGGAAATGTAGCTGCATAATATTGGCTTTTATGGCAGCTAAAACATGATACGCTTTGCGGCTGAAAATATAATTTTGAATACCCGCTATGGCAGCTTTGGCAGTCAACATTTAAATGCACACCAACCAGGGGAAACCTGCTTTCTTCATGTATCTTTCTTATATTTACTATAACCCAAGATTTTGGAGTATGGCACCTTGCACAATTTATTCCCACACTTCCCCTATGAACATCCTTATGGCAGGATACGCAGTTTGATTTTACTTTTGAAAAAATTAAACTTTGATGGCATGACCGGCAGTTTACCGTTACATGCTGGCCTTCAAGTTTAAAAGACGTCATGGTATTATGATTAAATTTTATATGCTCGGGTATAATCTTCCAGTTGGATGATTCATGACAATAGGAACAATCTATCTTCAAATTCTTTCCGTGAGGAGACTGTGGAAAAATACACACGGCAGCAGTTATAATTATCACTATGCATGACAAGAAGCGCATTTAAAATCCTTAATCTTATACATTACAAAAACATTTCCGTTTTCATTCACAGTCTTATGGCAAGCAGAACATTCAACTTTTTCATGAGCACCTTTTAAAGGAAAAGAGGTCTTTTCATGATTAAACTTTACCGGCTTCCAATTATTAAAGCCGTGGCAATTTTCACAAACAGGCAAATTACCCTTCTTTTCGGAATCGAATTGACCGAAATGAATATCTTTATGGCAAGTTGTACAATTAGACTTTAACGAAACAAATCTAAACGATACTTTCCCGGTATTCGATTTTTCTTCGTGGCAGTCGTCGCAGCTTATTGCAGCATGCTTACCTTCAAGTTTAAAATTTGTAAGATTATGATTGAAAGAAATTTTATTCCAGCTTTCAGTAGAATGGCAGGCAGTACAATTATTATCCGGCATAAACTTTTTAGTTATTTCCATTCCGTGAACATTTTTATGGCAGTCAATACATTTAAGCCCGATATTTTTAAAATACCATTGCTTTTCCTCTTTCTTATAATGGCAGGATTGGCAGGGTATTGCCAGATGAGAACCGGTCAGCCTAAACCTGCCTTTATTATGTTCACTAATTGTAAAAGTTGTAGTTTTAAAACTTTCTATAGTATGGCAATTTTTGCAGTCTTCTACAATATTATTTTTTGTAAACTCTCCGAAGTGCGCGTCTTTGTGGCAGTCCGTGCATTTTGCAAATTTAGGTTTGGAAAGTAAATTCCTGCCGTGGCAGTCTGCGCAAGCAAGGCGCTTGTGTGCACCGCGCAGCGGAAACCTTGTTTTGTCGTGGTTAAAAGACTCTCTATTCAAGACCGTAAAGGACTGCACGCTATGGCACTTTGCACAGTCCTTACCAAATTGACCGTGATGAACATCCCGGTGACACGGAGTGCAATTCTTAAAATCTATCTCGGTAAATTTTTGAAACTTTTTTCCGTTACGTATTTCGTCAACATGGCACTTTATGCATTCAACTTTTTTATGTGCACCGGTTAACCTAAACCGGGTAGTATTATGATTAAAAAAAACAGCAGGCTTAAACTTTAAAGTATTATGACAGGAACCGCAGTTCTTTCCCAATGTTCCTTGATGAACATCCTGATGGCATGAAATGCAATTAGTACTTAATCCAAGATAAGTACCTTTTCGCTTTTCAAATAATTTTTTATTGCTTATAAATTTCGGTTGATGGCATTGAAAACATTTTATCTGTGCATGTTTACCGTTAAGCTTAAAACCGGCTTCGGAGTGATCGAATTTTTTCGGATCAAAATTAATTATTTTAAAATCCCTGCCGTGGTGTTCACTATGGCAATCCCAGCATTTTTTATTTTTTACTTCACTTGACGCATGGTAACCTATATTATCTATAATTAATTGTTTAATCTCTGTATGGCATGTAAGGCATTTGGATTCCTGTACCTGTTTACCAAGTACGTGGCACTTTGTACAGTTGCTTAAGCCTTCCAGCTTGGCATGTGCAAAAGTTAAATTACCGGGTGATATTTGGGCATATAATATATCCGTAAACATCATTATTGAGAAGCCTGTTAATGCTATTATTAAAAATAAACTAATCTTCCGGTCAATCATTTTAGAAAACATTATTACCAACTTTTACAGAACCATTTGATAGGTATATACTCTAATGTTTTAATATAGCTTCCCCGTATTTTTTAGTAATCTTTATTCCTGTTTTATGTAAGAAATCCGTAGGAAGTAAACCGCCCGCAAAAATGAAGACCAGATCATTATAAATTGTTAATTGTTCATCGGTAGTATTTATTTTTAAAACTACTTTATCATCAAGAATTTCCTTTACATCGGAGTTATAAATTATTTTTATTTTATTGTTAAGAGAAGCCTCAGTAATATTTTCAAGATTTTTTGGTTTTAGCCTTGCAAAATTGTCTCTTCGGTATGAAAGTGTAACCTTATTATTGCTGCAAAGTAAAAGTGCGGATTCAACGGCGGAATCCCCGCCGCCTACTATAAGAACCTTTTTGTCCATGATAATTTCCGGCTCAATCAGGCGGTAGGCAACTTTCTCTTTCCCCTCGCCGGGTACATTAAGTTTACGCGGAGAGCCTCTCCTTCCTATTGCAATAATTACGCCTTTTGTTGAATAAATACCTTTGCCGGATTTAACTTCAAATAAATAATTCCCCTTGCGCTCAATAGATTCCACCTTTTCATATTCATTTATTGTAATTCTATTTTTCTCAAGTACGGAATGCCAAAGATCTATTAATGCTGTTTTTGAAGTTTCCCTGAGTTTTATTTTACCGTACATCGGAAGATCCATTGGAGATGTCATAACAATTTTCGCCCTCGGAAAATTAAAAACCGTTCCGCCTAGACTGTCTTGCTCGATTGTAAGAAATTTCAAATTATTTTTTACTGCGGAAAGTGTAGCCGAAATTCCTGCCGGACCGGCACCTATAATTATAACATCATAATCCGTTTTTACAGAATTATTAATTTTTCTTGCTAAGAAATCTACAGCAAGCTTTCCTTGTTCGACTGCATTTTTAATTAAACCCATGCCTCCAAGCTCACCGGCAATAAATAAACCCGGTACGTTGGTTTCATATTCCTGGCTTACATGCGGAAGTTCAACGCCTCTTTTCTCAGTTCCGATGCATAATGAAATTGCATCAACCGGGCATGCATGAAAACACGCTCCGTGCCCTACACATCTTGATGCATTTATAACCCGGGCCTGACCGTCTATCATTCCGATTATATCATGTTCCGGACAGGCATTTATGCATGCGCCGACACCAATACATTTATCGGTATCTATAACGGGATGAAGGGAAACCGGTTCATGAAAACCGAGCTTTTTGGAAGTTTCAATCTTAGATTTTACAATCTTACTCTTCTTTGAGTTTACTCTAATATACCATAAAAATATGAATGCCGTAAAAAGAAAAGCAGTGGTATAAGTTATGGTATTTGTAACAATATTTTCCATATATTCTAAATAATTTAAATCATCTTTCTTAGAAGCTCTGTAAATAGGTTATTAATAACGTAAGGTAAAAGTCTAAATAAAATATTTAAAAGATCCACCTATAACCAAATACCACTTCTACTACAATATGAACTGTCATAATAATAAACATTACAATTGCGAAAGGAAGATGCGCAACATGCCAATACTTAAATAATTTTTGCATCGTATGCAGTAGTCCGATTCTCCTTGATATAATTAATTTAGACTTTGCCGTTTTTACGATAACCCTTCGGCGAGACCTGGGGATGCCGGTTAATTTTAATTCATATCTTAGTTTTCGCAACACATTTTTTATACCAAAATAATCCTTAATAAGAAAAATCATACTTGCACCTAATTTTACACGTTTGTAGCGTTGAACGGAAGAAAATTTATCCAGCCTTGTTAAAATTTTTCCCGGAATTTTTAATTCCTCTTTCAACAGATACGAAAGATTTTCGCTTTGTGAATTTAATTCACCCATTCCAATCATCTGCCCCTGTATTGTATGAGGAATTTGAATGTAAAGAACTCTGCCTACTACACCGCTTAAAACAACCGCAACCATACTCCAAAAACTAACAGCAACTATTCCGCCGAACTTAAAGGCGGTATGATATAAAATAAGAATAGGGCCTAACGTACATAAGAAGATATGCAACTCAAGCCAATGTTTTAAATAACCGATTTTGTAAAATGCTTTAACTCTTTTACGCAGCATATAAACGGCAACACCAACAATCATAAAAAAACTGCCGAAAACACCAAGCCCATGCCCAATAAAGCCGCTGGGATTTAATAAGTTATTTTGCGGCATAAAAAAACGCTGATCAAGAGGCGTGCGGTAATAGTTAAAACCGTTAACTCCAAGAACAACAGCGGCAAAAATGCAGATAATGTAAAAAGATGCAATATATATTTTATGGACAGTTTCACTCATAAATCTTACCATCTAGTATTTATTTTGTCAAAGATTATTCTAACGACGAAAACATCTGCAAAATTTATGCTAAATAATTTTAACCGATAATATCTAATTCCGGACTTATATAATTTAGGAGTCCAAGTTAAGTTACAGAGATATCATGCCTCTGTTACTTGTATTTGTTTCATTGCCTTGTAAGCGGCATAAAGGATATTAGCTTCCGCCGGGGTATTAGCAAGTATTTCAAACTTTAATTCGACAATAGTATTATTTATTAAAAGGAAAATGCTGTTAACATTAATAACAATAGAGGATTGAATAAGCATCGTACCAATTGCAAACAGCGGTTATACATTAAATATTCACAATGATGTATTTATTATTTTAAATAATACCTGCTATACAAAAAGGTTCAATATTTATACCATCTTAAAAATGTCAAAATACGATAAAATAAGAATCATCTAATTGGATTCATGTAATTTTTACCTATGCATTATAGAAGAATTGCCATTTGGCAACAATCCGGAATTAACAAAGAAGACAATATTTCGACATTTGGAAGACGATCTATTAAAGTACACTTACTCTAAACCGATACATGAAGTAATGGAATGTTGTAATAATGGAGTAAATTAAGATATTCCATCGTTCCAATATTCTATTACTCCAAGGGAAAGCTTAACATGAGTGAATAATTTGGATTTAATCCTATTCCGCTTGTATTTTATTAGCAGAAAAAAAATTATCCCGGTATCAACCTGATTAATTTCATACAAATTATTATTAAAGGAAAGGTAGAGGAAAGAGAAATGAAGAAAGCGGTTATAATACCGCTTTCCTATTTTAATAATTAACTTTCTGTAACTTCATAAAGTGTAGTATATTTTGTAGAATTTTCAACAGTCATATCACTTAACTTGGTTATAAGGATATTTATCCTTTCATTTTGATTATCATCAAAAGCTTCATAAGTTTCTTCGGACACGAAAGTATATAATTCCTGAAAATGATTTGCTTTACCTTTAACCTCGTAGGCATTATAACTTTCCAGACCTTCTGCCCTTAAAAGGTTTTTAAGTTCATTTATAACGGTTATATATTCGTCTTTTTTGTCCGGTTTTAATTCATATTGAATATTGAAGATAACTTTTGCCATTTTTTCTCCACATAATTAATTAAACTTGTTTAATAAAAATTCACCGGTAAAAGTAACTTTAGCCGGCCCGGTTAAAGAAAGATTATTTATTTTCTGGTCTTGAATATTAAAATCAACCATCAACTCATCTCCGCCTCGTGTTATAAGAGAAATGGGCGGATTTAGTTTATCAATTTCATGTACAATAATTGCCGCTGCGGCAGAACCAGTACCGCAAGCCAGTGTTTCATTCTCAACACCCCGTTCATATGTTCTAATGAAAACTTTACCGTCTTTAACATCGACAAAATTAACATTGGTTCCCCCCGGGGAAAAGTCAGGATTATATCTTATCTCTCTGCCTAACTCATAAACCGGTAACACGTCTAAATTCTCGTAAGATGAATTCGGTTTTTTCGGATCTTTAAGAACATCATTTTTTTTAATTACTACATGCGGCGACCCGGTATCTACAAAGCACGCATTAATTAACTGGTTGAAAGCTTTTATCTTAAAATTATACTTTAATTTTCCAGGCGAATTAAAGTTAAATTTTATTTTATCTTCGCTTAAAATTTCACCGGAGTATGTAAAACCATTCGATAAAAATTCTGCTTTACCATGCCTCAACCTGCCGGTTAAAGATGCAAATTTTATTGCACATCTTGCACCGTTTCCGCATAAGCTTCCGGTAGAACCATCGGCATTATAGTAATTCATATTAAAGTTATAAGTATCTGAATTAGCAACAGTTATAACACCGTCTGCACCAATACCGTTTCGCCTATCACATAAATTTTGAATACTATTCTTATCAAGAACAAAGTCCGGGTTAAAATTTTTATCTATAACTATAAAGTCATTACCCGCACCGCTCATCTTATAGAAAGAAATCTTTTCCATTTAGAATGCAATTTAGTTTAATAAGAAATCCTTTTCAATAAAAATAGTGCTAATACTATAAATTATCTTATTCAAAATTAAACAATTATACCTACAGAGATAAACAAAAAAATGCTAGGGAACAGATTTAACATCAAAATAATATTTATTTTTGCTTTAAATCATAAAATAATTCGATGTTAATTTTCCGGTGGAAGGAACCATACTCATTTAATAATTTTTTACATTAAAAAAAACGGAGTGTTAAATGAACAATATACCTTCAGAAAGAGTGATGTATAAGGCATTTATAAATAAAGATATTTCCTTTGAAGGAATTTTTTATACCGGAGTAAAAACAACAGGTATTTTTTGCAGACCTACCTGTCCGGCAAAAAAGCCGGATCTTAAAAATGTTGAATTTTTCTCTTCAACTAAAGATGCGTTACTTGCGGGATTTATTCCATGCAAAAGGTGCCGCCCGATGGAACCGCTTGGGAAAGTGCCAGAATGGATATACAATCTACTGCATGAGGTTGAAAAGAATGATTCAATAAGATGGAAAGACCAGGATCTAAGAGAAAGGAATTATGATCCGAATACCGTACGAAGATGGTTTAAGAAAAACCATAATCTTACATTTCATGCTTACATAAGATCCTTAAGATTGGGCAAAGCAATAGGAAGATTAAAACACGGAGATAATTTAACACAGACCGCCTTTAATCACGGTTATGAATCATTAAGCGGATTTAGTGATGCAATAAAAAAAATTACAGGTTTGTCCGCCGGTAAAGCCGGAAATAATACCTTAGTCCATATAAACCGATTGATTACTCCGTTAGGACCAATGCTTGCTGCTGCAACAGACGAAGCAGTTTGCCTTCTTGAATTTATGGAAAGACGAATGATGGAAACACAATTAAAAAATTTGGTTAAGAGATTGAATTGTAATTTCGTCCCCGGTTCCAACAATATAATAAATAAACTAGACCTTGAACTAAAAGAATATTTTGCCGGAACCGGCAACTTTGCGAAAGGAAGGACAAAAAAATTCAGCACACCTATTATTTTTCCCGGAACGGATTTCCAGAAAATTGTTTGGAAGAATCTAATAAAAATTCCATCCGGTAAAACAATATCTTATGAATCCTTAGCAAATCAAATAGGAAAACCCGCGGCAGTAAGAGCAGTTGCAAGAGCAAACGGAGCAAACCCTATTTCAATAATAATTCCTTGCCACAGGGTTATAGGTAAAAACGGAAATTTAACCGGCTACGGCGGCGGATTGTGGCGAAAGAGATACCTGCTGGAGTTGGAAAAAGGAAGCAAAACATAACCATTGCTTAAGCCACGTATAAAACTTTTATGTTTGTCAAAAACCTTCGGGGCCGCTATTTTAGACCTCCAAGATAGGGTAAAAAATATGATATTATTAAAAAAATTATTTCACTACATTTTGGTTGTTTTAATTTTTATAAAGCTTAGTGTCCTTGTGCCTTAGTGGCAAAAGATAGCCACAAAGACTCTAAGACACAAAGAACTCACTAAGTTAAAAACGTCCCGTAAAATTTTTTAATTATGCCTAATATTTTACAGCCTACCTTTGATGGTAACATACTATTTTTCTAAATATCAATTCATAATTTCTCAAGGATTTGAAACCGACGGCGGTACACTGTTTTGACTTATGCCCCAATCTTTGTTGGGCTTGCTTCCCATAACAAAAACTATCTTTCCGCCGTTCGCTACATCATTATAAGGTATGTAAGTTTTGTTCCACTTCTTACCGTTCAAAGTAACAGATTGAATGTATTTGTTATCAGGAGAAAAATTTTCGGCATTCATTGTAAATGTTTTTCCGTTGCCCAAATGAATTGCAGCTTCCTTGGTACCCGGTGTACCGATAACATAATAATTATCCGATGGGCAAACAGGGTAGAACCCGATTGTGCTGAAAATATACCAGGCAGACATCTGTCCGCAGTCGTCGTTGCCGCATAGGCCGTCCGGTTTATTGTAATAAA
>JBJKQP010000190.1:0-3599 GCA_046705105.1 Ignavibacteriaceae bacterium | reverse complement strand
GTAATGGCTTTAATTTCAGCTTTGTTAATGGGTTTCGTTTTCTCCTTCTGAAGGGCTTCTTCAATTAAGTTTGCTTTCTTTAGATCAAGAGGCACAGATAAACCTCTTTGGTGCCATGTACCGCTAATAGTTGAATCCGATGAGTTAAGTTTACCATCGTAATATCCGTTAACTGAATTTATCACCAATTTAACATTCCCGCTATTAAATATTACGGAATCCACAGGTATTTTTTGTGTTGTTTGATCGGGACTTTCCATAGTAGCAGATAATATTCCCTTATCGGTTTCTTTTATGTTAAAAACAATTCTTAATGTTACTCCCGAAACTTTAAGCTTGCCGCGCCAGGTTCCGGTAACTTTATTATTTGAGCCTGCAAAACTTTTATTAAAAGATTGAAAGGAAGCTATAATTAACGCAAAGATAAAGAAACGAAATAATGTTTTCATATGTATACCCCTTGGGATTTCCCAAATATTTTTATTAAAAGGTATTGTTAATTTGTTATATATGTTCTATCTTTAATAGAACAAATATAACAAAAAGATATGATTATCAAAATAGATTTTGAGTCGGAAGTTCCGATTTATGTACAGATTAAAGATCAGATTGTAGAAGGAATAGCTTCCGGGAGTTTTGCAGAAGGTGAGACTTTACCTTCCGTACGTCAATTTGCAAAGGATATCGGCGTAAATATGCATACAATTAACAAAGCTTACACTCTATTAAAGAATGACGGTTTTGTTGTAGTTCATAAAAGAAAAGGTGTTGTAATAAACAAGCTTTCCCAAATGAGTAAACCGGATTTTTTAAAAGAAATACCTAATATTATTAAACCTTTAATTGCTGAAGCGTACTGCAGGGGAATAAAAGAAAAAGATTTTATTGAGGGATGCAAAAAAATTTATTTAGCTTTTAATAAAGGGTAAAATCAATGGAAGCAAATGAAAATATATTCTGGTTTTCATTTTTAATAATGGTATTAATAGGGTTCATAGACTATGTAATTCCTTTCCTATTAAAAGGGAATATTATTTTCGGTTCACGGTTTCCGAATGAAATACTTGTACACCCCGAAACAGACAAACTTAAAAAAAATTTCAAGCATGTATACTTATCAATTATTATTCCGTTTCTTATTGCATTCGGACTGTTATTATTTAGTACCTCTCGCAGTGTATATTTTACCATCGGTATTTTCGCAGAGGTTCTTTTATCATTTTTTATTTATGTAGTTTATAATAAAAAAGCTAAAGAATTAAAAAGTGAATTATTAAGCCATGAGAATATCAAACCTGCTAAAGAGCTGTTAACTGTTGATACAAAATTCCGGGAAGGAAAATTTCTTATATCTATTTGGTGGTTCCTTCCCTCGCTAATAATAATAGTTTTAAATATTATAATATTGCTTGTAAATTATAATAAAATACCCGGTGAGATAGCAATGCATTATAACATGCAGGGCATAGCTACTCAAATGGCGAATAAATCTTTTTTGCATGTTATACTAATACCGCTGATTTCTGCCTTCCTTTTATGCATGTTTATTGCAATATATTTTTCAATTAAAACATCCAGGCAACAAATAGATTCCAATTGGCCGGAAACATCAAGGTTAAAAGACAGGCATTTCAGGCTTATCTGGTCGGATTATGCCATCATTCTTTGCACACTCCTTGTAACATGGATGCTCTTTGTTTCATTGAATGTGAATAGGCTTGTAATTATTCCGGGTAATATTTTTAAAGACTTTAATGTTGCAATCCCGCTTTTAATTTTACTTAGCGCAACAGTATTAGCAGTAAAAACCGGGCAGTCCGGCAGCAGATTAAAAATTAAAATGAATGAACCTGCCAAAGGTATTAATAATGTTGATGATGATTCTTACTGGAAGTTAGGAATGATTTATTATAATCCTCATGACCCTTCAATTTGGGTTCCTAAAAGATATGGGGTTGGATGGACCATTAACTTTGGTCGCCCGGCCGGCCTTGCTATGTTAATTGCATTGGCTGCATTTATTATTATAGTAAAAATTATTTCTAAAAAATAAACGGGAATATTTTATATGTTCTTAATGATTATCTGCCTGGGAAGTAATCTATTTTTTGGTACTGTTCATCTTTTCCGGTTTTTTCACTTGTTAGAATTAATGTATTTTCTTTAAAGCGGTATTTTTGTTTCTCAACAAATTTTTTGGGACTCGTATAAGTAAATGTAATTATGCTGTCTTTAACGGAATATTTCCCTTTTATTGTTTGAACAGGAATACGTAAAAACCAGTTGCCGTCTTTAGTAAATCTTGAAAAAGCCCGTCTGCCGCCCGGATACTTCCACGTGTAATTTCCGACAATAGTTTTTCTGCCTGTTCTGCTTTTGCGCATTTTAATCATGACGGTTTTTTCTTTTTTGCCGCTGCTAAAACGCGTGGTTATTAAAGAGCTTTTTGTTAATCGAATGGTTGCTGTATCCTTTATAACCTTTCCGGTTCTGTCTTGCTTTAATGATGTTATCATTTTATTCCCCTTAACTGTGTATTTATAATTATTTGCAAGTACCATTAAAATTGTAAGAGTATGATCCGGCTTCAACTCCATCATTAGGCCCCTGTCGTTGTATTGGTTTATAAATTCCCATTTGCCGACAAGCTTATAATAATGCTGACGTCTTTGCGAGAAGGAGTTGTTAAATAAAAAACAAATTATTAACAAACTTAAAAGAGGATATTTTAGCTTCATAATAAAAGTTTTTATAAAATAGATAATAAGAATTTATTAATAACTATTACTATAATAAATCATTTTTATCTTCTATGCCAGATAAATGAAAAAATTTCTTTTGGATACATGTTCAGAATATTATTAATTTTATATATGATTTTACAATCGTATAAATAATCAACATTTTTTTACTAAAGGGTATTTGATGAAATCTTACTTCTCTGTTTCTTTAGTTCTATCTATCCTTCTTCTCAGCAGCATACTTTTTGCCCAGGAAGAACGCCGTAACAAAGGTGAATTTGTTACCCCCAAAAACGAATTTTTTAATGAAATCCGGAAAAGTGCGGATGAATTTATAGCAAAACCTAAAAAGGAACACAAAGTATTTAAGGCAGACCTTACAGGTGTTGAAATCCCGAAATCAGTCGATGAATTTACGAAGTATTGGTTCAATCCTCCCGTATCTCAAGGCTGGACCGGCACTTGCTGGGATTTTTCAACAACTTCGTTTTTTGAATCGGAAGTTTACAGAATTCACAAAAGGAAACTAATGCTTTCCGAAATGTATACGGATTATTGGGAATATGTAGAAAAGGCAAAACGTTTTGTAGAAGAACGCGGCGATTCCAAATTCGGCGAGGGTTCTGAAGCTAACGCAGTTCCGCGTATCTGGAAGAAGTACGGCATTGTACCTGAAAATGATTATACCGGTTTACTGCCCGGCCAAAAGTTTTATGACCACAGGCAGATGTTTGCGGAAATGAAAAATTATCTTAATAGTGTGAAAGAAGAAAATGCATGGAATGAGGAAGATGTAGTAAACACGATTAAAGATATTCTAAATCATTATATGGGTGTTCCGCCTACAAAGGTAACTGT
>JBJKQP010000189.1:0-4244 GCA_046705105.1 Ignavibacteriaceae bacterium | reverse complement strand
GATTTTAAAACAGCATTTACCATGGTTAATAAATGTCTAACCGTTCAATCTAATTACCCGGAAGCAAATAACCTAAAACGAGAAATATTGAATCATTTGAAAAGATGATATTAGAACATTAAAAAATAGAATAAATATAAGGTGCGAGCGCCGAAACGGCATGGGATAAGTGATGTTCGGGAAATATTATTGTTCCCTTGTAGTCCAACTCTTTTTGAATATAATCCTTCATCCAGAACTTTTGCTTTATCCAAAGAGGCATTGCTTTGACAAATGATTTAATTCCAACCGGTGCGTAGCTTAAATATGTATCAAGAAGCCTTTCGAATTTTAAGAAAGGCTTATCGTAAAATGCAACCAGGTCTAGCCGGGATGAGGTAATACCGGAATGGTTAAGACAGAATTGAATTGCATTAGACAGGAAATTAAAGTCGTGCTTTTTCCTTGTAAACCTTTCCTCCTGCGCAGCAGAAATTATTTCCCCGTCTTTTACAAGACAGGCTGCGCTATCATGGTAATATGCAGATATTCCTAGGATTAACATCTTTTTTCAATATTAATTTACAAAAAAATATAGGGATTTCGGAAAAGAAGCTCTCCGGATCGTAATTTTATTTAAATTTAAATAAATAAAAGATTTATGTTAGTAAAATTTATTATATAATAATTAGGATATCAAAAAATATCCATAGAATGAAATAATTACAAAACTTTATTTTACTATATGCTTTATTATTAAAACAATGTTAATTGCAACACACCGGTTTTGACATCAGCAAGAAAATTCTTATTATTATTCGTTCGTTTTGGCAACCAACTATTTATTAAATAATAAGTGGATATTATTTAATGTATGGATATTGATACTCCTGGAAAATTTATAGGTAATTTAAAAGTATTTCGCATTTTTAACCGCGGACTTATACTTAATACTATTAGGCTCAAACATCCTATATACCGGAATAAAATATCAGGATTAAATAAAAGTTTAGGTCCCGGCATAATTTCCGAATTATTAAAAGAGGATTTGACACAGGAGGAGGGAATAAAAGAACAATGTATCGTAAAAAATCCGTTAAACTTATCTCTTAAACAAAGTAAACCTTTTATTGGTGCAATAAATTTAGCTCACGCCATAACACGATTTGCAATTGCTGATATCAACAGCTGTTTAATTATCGAATCTTCATTAGAGACTCTGTCTCAAAATTCCGTGAAGTTTATTCAAAAATGCTTTAAAGAATTAAGAATCCTCGGTTTTGAAAATATAATTAAATTAATAGATCCGGGCTCAATTATTCTCGGCGCAAGAATTTCATACTTGCAGCACTTAATTTCCCGGGAACTTATTCAATTCGTATCCCGAAGAAATTATTTCGGAAGGGAAAATAATATTAAAGTACTGCCTTCGTCTTTAAAAGTTAGACCCAGGCTGCTTAACACTGCAAATGCAGCTAGTTAAATAATTTTGACGGTTATAAGATTACCGGATAGCTCATGTTTAGCAGTTTTAGGAATAATGGAATTTTTATATTTATTCCATTACTCCAATACTCCAAACACCGGTTTTAGGTAAAGTTACCGTATAATTTTATAATGCTGCTTATTAGGTTTTATTAGCCGCAAATTAATTGAGAAATGTTATTTAATTTATTCATAAGTGTTATGCAAATTGGAAAGGCCAAAGAAAACCCATTTTAAAAAATGATTTGCTTAAGAGTTTATATGATCAATTATACAAAGAAATGTTAAACGTTAAACATTTAAATATATATAAAATAATATGGAAAAAGAGTTTATAAGCATTGGCATTGATATAGGAGGGACAAATACTGTCCTCGGCTTTGTAGATTCCGGCAATAATTATCTTTTTGAAAAATCATTTGCTACACAGGCAGAAAAAGGTATTGACAATTTACTTGAAAGGTTAAATAAAAATATAAGACATTATTCGGAAAGATTTACAGGCAAATATAATATTGAAGGGATTGGAATTTCCGCACCGGGAGTAAACTATTTAACAGGTGTAATAGAAACTGCAGCTAATCTTAACTGGGGAAGAGTAAACCTATCAGAAAAAGTAAAAAAATACTTCGATGTTCCGGTAGTCTTTTTAAATGATGCTAATGCTGCGGCATTAGGAGAGCAGCAGTTCGGTATAGCTGCCGGTATGAAAAACTTTATCGTTTTAACTCTTGGTACCGGAGTAGGAAGCGGAATTGTTGTTAACGGTCAATTGCTTTATGGTCAAAACGGGCTTGCCGGTGAAGTCGGACATTCAATAATTGAATTAAACGGCCGTAAATGTCATTGCGGAAAAAGAGGATGCCTGGAGACTTATATATCCGCTAACGGTTTAAAGAGGACGGTATTCGAACTCCTTTGTGAGTTAAGCGATAAAAGCGAGCTACGGGATATTGATTATAATTCGTTAACCGGCGAGAAAATTACCAAAGCTGCTTTAAATAAAGATCCTGTTGCATTAAAAGCCTTCGATTATACGGCGGATATTCTCGGCAATGCTTTATCAAACATGGTTTCTTATTTCAACCCGGAAGCAATAATATTATTCGGCGGATTGGTAGAAGCAGATAATTTAATTATGAAACCGGTACAAAATTATTTCGAAAAATATGTACTTAGTATTTATAGAGATAAAATAAAAATTCTAAAATCCGGTCTGCAAAACGGTAAAGCGGCGGTACTTGGCGCTTGCAGTTTTGTAAGACAAGAAATTTATGAAAATAAAGTTGCATGATTAAAAATATAATTAAAGGAGCATATTATGCGCAGAATGATTTTTACAATTGGTTTAATTGTCCTTGTTATTTTCTTAGCAACCAATTCTATTCTTGCAGCCAGTACAAAAATTGAAGGTTACGTTAGAGATGCTACCACAGGAGAAGCTTTACCGGGTGCTAACGTAATTCTCGTCAAGACAAGTATGGGAGCAGCAACAGGTAACAACGGCAAATATACTATTGAAAACGTTCCTCCGGGCAAGTATAAACTTCGGGCATCTTATTTAGGCTATAAATCCAAAACGGTAAATATTACAGTAAGAGCCGGCCTTACTTTAGAACAAAATTTTAAACTTGAACCGGTAGGTATAAAGGGAAAAACAGTTGTTGTAACAGCACAGGCAAGCGGCCAAAATGCGGCAATTAATAAGCAATTAACATCCAGCAATATTGAGAATGTAGTATCTGCTGCTAAAATACAAACACTGCCGGATGCAAATGCTGCAGCTTCTGTAGGCAGGCTGCCGGGTATATCACTTGTTAGAAAAGGCGGTGAAGCAACCCAGGTCGTTATTCGGGGTCTTGCGCCTCAATATAATGAAATAACTATTGACGGAATTCAATTGCCTAGTAATACTGCTTCAGGAAATCTTCTTACAGGTACGGATCTAAATAGTACTGCAACTAACAGCTCTATAGGTGACAGAGCAGTGAATTTAAGCATGATTTCATCAAGCAGCCTTGGCGGCATCGAGGTTATTAAGGCAATTACACCCGATATGGATGCAGCCGCAATAGGCGGTGTTGTAAATTTTAATTTAAGGACGGCACAAAAAAGCACTCACAACTTAATACCTAGAATCGGCCTTCTCGCTCAAGGTGAATACAATCAGCTAAAAAATGTTGCCAATGATTATAAATATGTAGCATCAATTGAAAATCGCTATTTCAACAATCACCTCGGTATCTTCATACAAGGGTCTGCAGAGAGGCGCAATCTAAGTGAACAGGATTTCGGCGCAGATTATACTGTAAACGATGTAAATGTGAATGTCGGAGAGTCTACACTACCTAATTTGGATGCTTTAACTCTTACGGATACCTATAGAATTAAAAGGCGGGATGATGGTACTTTGGTGATGGATTATAAGGCTAAAAATGTGAAAATAGGTTTTGAGAATATAATGACCTACAGCGACACAAGGTCAACCAATCGTGATGAAACAGCAAATATTTTAGCTGCTTCTAGGGAGCTTAATTATGGATTATACGGCAACGATACAAAGCTGAACTCACTAACAAGCCTTCTAAATACAGATGTATCTATACCATTTTTCGGGGTTCATGCAACATTAGCTTATTCATATTCGCGTAATCAAGCTCCCGGAGATGCACGATTCAATTTTGTTCAGAATTACGGCGGATTTACCGGCGGTATTGGTACATCAATCGAAAAGCTTCCGCCAAAAGTGATTGCAACGTATATACAGCCTAATGATACGG
>JBJKQP010000188.1:0-4003 GCA_046705105.1 Ignavibacteriaceae bacterium | reverse complement strand
TTATTTTGATCTCGTCCGAGCTGCTGAAGATATTCCCATGTATAAATTCCGGTGTTATGTCCGTCTTTCCATGTAATTTGAATAGCGTAGCCGCCAACGGTTTGAATATCGATAATTTTATACATACCGGGTATTTCCTTTGCATGTTTTGCGGGGCGGTAAGTTTTTAATAAAACTGTTTCACCTTTACATGAAGCACACGGGCATTCGTCGCGCAAAAATTTAAGTCCTATTTTAGATTCGGAATTATCATCCCATTTTATTAAAAGCGAATACTTCTCAAAAACTTTTATTTGTACCTGTTTCATAATATCCAATAATTTTTATATAAATAAAGCAGCCTTAAAGGTTTTATAAATCAACATTCAAGGTTTTGTGTATTGTGAATTAATAAAATATTTTACCAATGCATTCAAAATATAAATAAATTTGACTATTTTTTAATACAAATTTATTATAGAAAGTATATGCTATTCTTAAAATGATAAATCTATCTCAATTTTATCCTGTTTATATTAATAAAGATAACTTTATTAAACGTTTCAAAATGGTATAAAAATTGCTAATAATAAACCAAAAATATATTTTATCCCAATCTTTTGCGGACAAATTTCCATTATATTTTTATTATGAAATTATTTTAACATGTTAAAATGAAGATAGATATAAATTGAAAGGAACTATGTTTTATGCCATCTAAGGATATAAAGAATAATCCTGTAATTCTTATTGCTTTGTCTATTGTTTTGGTTATAATATTATCTAGTTTCTTGAATGGCGTAAATATTTTTGGATACAAGATAAAACCAGTAGACCTTTTTATGGACATTAAACCCGATTCTTTACTTGGCAGTATTCCGGGAAATATTAACAATTTGAATTCACAAGCTACCGTTAAGAAAACCTGCACAACAAAAGTAAATAAAACTTTTAATATCAAGGTGAATAACTCTTCTTTTCTGGGAGATGTTTCGCTGGAATTGATTGAGAAAATATTTAAGAATAATAAAAGTAGCTTTGAAAATCCTTCCAATGATTTTAGTCCGTATCCGCAGCCGGATTTTAAAGATGTACCCATTACAGGAAATTTGGAACAGATGAAATATTTTTTCAGCGCACTTAAATCTTCTAAAAGTGAAAAGATCAGGGTTGCGCATTTTGGAGATTCCGGGATTGAAGGCGATGCTATTACGGCAAACATAAGAGAAGTACTTCAGAAAAAATTCGGCGGCAACGGTGTCGGTTATCTATCGATTACTTCTCAGGATATAACCTTTAGGACAACAACCAAACAATCATTTTCGGATAACTGGAAAACGGTTTCAGTGCTTACCGGCAACCCTCAGAATTTGCCTCTCGGTATAAGCGGATTCGTTGCAATTCCCCAAAGCGGAAGCTGGGTAAAATATGAGACTACCGATTGGATGCCTTATTTAAGTACATTTGGTACTGTAAGGTTGTTTTACAGTGACGCACAAAATTCATCTATAAAATATTCTTTTGATAACAGCCCGGAGAAATCTATAAACCTTGAAACCGGTAAGGATGTACAGCAATTATATTTAAGTGCTCCCGGAGGAAAGGCAAAATCGATTAAAATAACCGCAACCATGGATAAGCAGGCTTATTTTTACGGAGTGAGCCTGGAAAACGGAAACGGTGTTTATGTGGATAATTTTCCGTGGCGCGGTAACACCGGGCTCGGATTCGAAAAAATTCCCGATGCTTATTTGAAGCAGTTTGCTTCACTGCTTAATTATAAATTAATTATTTTAACATTCGGCGGTAATGAAGTAACATTCGGTTCACAAGACAATGCCTGGTATGAAAACCAGATGATAAACGTAATTAATAACCTGAAAAAAATCTTTCCTAAGACAAGTATATTAATGATGGGCTGCGGCGATAAAAGTATAAAAAGAGGTACAAGGTTTGTAACTGATCCGGCTGTTCCGGCTTTAATAAAAGTGCAAAAGCAAATAGTGCAGAAAACCGGAATAGCTTTCTGGAATTTGTTTGAAGCTATGGGCGGTTATAATTCTATGGAAGCATGGGTCCACGCTAACCCTCCTCTGGCATTGATGGATTACACTCATCCGTCATGGCAGGGTGCTGCCAAAATGGGTGACATGCTGGTTCATGCTATTATCAAAGCTTACGATAATTATAAATAAAGTATTTAATTTTTGTAAAGGTTAAAAATGATTTCCGAAAAGCTGAAGAAAATTATTCTTAATGAATTAAACCTTGACGATTTTGATATTAAAGATGATACAACAGCTAACCAGGTTCCGGGGTGGGACTCTTTCAGCCATATAAATGTTATCTTAGCTGTTGAACAAAATTATAATATACATTTTAAAGGTCTCGAAATATTGAGAGTAAAAAATATCGGGGAACTGCAGCAGCTTGTGGATTCAAAGCTAAAAGGTGCCGCTTAATTATATATTAACTTTAGTAAACCGGTATGTTTTAAAAGACCTATTTACAAAATTGAAAGCCGAATGTTCGAAAGTATAGATTTTAATAAGTTACTGCATTTATTTGTATACGATCGATATAACCCGCTTTATTTCAGCACAAGCTTTTTCCTTTTTTTCTTTCTTGCTTTATTAATTGTTTACCGAGTTGTTGCACGAAGCAAGAGCTTAAAAATTTACACCTTAATTTTATTCTCACTTTTTTTCTACTATAAAAATTCGGGATATTTTTTCCTCCTTTTATTCTTCTCTACTTTTATAAACTTTTACTTCGGCAACTGGCTTTACAAAGCAAAATCCCACAATGCTAAAAAGCTGTTGTTTATTGCTGCCGTTATAATTGACCTTGGTTTATTGGTTTATTTTAAATACACAAATTTCCTCCTGCAAATATTGAATGATCTTCATGCCGGGCACTTTAATCCGCTGAATATTTTGCTGCCGGTCGGAATTTCTTTCTATACTTTTAAAGCGATGAGCTATACTATTGAGTTATTTATAGGCACTTTGGAACCTACGGACAGTCTAAGGGATTTTTGCCTGTACATGTTTTTCTTCCCGAATATTCTTGCAGGACCAATAGACAGAGCAGCAGCCTTTTTACCGCAGGTTAAAGATGATTTTAAAGTTACTAAAGAAGATATGGGCAGAGCTGTCTTTCTTATTCTAACAGGGTTATTTAAAAAGAATGTAATTGCAAATTATATAGGGATAAATTTTGTAGACCGAGTCTTTCAGGTCCCGTTAAGATTTACCGGTGTTGAAAATCTTTTAGCTTCTTATTCTTATATACTTCAACTCTATTGTGATTTTTCCGGATATACGGATATGGCTCTGGGAATAGGATTGCTTCTCGGCTTTAAGCTTATGGATAATTTTAATATCCCGTTCAGAGCAACAAGCATTGCCGACTTTTGGAGAAGGTGGCATATTTCTTTATCCACCTGGCTGCTTGATTATCTATTCAAACCTTTGCAGATGAAATTTAGAAGACTAAGAGTTTACGGCAACGCAATTGCTATTTTTATTACTTTTGTTGCCGTAGGTGTTTGGCACGGAGCTAACTGGACGTTTGTTATATTCGGGCTTTTTCACAGCACATACCTCGCTGTCTCTCTTCTTACGCAAAAATTTAGAAATGCGTTTTATAAAAAAGTAAAACTAAGCGGGACCAAAACTTTAAAGGTATTTCAAACAATAATTACTTTTCACCTTGTTGTAATTACATTTATCTTTTTCAGGGCGGGCTCCGTTCAAACTGCTTTAAATGTGTTCCATCAGATTTTTACATTTTTCCACGGTGCAGTTTTCTTTCAATGGATAGTGGCATATCACAAAGTATTCTACTTAATTCTTTTGGGATACATTTTGCATTTCATTCCGAAAAAAGTAGACTTAAAAATTCAAGAACGGATTGCTTCTTCACCTGTTTACGTGCAGGCCCTGTTAATTGCATTAATGATTATATTAATTGTTCAAGTGCAATCCGCACAATTACAGCCGGTTATTTATTTTAAGTATTA
>JBJKQP010000187.1:0-7668 GCA_046705105.1 Ignavibacteriaceae bacterium | reverse complement strand
ATATCAATGAGTGCCCACACTTCAACACATATGGATGCTCCGCTTCATTTTATTGATAATGCTAAAGATATTTCTACTCTTCCTCTTAATGCCGTAGTCGGAAGAGCAAAAGTTATTGAGATAAAGGATAAAGAGTCCGTTAAGCTTGAGGAATTGAAGACACACAAAATTGAAGAGAACGATCGCCTGCTTTTTAAAACCCGCAACTCTTTGATTGATTGGAGCATGAAAGACTTTATTGACGATTATGTATTTTTAACTACCGAATCGGCAGAGTATCTTGCAGAGAAAAAAGTTAAAACAATAGGAATTGATTATTTATCAATTGCAGGATTAAGTAACGGAGAAGAAGTTCATAAGATACTTCTTAGTTCTGAAATTTGGATAATTGAGGGCCTGTCGTTAAGTAATGTATCGGAAGGCTTATATGATTTAATTTGCCTGCCAATCAATATTACCGGCTCTGAAGGAGCCCCTGCCCGCGCTGTAGTTAAAAGAGTTTACAACTTATAATAAATAAGCTAAATACAAACAAGCAAAGAAGCTTTTTTAATAGGAGTACTTCGTGAAAATCTTCTATGAGCTGCTTGTAAAGCATTTCAAGAGTCTATAAAATAATTTGAAGTTCAAGGATGTGTATCCATAATAATTTTTTTTGCTGTTTCACTAGCAATCTCTACAAAAAGAGCACGAATTGCTGGAAGTGAATTGACTTTGATCTTTCTTAGTAGAATATTAATTCTCTTGGCGCTCACTTGTGCATTAGGAGTATAGGTTGTTATGACTTTGGTATAAATTTTTAAGTTCGTTATTTATTCTTTATTTAACGCTTCCTCTAATTCAACCTATTCAAGTGCTGTTTTCATCTTTATTTCAAGCAAGGAAATGGTTTGCCACAATTATAACAATAGTTTGGGGAGAACATTTAGAATTTGTAAGAACTGAATAAGGAGAACTGCCCCTTATCGGAGTCTCATATTCAGGACATTGCGAGATAATTACTTCGCCACATATTTCGGAAAATTGATTATTAGTATTACCTTTTTTGTAATAAATGCTATTTTCGTCCGTATACTCATAGTAATTATCAATACAATGACCATTTAAACAAACCAGTGTCGTATAATATTTTTCCATTTAATTATTCCAATCTTTTCTTAGGAAGAAAGGAAATATCGTTGTTCTAATTACAAAACAAAAAGAAGAAATATTTTTGCTTTGGCTGAAGCCAATAAATTACTGGATTTTTATTTTCTCCCGATCTGCCACATAGTGGTGGTTCGCCAGCTTTAACCCCGGATCTACTAGGAAAGTAATAGTGTTTAATGAAAAACTCTTTTAGAAGCTCAACTCTGAATGACAAATTTTAAATATTTATTTGTATCCCAAGTTTTATAGGAATGTAAGCAGTGCTTTCATTATTTGTGAATGCAAGGTTATATCTCCCTTCAATGAATAATTCGGTTGCTCCAATCGGAATTTGAATTCCCACTCCGGGGAGTAAAATAAAAGCTGATTCTGAAGTACCTTTTAATGATTCGGAATGACTCTGGTAACCTAATGTAACATCGGCATCTGATAGATAAAAATAACCTAATCCAAGGATGACATAGGGTGCAACTGTATTTTGTGTTATGTTTAATAATAGCTTAAAATTGCCTGAAACACTAATTATAGAAGTTGCTCCGCCTGTTAATGATACTCCCTTTCCACTAAGACCAAAAGCCTTAAGAAAATTATCTTTGTTAAGAGGAAAAGTATTGTAATCAATTGCACCGATTAGAGTAATTGATTCTGAAAGAGGAAAACCAACGCCGGCACCAAAATTAAATCCCGTTTCCCAATAATTTGAAAAGTCTTTGGGCATAGAAGGAAATGCAAGCCCGGCATTAAAGAAAAGATTTGTTGATGCTTTGGTTTGCGCTAAAGATTGCGTTGAAAAAACAAGAAGAAAACATATTATAATGTAGGTGAAATAGCGCATATTATTTTCCTCTTGATATTTTAATAATTGTAAATTTACGTAGGATTAAGTAATGACTTTTAATTACTATGTATATATTATCGAATTGAATTTATGATTAGTTTACCCCTAAATATTAGTCCTGTCTTTATATTACAGAGCATATGAAATTTATGAGATAGTACTTAATTAATTCCTAAAAAAAATAAATGTTTCAGCTTTTTCACAAAATTTTAGCATGAACACTTGCCAAATGTTTTATAAACGGTACCGGTGAAAGAACTATTTCTTTATCAATTTGGCTAACATATTTTCAATCTCATTTCCGTCAGAAGGTCTCGGTGCATTCTTATTTATTAATTTCCCTTTTCTATCCATTATCATATAAGTTGGAAAACCAACAAACTTTAACTCGCCTCTAAATAACTTTGATTCATCGCTGTTAAGGAAATAATTATCACCTTTGATATTATCTTTCGCAATTGCCTTTTCCCACTCTTTTTTATCTGAATTAAAGCACAAATTAACAAATGCTACCGGTTTATTCTTAAAATGATTTTGCAGAACAATTGAAAACGGTATTTCGGCGCGGCAGGGACCGCACCAGGTTGCCCATATATCAATATAAATAATTTTATCTTTGTGTCTGGAATGAAGTGTTTCGAAAAATTTTCCCACCGACTTATACTTTAATACTAAATTTGAATCTATTGAATTATCCTTTTCATTTATCTGCTTTTTAGAATTAAGCAAATCTTCGCTGACAGTTTTAATCAGTACAGGATTGTTTAAGTACTTTTTATAACTTTTCCACATTGCCGCTACACTGTCTAAAGGAATGTCGGGAGACCTGTAGTTATAAAAACCATGAAATATTTTATAAATCATTATATCTCTGCTTAATCCGGGTTTTTCATTTTTTACAATATTATCAAAAACTCTGCTGTAAGCTTTTCTAATTTCTTTTTTCTTATTTAATTGAACGATAGTAGAGTCACTCATTATATATTTAGCGATAGCATAATTGGACAAGTGAGCTATATATAAAAAACAAACAATTGCAGAGTCTTTATCAACCGGAAACAGATTGGTATTAAATATTTTGGTTTTATATTGTTTATAATGCATATCATAATATGCAAAATAATCGAGTAAATAATTAGCCAAGCTGTATTTTATAAAATTTCGTGCCCAATACTTGAATTTATTGGTCGGATTTTCTTTCATACAAAACTTATTTAAAATCGAATCTTCAATATTCATCTGGTTTTTCAAGTCATCTAAATATTCTTTAATCGATTTATTATATACCGGTCTATAAGTATATGGATTATGAAATAGAAAATAATCCCGAATATTTTTCGAAGTGGAAGAATTTAGACCGGTAACTTTATAATACGGGTAGTGATTTTTTTTAAATGTGTTTGCATCTATATCTAAGAATAAACTGTCGCCCGGTTCGATGTATAAAGTTGCAACTTCATTTTCAAAAAATATACTTACATCCTGAGGATAGTAAATATCAGTTACAAATCTAAAATTTCCCAAAGAATCTAGTATTGTAGTTTGTTCAATATTATTAACAACACCGTCGGCAGTTAAACGTAATACACTATTGTTCTCCTTAAAATTATGGACTTTGCCTTCAATGATTGCCTTTCCCTTTTTAAGGACTATGCCTGCATTCTTATTTGTATTGCAGCCGAAAAAAGAAATTAAAATGATAAGATAAATTAATTTTCTCACTATATTATTATCCTTTACTTAAAGATAAAAATTATATATGCAGCTTTTATAGTAAAGACCTAACTAATACTTACTAGGAAGAACTTATTTCTAAAAAATCTTATACTTTGTTTTTAATAAATATTAGTTTCGATTCGTATTTATTAGTCTTTCGCCCACAAACATCAACCCTGTATTTAGCAAGCAGTATCTCTGTAATTATTATCGAATAAATTAATTTATTTATTAGTTAAAAAATATTTCGGCTTTCATCATAATTTTTAAATTAACACTTGCCAGGTATTAACATAATAATAAGTAAATAATCCCAACAAAAAGTAGAATGTTTTGCTTTACATATAGGCTTACCCTTGTCTAGGAAGTTTTTAGGTACTATATCGGTGGTATCATTGTTCTGTAAATACTGGAAGTAATTTTATAAGTTAAGTCAAAAATAATTTCGCTCCAATGCCGGTTCAGCGTTGTGTTTCTTTGTATGTTGTTAAAAAGCTTTTAGGTTATGAAGATTTTAAAACAACTTAAACCTGTCCTCCTGTGGCGGAGCCTGCCCGATGTACCCCGAAAGCTTTCGAGAGAATGCAGGTATTGACTTTTTGTTCCTTTTGTATCTCCGAATGAGCCCTTTTTACCTGATAAAAAGATAAAAGAATTTCTTAAAAATTATATCTTTACCTTTTAGTTATACTTAGGAAATTTTTTATTGTCTTTCTATTAAATTAATTTAGTATTATTTAGTTAATTAAAAATAATTTGGGAAACTATTTATGGATGTTTCAATAAAAGAAGAGGGTCGGCTCAAAGGTTCCTTCAATGGTTTCTATAATTTAGATACAATATTTGAGTTCGAAAACGGTAGTAAATGGCAACAGGCAGAAATTAAAAACTATCCCTATTATGAATATGCACCTTTTGCTCAAGTTATTACTAATAATGGGCAAGATTATATTAAAGTAACTAATATTAATGTAATGGTAAAAGTTGAGAAATTATAATTTTTTGTCAGTTTACCTGCCGAAGTTCTATTAACATGGATAGACACATGCCCTTCCACAAAGTAGTGGTTTCGCCATTGTCGCTTTTCCCCGTTCCCCTCTGGCGCATTACACTAAGAAAAAATTTATTATTACTTCTTGTTTCTTTAACTTTCATTTCCATTCTTTTAAGGGAAAGGAACATCCGCCGGATTGAGTACCCACTTCGTAAGCCACATCTCCCACTATACGAATTAGTTACTCCTTCAATTCGACACTACCTTCAGCTGCAAGTCCGGCAACTTGTTCAAACGAATTATTGACTGCCTTCCAGCCGACATCCCGTCCGCCGATCGGGTGCATAGCTGTTGCACTTTCATCATTCACCCAAATTCCTCCCATTTGCTCCGCATTCCCCTTTGACATTTCGGTTAAAGCATTATAGAATTGCTTTGATGCGTTACGGACATCATCCTCTGCTGCAATTAGCTATTCTCCTTATGTTTATAATTAAATGTCCCAAAATTAGGACAAGGAATAGATGTTTATTTATGTATATTTTTATAATGAAAAGACCGCAAAACAAACTCAGGTTAAAAAGTAAAATAATTTGTGATTTAGAATGCAAAATGAAATAGTAAATAATTGTTAATAAGGATTAAACGCAATGTTATTTAAGTATCATAATTTTATTCGTTGAAATTGCTTACCATATTTAATGACCTCAAATAAATTCCTCATGTCCGCCGAATTTTAACGAAAGCGGATTAAGGATTTTTGTAAAATGGAATGATAATAAGAGAATCCTATTGGACCCGGCATTTGGAGGATTAAGTCAAAAGATCAAGAAAACTACCTTTTACTAACAAAAAAAAATTTTTTTTTACTTATATCCGATAACCACTAATCTTTTTGCCTCATTATTATATTCAATACCTTCTAAGTCTCCCCATACTTGAACATTAGTAAAATTACATTCATATAGAAGTGAAGAAAGTTCTATTGCAGAATATGAGCGAATTGAAAACGAGTGTTCAATTTTTTGATTGCCCTTTATTACAATCCATCTGTTTTTTATCCGGCTCCAATTATTAATTGGTTTTCTTTCAGTCAATACTAAAATATCACCGTATTCGGACCAATCTTTGGCTTTGTATTCCCTCATTATAATCTCTTTTCCCATTGTTTCTATTAGAAATCTACCACCCTTGCAAAGTGAATCATGAACATTTTTTACCACTTTCCTATTATCACTTTCGTTCTCAAAATATCCGAAAGAACCAAACATATTTATAACAATATCAAAACGATCGGGTTGACAATATTCTCGCATGTCACTAGTAATAAAATCTATTTTTAATTTTTTTTGTTCAGCTTCTTGCTTTGCTTTTTTTATATAATTACCAGTGCGATCGACTCCGGTAACTTCAAATCCCCGGCGTGCCAATTCTAGGCTGTGCCGGCCTATTCCACAACAGAGATCTAAGATTCTATCCTTCTTCTTTATCTTCAATAATCCTATAAGATTTTTTACTTCATCTACTGCATCTCGTTGTAGTTGTTCGGAAAACAAAAATGGTTCAACATCTTCCCAAAATTTTTCTTGCTCAAACCATGATGTCTGATTTTTCATTTTTATATTCCCATTTTATAACATAAACGTATAATTAATATTTAAGAAGAACTATACTATTCTATAATATATTAGGGGGATTCTGATCTTTTCCCACAAAAGCGAACAAATAGTTAAGCAACTTTTTTATAATTAAATTTATTTTCATATTCAACCGGAGAATAAAATCCTAATGAAGAATGTATTCTCTGCCGGTTATAAAATATTTCAATATATTCAAATACCTTCATTTTAGCCTCTTGCCGCGTCTTAAAATTTTCAGAGCTTACTAACTCTGTTTTTAATGTATGGAAAAAACTTTCCATTACCGCATTATCATAACAATTACCTTTACGACTCATGCTTTGTACCATCTTATGATCCTTTATGTAATTTCTTACATCATAGGATGCATACTGGACTCCTCTATCCGAATGGAATATCAATCCCGGATTTTCACCTCGTTTGTCAATTGCTTCTGTAAGGGCTGCCTTTACCAATGAGCTGCTCAAGGTTGTATCCATTTTCCAACCTACTATGTTGCGGGAGTACAAATCCAGTACACATGCTAAATATATCCAGCCTTCATTTGTCCATATGTATGTTATATCTGATAACCAGACTTTATTGGGTCCACTGGTCTGAAAATTCTGCTGAAGTATATTTTCTGCTACCGCATAATTATGCTTCGAGTTTGTTGTAACCTTATATTTTCGCTTCGTCTTTGCTCTTATACCATTTACTCGCATCAGTCTAACCACTCGTTTTTTATTACATATTATTCCCTGCTTTCTTAATTCCTTGTAGATCCTTGGACTGCCATATCTTCCTCTGCTCCTTTCATATATTCGCTTTATTTCTTCCAATATTCGCATGTTCTCTATCTTTCTTTGGCTTGATTTACGGCGAACATATTTATGATATCCGCTTCTTGATACTTCCAGTATTTGGCACATCTTCCCAAGCTTATATTCTCCTTGATTCTCATATATGAATTTATATTTCATTGATGCACTCTTGAGAAGATGCCCACAGCTTTTTTTAATATGTCTCGCTCCTCTCTTGCATCCGACAATTCCTTTCTTAAGCGCCTTATTTCTTCATCATAAGGCTTTAAATGTCCTTTCCCTGGAAACGAATTTCCCGGATCTTCTCTAAATTGCTTTTTCCAACGATATATTAAATTTTCATTTATACCCAAGCCTTTGGATACTTCACGTACACTCCGGTTTCCTTCTATGACTAGCTTTACTGCATTTTCTTTAAATTCCCTAGTAAATACTCGTCTCTTCTTTATTTCTTCCATTTCTATTCCTCCTAGTATTTTATATTAATATACTAGCTTTTCTACTAGTTCGCTACAGGGGGGAATATCA
>JBJKQP010000186.1:0-3270 GCA_046705105.1 Ignavibacteriaceae bacterium | reverse complement strand
ATAGCATACATTAACAGTACCTGGAAGAAGATAACCGGCGGGGAAGAGATATATTCTTCTTTTATTGATCAGGATTTAGCACGCCTTTATAAATCCGAAGAAAGGGCAGGGACAGTTGCTACTGTATTTTCGGGCCTTGCAATTTTTATTGCATGTCTCGGGTTGTTCGGGTTGGCATCCTTTATTACCGAACAGAGGAAAAAGGAAATCGGCATTCGGAAAGTACTGGGAGCTTCCGTATTCGAATTACTGACAATGTTATCAAAAGAATTTACCAAGTGGGTTTTAATTTCAAATATAATAGCATGGCCCGTTGCTTATTACTTAATGAATAATTGGCTTAACGATTTTGCATACAGAATAAATATAACTCCTTGGGTTTTTGTTATTTCAGGAATAATAGCATTGCTTATTGCGTTATTAACTGTTAGTTCACACGCAATTAAAGCGGCAATAGCAAACCCGGTTGAGTCGCTTAAGTATGAATAAAGTTAAATAATAACTTTTCTGTAAACTGAAAAATATTTTATAAATGTAGAATAAGAAAACAGGAAACCGATAATATTTGGATGAGATAGTATTTTTCATATCATGTAGAGACTCACTTTTTTCATAATCATTAATTGAATAAATATTAAACGAAAATAAATATAGGATTGCTTCCATTTAAGCGTCCATATTCGGACGATAGCGTTCGTAAACGGACATTATAATTAGTTCTTAAAATAGCGTATATTTTTATCTAAATATTATTACTTGTCAAATCTTTCCATAAGTGGTCTTTTAAGATGATTTTCGGAAACAGCAACGGATTACGATTCAATGTTTATAATTTAAAATTAATGGTATAAATCTTGTTCTTATAATCATATATTTTCGTTCTTTTACAAGTGAGTCTAATTAAAAGGGTTAAAAGGTGTTTAAAAATTATTTAAAAATAGCGGTTAGGAATCTTCTTAGACATAAGATGTATTCCATAATTAATATTAGCGGACTTACTATAGGCATAGCATGCTGCCTGCTTATTTTTTTATATGTCTATAATGAATGCAGCTATGACAGGTTTTATAAAAATGCAGACAGGATATACCGCATCAATACGAATTTAAAATTCGGAGCAACAGAATTAAAAATACCGGTATGCTCGGATATGATGGGTCCGGTGCTTAAAAAAGATTATCCGCAGGTTGAAGAGTACACGCGAATTTATAGTTACTTAAATAATATTTTGGTAAAAAAAGGTAACCAGTTCTTTAACGAACAACACATAGGTCTTGTTGATTCAACGTTCTTCAAAGTATTTTCTTTACCTGCTCTCTATGGAAATATTGACAATGCTCTAGATGCTCCTCACTCAGTTGTAATAACAAGATCAATCGCTGAAAAATATTTCGACACCGATAATGCTGTAGGTAAATTCCTGCAAACCAATATATACGGAAATACTTTGTTTAAGATTACGGCTGTTATTAAAGATATGCCGGCTAATTCGCACTTCAATTTTAATTTTCTTTTCCCGTTAAAAAATTTACACTATGAATGGGGGAACTATGTGTCTTCAAATTTTCATACTTACCTGTTGTTAAAGAAAGGAACCGACTACAAAAAGTTTGAAAAAAATTTCGTTGAGTTCACCAGAAGATATGAATTCCCGTATGCAAAAAAGCACTTACAAATTACCAGTTTAGAAGAATTTGAAAAAGCCGGCAACAAGATTGAACATACGCTTATTCCTTTAACGGATATCCATTTATATTCTACCCGCGCTCAGGAAATGAGTCCGAGCGGTGGCATTGCATATGTTTATATCTTATCGGCAGTTGCTTTGTTTATCCTGCTTATTGCCTGTATTAATTTTATGAATCTAACCACGGCAGGTTCTGCCAACCGGGCAAGGGAAGTAGGAATTAGGAAAGTGCTTGGAACCGAACGCAGGAATTTAATTCTTCAATTTCTAACGGAATCAATTTTAATGGCCGGGGCAGCGGTTGTAATAGCCGTTTTAATAGTAATTGATATTTTGCCTTTGTTTAGTCAATTAGCAGGAAAAAGTCTTAGTGCTAACATTCTATTATCTGCTCCAGTATTGCTCACACTGCTTTTCCTTCCTATAATAGTCGGATTAATTGCAGGCAGTTATCCGGCATTTTTCCTTTCATTGTTTAAACCGGGAGAAATATTAAAAGGAAAGTTATCCCGCGGCAGCAAGAACAGTACGTTGAGAAGTGCATTAGTCATTTTTCAATTTGCCGCATCAATAATTTTAATAGCGGGAACAATTATTATTTATAAGCAGCTAAATTACATACAGAACAAAAGCCTAGGTTACCAAAAAGATCAGGTACTAATAATTAACGATTCATATATGCTCGGCAAAAATATTAATGCATTTAAAAATGAAATGCTTAAAGTGCCGGGAGTAATATCCGGGACTATATCGGCTTTTCTGCCGGTTCCATCCGAAAGAAACTTCAGTGCTTTTTACAGGGAGGCAGGGATGGTTTCGGAAAGCGGAATTACAATGCAAAGATGGAAAATAGATAATGATTATTTGAAGACTCTCGGAATAAAATTAATTGAAGGAAGAAATTTTTCCCCGGAATTCAGTACGGACTCCGCATCCGTCATTCTTAACGAAACTGCTGTTAAGCAAATGGGCTACAAGAACGCTATTAACAAAACCTTGTATACCTGGGTTAGCGGGGGAAGAGTTAAAAAATATAAAATAATCGGTGTAGTTAAGGATTTTAATTTTGAGTCCTTGCACCAGGACATAGGAGCACTATGTTTCGTTCTGGAGAGGAGCAACGGGCTTATTTCCTTTAAAGTAAGTGCCGTACAAATTCCTTCAATATTAAGCGAGGTTGAACAAAAATGGAAAAGCATGGCCGTTGGTATGCCGTTCAGCTACAGGTTTATGGATGATTCTTTTAATGAAGTTTACCGGGGTGAAAAGCAAATTGGTATTATTGCTTTGTTATTTTCAATGCTGGCAATTTTTATCGCCAGCCTTGGATTATTCGGCTTAGCTACTTTTTTAATTGAACAGAAGACAAAGGAAATAGGTATAAGAAAAGTATTAGGTGCATCTATGCCTTCAATATTGTTTATGCTTTCAAAAGAATTTTTAAAATGGATCTTAATAGCAAATTTAATTGCAATTCCCGTAGCTTTCTATTTTATGAACAACTGGCTGCATGATTTTGCATATAGAATAAATATAAGCTGGTGGGTATTTGTTTTGTCCGGCGGAATAGCTTTGATGATTGC
>JBJKQP010000185.1:0-12162 GCA_046705105.1 Ignavibacteriaceae bacterium | reverse complement strand
AGGTGTTGGTATTTGCGGACCCGGTGCCGGAGAATTAATTGCGGAAGGAGTACTTGCCATTGAAATGGGTGCTAATGCTACAGACCTTAAGCTTACTATTCATCCGCATCCTACTTTATCCGAAACCGTAATGGAAGCAGCGGAGGTCTTTTTTGGGCAAAGTACACATGTTTACAGGCCTAAAAGATAATTTGCTCTCAATCTTAAAAGTCAAATATGGATAAAACATAATCTTTAATCTCTTTTGGGCTTTATTTTTTTGCAATTTCCGTTAACCATTTTATTAAAGCATTTTTATACAATTTAACCATAACAGCATCGGTTGTTCCGGCAGGTAAAGGGAAATATTCTTCCAAAGCATTCACAACCTTTAACCTGTCTTGTTCATTTACTCTTCCAATCATGTTCCAGAGAGATATCGCATTATCTTTAGTTGATTCCGATAGAATTTTGTTTAGCAGCTCCTGCGAATATGCGTTAAAACTAAATCGAGTAAGATCGTCAATAAATTCAGGAGATGAATTTTGTAAATAGGGAATGCCTGCACCACGGCCGAATATAATTTTACAATAAGAGCCCGGTGCCGCATAAGTTTCTATTTTACCATCAAAAATTTTTATCCAGGATTTTTTTACAAAAATAACGGAAGTTCCCGCATCATTTAAATTAATTGTATAAAAACTGCCCGGGTAATACTCGCTTATAGCCGCATTGGGAACATCGACGGTTAAAACTTTTGATGTTTTATTTTCATTAACAGCTATACTTCCGATATACAGCTTCAACGTGAAATTATTTTTAAGCCTTTGTAATATAGTATTCGGCTTAATTTCAATTTGACCAATGTCTTTAATCTTAATTGCAGCTTCGGTATTTATATCTGTTTTCAGCGTGTCGCCCGGAAGAAGCCCGGAAACCGTATTCAATTTTATACTGTTTAGCAATGGTGTTCCCTTAACGGCAGAAATATTCCACTTATTGGAACCGGCAATAAAAAGGAAATACCCCACAATTAATAATAAAATTAAAACGGACAAAATAATTCCGGCCTTTAAATACAATCCTTTTTTACCTTTGAATATTCCATTCCCCTTTACGTCAGATTCGAAGGATTGCTCCTTAAACTCGCCTGCCCAGTGCTTTCCTTTTCTCCTGGGTTTATTAAATTTATTTTCTTCCGGAGTTTCATCATTATTAATTTCCTTTTCTTTATGTTCTTTAATTTTTTGAGCTTTAATCCGGTTTAATTCGGCAAAGATTTCTTTCCACAAATCAGCAGGCGGTTCAATATCTTTAGGAAGAGAAGCTATTTTTTCATGCAGTGTTTTAATAGAACTAATAAAATTACTTTTTGCTTCAAGAAGACTATGGGCCTGTTCAAGTATTTTATTCATCTCATTTTTACTTATAGAAAGTAGGTCGGCGGTCTCTTCGTCCGTATATGATTCGATATCGTGAAGGATAAAAGCAGTTCTTTCTTTTTCCGGGAGTAATAATATGTCTTCTTCAAAAGAAGGTTCATCCTGGTTTTTATCTTTAATTACTTCCCCTTTATCCTTCTCAAAGGATTTTTTCTTGTTATCTTTGTTAGTGGCAGTTTTATCGTTCCTCAAAGCTTCCAAGACAGTATAAACAGCAATACCTATAATCCAGGAAGAAAAGTACCCGTCAAAACGGAAAAAAGAAATTTGTTCATACGTAGTAATAAAAATTTGTTTTGTGAGATTTCTTGCAAAGGTTTGATCGGCTGTAAGCCTTAATACCAGCGCATAAACACGACCTGAATTCATCTTATATAATTGTTCATATGATGAATCGTTACCCCCTTTTACATTTTGTATCAGAGATCGAACAAGTTTATTATCCTGTTCCAGGTAAACCTCTCTTGCTAAATAAGAAAAAAAGTCAGTTTGTTGAGTTTTTGATAAATTAATTTACATTATGTACAGGAAAGATTCTATAGCAGCGGCTAATTTTTAACAACTTATTTTCTTTTACGCTTTTATTAAAATTTCTTCAAGATCTGCCGGATCCGTTACCGGCAGTTCACAAACAAAATTACGACAAACATATACAGCTACTTTACCATCAATCATATTATGATTTTTTGTGTAAGGTGCAATGCTTGTTATTTCCTCTTTACCCGGATCCTTTAATAATAAAACTTTGTTAGGAATATATTTTTCTCTTATTGCATCAATCATCGATTTAGTTCCACCGGAATTCATGTTAGCTGCAATAACAATTTCATAAGACGGACCGGATGCAAAATTTAGTGCACTTAGCATTTGAGTAAATGAGGAAGGCATTTTGTTTATGCTTTCCGAAAATGATTCCGCAACTGCCGAGGAAATTGATTCATATTGAGTATTCGATGTTATCCGAGCCAAACGAAGAAGATTCATCATTTGGATGGAATTTCCTGATGGAACCGCACCGTCATAAATTTCTTTTTTTCTAGCTAAAAGTTTTTCGCCTTTATCTTCCGAAAAAAAGAATCCGCCGTTTATTTTATCAAGAAAATGTTCCAAAAGATATTCATTCAATTCTATTGCTGTTGTTAAATAATTTATTTTGAATGAAGACTCATACATATCCAGCAGGGCAGCAATGAAAAAAGCATAATCATCCAGAAGCCCGTGAATTGCCGCTTCTCCGTCTCTAAATCTATGTAAAAGTTTTGTACCGTTTTTCATATTATTCAGAATAAACGAAATACAATTTTCTGCAGTTAATAAATACTCTTCTTTTCCAAATGCCTGATATGCATTGGCAAAAGCAGAAATCATTAAACTATTCCAGTCAGTTAAAATTTTATCGTCTTTGTAGGGGTGAACTCTTCTTTCACGATAATTAAAGAGTTTGGTACGTATGGAGTTCAATTTCAAAGCAAAACTTTCATATGAAAGTTTGAATTCTTCCAATATAGTTTCCGTGCTTACAGACATATGAAGTATATTGGCTCCATTTTCCGGGTTTGGAATTTGATCATCTCTAGCATCCCGGGGCATATCGTCTTTTTTTTCTAAGTTAAAAACTTTAACAGCAAGTTTTAATTCATCTTCAGTAAGAATACTCTGGAGTTCATCAAACTTCCATAAATAAAATTTTCCTTCTTCACCTTCACTGTCTGCGTCTTCGGCAGAATAAAATCCGCCTTCCGGCGATATCATATCTCTCCGAACATAAGTTAAAATTTCTTCTGCGGTTTTTTTATAAAAATTATTTTTTGTCGCTTGATAAGCTTCAATATATGCCTGTGCAATTAATGCCTGGTCATACAACATTTTTTCAAAATGCGGTACAAGCCATTCTCTATCCGTAGAATACCGGTGAAATCCAAATCCAATTTGATCATATATACCGCCGGCCCGCATTAAATGAAGTGTTTTCTCTACCATATTCAAAGCTTCGGGATTATTATGTGCTTTCCAATAGCGCAGTAAAAAAACCAAATTATGGGGAGTCGGAAATTTGGGTGCGCTTCCGAATCCGCCAAAGCGGGAATCGAAACTTCCTTTAAATTCATTAAATGCTTTATTTAAAATATCTTCTTCAATCTTACTATTATTTACTTCACTCTGGGATTGCTTTATTACATTTGTAATTTCATTAGCGGAATTTAGGATCTCAATGCGCTTTGTTTGCCAGAGTTGTTTTATTTGAGGAATAAGATCAATCATACCCGGCCTTCCGAAGCGGCTTTCCCTGGGAAAATAGGTTCCGGCAAAGAAAGGCATTTTTTCCGGCGTTAAAATAATAGTCAAAGGCCAGCCTCCGCTTCCCGTAAGCATGCGGCAAACATCCATATAAATGCCATCAACATCCGGGCGTTCCTCTCTATCAACTTTAATGGAAATAAAAGTATCATTCATCAAGGATGCAACATATTCATCCTCAAAGCTTTCATGTTCCATTACATGACACCAATGGCATGTTGAATATCCGATAGATAAAAATACAGGTTTGTCTTCCGACTTTGCTTTTGCAAATGCTTCTTCTCCCCAGGCATACCAATCAACCGGGTTGTATGCATGCTGAAGAAGGTAAGGGCTTTTTTCTTTTATCAGTCTATTCGATTTTTTCATGTAAATAATATAACCATATTTTAATATAATTGAAGTAGGATGAATTACATCATAAGATCATTTAAAGCAAAATTTATCAATTGGTAAAGCATGTAATTTTTCTTAATTTTGGCATGCACTAAAGGAATTTTAATTAATAAAAAGAGCATAAATATGGTTGAGAAGAACAACCTTTTTATTCCTGCGTCAATACTTGGAGTAAGTTTTTTATTAGGTGCAATAATACTTGCATGGACCTGGAAATCTAATTATAATGCCAACCAAACCATTACTGTAACCGGTTCGGCAAAACAGGATATCGTATCGAACCTGGCTATTTTAAAAGGAACTCTTTCAGCACAACAGCCGACTGCCGATGCAGCTTATAAGCAGCTTATTATTGAAAAGCCGGTTTTGATATCATATTTAAAATCCAAGGGCTTCCCGGAAAATAAAATTGATTTTTCGGCGATTACCAATTATCCGGTTTATCAAACAGGAGCAAACGGTTATCAAACAACTAATGTAAGAGGATATGTTTATAATCAGCGAGTAGAAATACAATCCAATGATGTAAATAAAATCAAAGAAATTTCTATTGACATATCATCGTTAATTGAAAAGGGTGTGGATTTTAAAGTAAACAATCCCGAGTATCACTATACAAATCTTGCCCAATTAAAAATAGATATGCAGGCAGCGGCTGCAAAGGACGCTATGATTAGAGCCGAAAAAATTGCCAAGGCTACCGGCAGAACTCTTGGGCCTATGCGCGACGCAAGAATGGGTGTTCTTCAAATAACACCAAAGTATTCTACTCAAGTTTCCAATTACGGAATAAACGATGTTACTTCGATTGACAAAGTTATAACTGCAGTTGTTAGTGCTTCGTTTAAAATTGAGTAAAGAGGTGAGCCTCACCTTTTAATAGATAATTTTAATCATATGCTTATAAGGTAACCTAGCCTTTTAATTGAATTGGATATAAATGACAAAACCACAAATTTGGATAGCAGCAGTTTTAGTATTGTTTTTCCTTTTATTCTTTCTGGAAAAAAGCACAAAGAGATCCGATGTTCAACCTGAAGTAACTCCCCCTGTTACACAGCAGACTCAACAATCAAACCGAACAAAAACACCGGAACAATTAATATCGAGTATAGGCTGTACCGGCTGCCACGGTTCGGATTTAACCGGCACTAATATGGCTCCTGATATACACGGAGTAGGAAAATATTGGTCGCGGGATGCATTAATAAATTATTTGAGAAATCCTTCATCATATATGAGTTCGGATAGATTCAAAGCATACCGTGCAAAATACAATGTTATAATGCCTTCATTTAATAATATTGATATTAAGGAATTAGGAAAGATTGCGGACTATTTGCTTAAGTTGAAATAAGGTAAAGGGGAATATTTTATTCGTCATAAAATCTTGCACAAAACGGAAAAGAAATCGTTTAGCGCTATTCGGTAACGAAGCCAGGGTTGTTAAGAGTCTATCGTCAAGCGTGAATTATTCAGGAGAAAGACCTAACCGATAGACGAAACGGGCATCGTAACCGAATGACCATTAGTTTAGCGTTTCTAAAATCATAATTTGTTCCGGCTTTCCTGTATAAGGTATAAAGGAATAAGACCATTGGAGTAATCCTTATAGCCCTATACCTTCATACCTCAAAACAGCTACGCAACGGTAACTTCTTTTTCCAAGTAAACATCTTGAATAGTATTAAGAAGCTTAACACCTTCAGACATTGGCCTCTGGAAAGCTTTTCTGCCGGAGATTAATCCCATACCGCCAGCTCTTTTATTTATAACTGCGGTTTTAGCTGCTTCTGCAAAATCGTTAGCACCGGAAGCACCGCCGCTGTTAATTAGTCCGGCTCTGCCCATATAATTATTTATTACCTGGTACCGGGTTAAATCAATCGGGTTATCGCTTGATAGATCGGAATAAACTTTTTTGTTAGTTTTACCGAACTTTAAAGCTTCAAAGCCTCCGTTGCATTCGGGAAGTTTCTGTTTAATAATATCAGCTTCAATTGTAACTCCCAGATGGTTTGCCTGCCCTGTTAAATCTGCAGCTACATGATAATCTTTTTCTTTCGTTTTGAAATCGGAATTCCTCAAGTAGCACCATAAAATTGTAGCAAGTCCCATTTCATGTGCATATTGAAATGCCTGGCTAACTTCAACAATTTGACGGTTGCTTTCCTGCGAACCGAAATAAATTGTAGCTCCTACGGCAGCAGCGCCTAAATCATAAGCCTGCTCAACACTTGCAAATAATATCTGGTCGTATTTGTTAGGATAGGTTAAAAGTTCGTTGTGGTTAAGCTTAACAATAAAAGGAATTTTATGTGCATACTTCCGGGAGTTCATACCTAGAACGCCAAGCGTGGAAGCAACTGCATTGCAGCCTCCTTCAACAGCAAGCTTAACAATATTTTCAGGATCAAAATATTCCGGATTTGGTGCAAAAGATGCACCGGCGGTATGTTCAATTCCCTGGTCAACAGGAAGAATAGACAAATAACCCGAACCGGCTAATCTGCCGCTCATAAAAATCCATTGGAGATTTTTCAACACGTTTATGTTTCTGTCGCTTTGAGCAAAAATTCTATCGACGAAATCCGGGCCGGGTAAGTGTAATTGTTCTTTTGGAAATTTAGCTTTATAACTCAACAATTCATCTGCTTCTTTTCCCAACAGTTCTTTAATTTTATTTAACATTATTACTCCAGTTAATTTATTGGTTGTTCTAATTGATCAAAAAATATGTGCAAAAATAACTTTAATTCATTTGGAATTCAATCAATATAATTATCTTACATATCTAAAAAAATTATACTCTGGTTCTTAAATGATACTTATTTATTTTATTGTATAAAGTTACCCTGTCAATCTCAAGTATTTGAGCACTCCTGGAAATGTTCCAATTGTTTTCGTTCAGCACTCTTATTATGTGTTTTTTTTCAATTGCCGCAAGACTTTTATTGCTGCTCTCCGATATAAAATCAGATGATTTAATTTTAAACGGTAAATCTTCAACTGTAATTGTATCCGATTTGCCGATCACAATAGCTCTTTCAACTGCATTTTCAAGTTCTCTAACATTACCGGGCCATTCATAATTTAACATAAAGTTAATGGCTTCTTTACTAAATTCTTTTACAGGTTTATTCATTGCATCGGAATATTTTCTAGCGAAAGCTCGTGCCAACAATAAAACATCTTCGTTTCTTTCCCTAAGCTCCGGCAGAAAAATCGTAAATATGTTTAACTTATAGTTAAGGTCTTCTCTAAACCTTCCTTCTTTGACAAGGCAGTCCAGACTATTATTGTTGGCAACAATAAGCCTAAAGTTTGTTTTAATAATTTCATTTCCGCCTATACGAGAAAATTGTTTGGACTCCAGCACTCTTAACAGTTCTACCTGCAACTTAAGAGAAATAGAACTAACCTCATCAAGATAAAGTGTTCCCCCGTTAACTAATTCGAATTTACCCTTTTTCCGGATGGTATTCCCGTTTATCGAACCGGCTTCTTCACCGAATAAATCATTTTCCAGCATCTCTTCCGTTAGTGCACTGCATTTAATAGGAATAAAGGGAAAATATTTTCTAGGACTGTTAGAATGAATTATTTTGGCAACAAGTTCCTTACCGGTTCCGTTTGCACCATAAATCATTACTGTAGTGTCTGTAGGAGATACTGTTTGAATCTTCTCACGGACCTCATTCATTTGTGTACTTCCGCTTATTAAATTTCCCTGCTTAATAATTTCATCAAAAGTTCCTTTAAGCCGGCGATATTCAATTTTAAGTTTATTTTGCTCAAGTGCTTTTTTAACCAGATGTTCTATTTCGTCTAGATCTATCGGCTTTGTAACATAATCATAAGCACCATCTTTTAGTACAGAAATTGCCGTTGGCACCAATGAAGGCTCTGTTATCATAATTACTATGGTTTCTTTATCAATCTCTTTAATTCTTTTTAATAAATTCAGTCCATTCACTATCGGCATTTTTAAATCTATAAGTACAAGATCATAAGGATCTTTATTGAATATTTTTAGTGCAGCATCTCCGTCTTCCGCACTATTAGCTAAGAATCCTTTCTCTTCAAACCAACCCAATAGTGATTCTTGAACAATTTTGTCAACATCAACAATTAAAATCTTTTCTTTTTTATTCATTTTCCCACTTACTTTTAATGGTTAACCGACTACTATTCAAAAAATAACCGGTAAGTCCGGTATTGAACCTCTATTGAATTACTCTTCAGGACAGAGTTCCAGCATTTTAATGTATTCCGACTTACCGATAAGTTTGTATAGAGAATTTATTTTATGTTTCTTATCGCCCGGCAATGAATTTATTTTTAAGCAGCATTCTTTAAAATCATTAAGAGTCTTTAAAATTTTCAATCTTATATTGTTCCAAACAAAGCAAGATAATATTCCATCGGAAACCTCCTCCTGGTTTAACAATACAAGTGCTATGCGGTTATTGGAAAGAATATCTTGAGGCGTATTGTATAGTTTATCCAGGTAAAGGAAATTTACAGGGGATTTAACGAAATAACTTCCCCACTCCCCTTCAACGGTCATAATGGTCCCTTCTTTTATAAAGTAAACACGCTTCATATATTCTTTAACGGAAATAACATTGTCAAGGAGGCAGATAAAAATAGGATTAAAACCGAGATAGAATATATTTGAAAAAACATGCTTTAAGATCAAATTATTTTTTAAATAAATAAGTTTTTCATCATAATGCAAATGTTCCAGCTTATATATAATCTGCTCAATAAAACCGGTATCGCTAATATCAAAACAATTACCTTTTATTTGACCTTCTTCAGTAAATAGATTTCGTAAAATTTTATCCGTTGCACATTCATCACAATTAAAATTATAATTGCAAAGGCAGCTATCAATAATACCGGAAGCCATCCATATGCAATCCAATCCGTCGTACGAATTCAGCAAAATGTTATTATTAATACCCGGCATTTTATAATTACTTTAGGTTTTTATGAATTTCTTGTCCCATTGATTTAACATATTCCCGGAATGTTAATAGGTTTTTTTTATATTCAGCAAAATCAGGAGATACAGCAAGAACAATCCAATCATCAACATAAGGATCATTAATATTTTTACATAATATTCCGGGATTAATAAATTTAATTTTACAATTTATAGGGGAAAATAAAATTAATTTGCGATTAGAGTTTTTTATCTCAAATAATGCATCACCCAATTTAATATCTTTGTCAATTTCCACGGCCGGAATTACCTGGGGGCTGTCCATCTTCCGAACAATAAATTCGTCTATGCCTAATTTTATTAAGCCATATATATTTTTTCTGACCCAGGTATGATACCTGGACAAATAAGTTCCCACCGGAACGTCGTATTTTGTAACGGTAGAAAAATTTTCCATTTTACTACCCCTTTTTATCAATATGCAATTAAAATTAATCAAGCAAACTACGAGCCAGAATACTTTACTCTATTAATTTTTCCATTATCCAATAATTTATTGTGTCAATATATAATTTTATCAATTACGAAAAAGCTTAAATACAAAAGGGCATTTTATGTTTAGTATTGACAAATATCGAATTATTTACTGTTTTCGCTTTTTAATAATTAGCGTTAAAAATTATTCCCTGTATATTTATAATTGTTAAAAATTCCTCCATTTTCAAATCAAATATTTCTCAGATGCAAAAAAAATAATTACACTATTTTCCAATTGTGAGAAGCAAAGGAAAAAATATTTCGCTACTAAAAGTTAATAAAATTTACCTGCTGCTTAGAAATTATTAAATAATCAAACATAGAAAAGAGTTCTTTAAGTAATATTTTTTATTGGCATAGTTTTATATTATCAATAATAGCTAAAAGCAAATAATTTGTTTATTAAATATTCTGTAAAACCTGAAATAATGGGGATATAAAATGAGGAAACAAAATAGAAGAGATTTTATAAAAACCGGTGCTATATTAGGAACTGCAATTTCCGGACTTTCATCGAATAAAACAAAAGCGAAACCTAAGGATGTCCTTTCGGAAGATAGGATGGGAGTTCTTGTTGATACAACGGTGTGTATAGGATGCCGAAATTGTGAGTGGGCTTGTAAAACTGCCCATGGATTGCCTACAAAAAATATTGAAAGCTACTCCGATAGATCAGTTTTTCAAAAAATGCGAAGGCCCTCCGAAAAAGCACTTACGGTAGTTAATCAATTCTCTAATCTGCAAAATGCTAAGATACCGACAGATGTAAAAGTGCAATGTATGCATTGCGACCATCCGGCTTGTGTTTCTGCATGTATCGTTGGAGCTATGTCAAAGCAAGAAAACGGTGCGGTTATTTGGGATACCGATAAATGTATTGGGTGCCGCTACTGCATGGTAGCATGTCCATTCCAGGTGCCTGCTTTTCAATATGACAAAGCACTAAATCCTAAAATTATGAAATGTGACTTTTGTTTTGAAAGGACTAAGGCAGGTAAACTGCCGGCATGTGTGGAAATATGCCCGGTAGGAACTCTTACATACGGCTCCAGGTCTGAGCTTATTAAAATTGCCCGTGATAAAATTAAGCATTACCCGGATCGTTATATAGATCATATTTACGGGGAATATGAAGCAGGGGGGACGTCATGGATGTACCTTGCAAACCGGGATTTTGCTAAACTGGCTTTCCCTAAACCGGGTGATAAGCCTATGCCCGGTACTTCCGAATCTATTCAGCATGGAATATTCGCATATTTCGTTCCGCCGGTTTTCTTCTATGCTATACTCGGCGGTATAATGTGGATTACAAAAAAAAGAAACGAATCTGAATAGGAGAAAGCTTTATGGAAAATTTATTAAAACCTATACCTGTTAAAAAGAAGTACTTTACCCCCGGTGTAATTATTTTAGCAATAATAGCACTTAACGGAATAATCTTTTTAGCCGGCAGAATCCTATTCGGGATTGGCTCGGTTACGAATTTAAATAATCAATACCCATGGGGAATTTGGATTGGGGTAGATGTGGCTGCCGGAGTAGCACTTGCTGCAGGCGGGTTTACTACTGCTGCACTTGGCCATGTTATGAATAGGGAAAAATATCATGTAATTACAAGGCCCGCATTATTAACAGCTATGCTGGGTTACACTTTCGTTGCGTTAGGTGTGTCCGTAGATATCGGAAGGTGGTATTATATATGGCATCCGCTGATTTTTTGGAACGGCAACTCAGCTTTGTTCGAAGTAGGAATTTGCGTGATGATGTATTTAACTACTCTTTACATAGAATTTCTTCCCGTAGTGACGGAAAGATTTATCGGTAATGTAAGGTTAAAAGGCGCAATTTCGTTTTTGAATAAACCGCTGGATAAATTATTACGGATGCTGGATTCAGGCCTGGCAAAGGTAATGTTCTTCTTTATTATTCTTGGTGTGGTTCTTTCTACATTACATCAATCTTCATTAGGTACACTAATGATAATTGCAGGACCCAAAATGCATCCGCTGTGGCAAACACCGATATTGCCGTTGTTATTCCTGCTTTCGGCTATCTCGGTCGGTTTTCCTATGGTAATTTTCGAATCGATAATAGCTGCAAAATCCTTAGGAATAAAGCCGGAAATGGATGTGCTTTCATCTTTAGGAAGAATTGTTCCTCCTATCCTCGGAATATATTTAGCATTTAAAATCGGAGATATGGTTATAAGAGGTACGTTTGTTTATTTAACTCAATTCAATTTGCAAAGTGTAATGTTTATTATTGAAGTATTGTTCGGGGCGATAATTCCATTAAGAATGTTTTTATCCGAGAATGTTCTTAAATCGAAAGTACTGCTGCTCATTGCTTCATCGCTTGTAATTTTTGGAGTTTTGCTAAACCGGATAGACAATTTTGTAGTGGCATATCATCCGCCGTATTCGTTTGGAGCTTATTATCCTTCCTTCGGAGAAATTTCCGTAACACTGGGATTTGCTGCTCTGTTAATCTTAGCTTATAGGTTTATAGTTATAAACTTCCCTGTAATAAGTCTGCCCGATAGAAATTACATGATTCAAA
>JBJKQP010000184.1:0-2642 GCA_046705105.1 Ignavibacteriaceae bacterium | reverse complement strand
GATTAAGATAATAGCTTTTAATTAATGAAATATCTTCCTTACTGTCTGAGAAAAAAATGTAGGGTATTTTCATTATTCCCGACAGGCGGGAGATTGCTTCAATGCCGTCTATTTCACCTTTAAGAGTTATATCCGAAATTATTAGCGTAGGATAGCGATTCAAAGCTTCTCTAATCAATTCATCCCCCGATGATATGGGATCAAATACGTGAAATCCTTTTTCTTCAAGAGAAGTTTTTATCTGAAATGCCAAAGACGAATCATTGATACACACCAAAATTCTATTCTTCACGTTCATAACATCACCTCCTAATAATAACGGAAAGAGTTTACAAAATTAATTTTAAAAGAGCAAATGAAATCGTATGGATGGTTCATTTTGGAATAACTTTTTAAGTCAAAAACGGTTTGTTGATGTTTTTAAAAAGAAAATAGACCGTGCAGCAATGTAAATTTCATTTGCATCTTTTAACGAATAGTTGAATTTTAACATACACAGTTATTTTGTATTACTTTAAAAGGGAGTCCGCAATAAAATATGAAATACTTAAAACGTGATTTCTTTCCGGAAAACAAATTTCTATTCATTATAGCCTTTGTAAACTTTCTACTTGTTTACTTGTCTTCTTTTATAAAGGGATACGGATATTTCATCGATGAATTTTATTATATAGCTTGTGCATTCAGGCCCGCTATGGGCTATGTAGATCATCCTCCTCTTGCGCCGTTAATTTTAACTGTATTTCAATCCGTATTCGGAACTTCAATATTTGCAATTAGGATATTGCCTGCCTTAGCCGAGTCCGCCTCAGTATTTTTTACGGGAATACTTGTTAAGGAAATAGGCGGCGGAAGATTTGCACAATGCCTTGCTGCCGTAGCAGTTGCAGCTTCTCCTGTAATAGTTACATTTGCCGGATTTTATTCTATGAATGCGTATGAACCTTTGATTGCGATTTTATTATTGATCTTTACCGTGAAAATGATAAAAGAAAATGATCCTAAAAAATGGATCCTGCTGGGAATTATTATGGGACTCGGATTAATGAATAAACATACCTTTGCAGTATTTATTGTTGTGCTGGTTTTTTCTTTATTCGTTTCCGGCAGATGGAGACTTGTAATAAACAAATGGTTTTTATTCGGATCATTAATAACACTCATAATATTTTTACCTAATATTATCTGGCAGATTCAATATGATTTTCCTTCGATAGAGTTTTACAGGAATATTAGTACACATAAGAATGTTTATACACCTCCACTTGCTTTCCTTTTGAACCAATTAATGGCAATGTCGCCTTCAACCTTTCCAATCTGGATTACCGGAATTATATTTTTATTGTTTTCCAAGAGGGTAAAAGATTATAAGTTTTTATCAATCTTATTTATAACCTTATTTTTAATTATGATGCTGTCGGGATCAAGCCGCCCGGACAGGCTGGCATTTGCTTATCCTGCTGTTTTTGCGGGCGGTGCATTCTTCTTCGAAAGATTTATATTAAAGTATAATTTAAAATGGCTCAAAGGATTTTTGATAGTATTCTTATATGCCGGACTTTTAATTGCATTGCCCATTATTCTTCCATACTTTAATTATTCCCAGGTTGATGCATATACAAAATTTTTAGGATTTAACACGGAACTTGAAACCGGTAACAAACCGCCGCTTCCTCAGATTCTTGCCGACAGAATAGGCTGGCAAGAAAAATTTAACCTGGTCTTAAGTGCTTACAACAGTCTCCCGCATAAGGATAAAAAAGAAACTTTTATTGCTGCAGGAAATTACGGGCAGGCCGGAGCAATAGAACTATTCGGAAGGAAATATAATTTTCCCCAGGTTGTTTGCGGGCATAATACTTATTATTTGTGGAGCAAGGACAAATTGCAAGGAACTATACTGCTTCAATTATCTAAACCGGGAGATTTTAACCGGTTGAAAAAACTATTTAAAGCTGTTGAAGAATTTCCCGGTGAATTTACTAATCCATATGTAACCTCTCACGAAAACAACCTTGTAGTATTTATCTGCCGGGGACCTAAGATACCTTATTCCGAAATGCTTGAAAAAGCAAAGTTTTATTATTAGCTGAAGTTGCTCAAAAACGTCAATCAAGCTTGTTGTAATGGAAATTCCTGATGATAACGCGATTAAAACAAATTGATGAAATTAGGTAGTATATAAATCTATTCTAATTTTTAGCTTGCCTGCAGATGATATTCCAATATTCCGCCATATATTAATTCTGCTTGTCAATCTTTTATTTCATTTTAAAAACTTGTAATTTACTTAAGAGTTGGAGGGCAACTTTTAATTATTAAATGACGGGGTATAATTGGGCAGACTTTTGATCCCTCTAGTTTTATTTTCTTTACGATTCAAAATTACAATTGAATGTATTTCGGATGGGGCTTTATTTTTTATACACAAAAATTTGCTAAGAAATATTCCTGCGTTTAATATTTCCATTTTAAATTTTATGGCAGAATAATATATCTGCCTGTATATTTTTAATAATAAGTTATTAACCATAGGGGGTTATTATGAAAACATCCTTATCCTTTCTTTATAAGATTTTCATCTTATTATTATTTCCCTTTTCATTGTTTGCACAAAACGTATTGACCGTACAAGACCCCGA
>JBJKQP010000183.1:0-3237 GCA_046705105.1 Ignavibacteriaceae bacterium | reverse complement strand
AATAAAAAGAAGAAAATAAATTTTTATTTTTTTCAAGGTTCACCCCGTTTAAAATTTTACTTGATCCAAATTAATTTTATTTGGATTGGTAATCAAGAATCTGATAATTGTTTTTAGCTATACTCTTATCGGTAAAATTACAAAAGGTATTCCTTGGCGGTAAAATTTCTTTTGAACCGAGAACACAATATAATTGTGAAGCCATCTTGTCATAAATGATTCTTCCGGGAAGACAATTTGACCGCCGAAGAATACAACATTGGAAAATTTTGACGCTATCCCCGGAACAAGATTGTTTATTTCATCTACAATATCTGTTCCTACCGAAGTAAAAGCCTCGGCATAATAACCATGTCCTTTCATATAATTTACATACCTATTTGCTTCCAAATTTATATAGCTCCCGAGGTTTTCAATTTCATCAGCACCTTTAAAATTTCCCGCATCGATGGAACCGACCTGGACAAAAACATAATTTTTATAAGTACCGCCGAAAAGTCTAAAAATGCTTAAGAGAGTATGCAATCCGAGTCCGTTAAAACCGTTAACTAGAACTGCAGCGGTTTTACCTTTGGGATCGAATTTTATTTCTTCCACTGCTTTGTTTTCTTCCGCTTGAATATTATAAATTGAAGCTTCAACCGAATCAACAATTGTTTCCAATCGCCTCAGCATATCAAAAGTCTTGCTGTAATGGTTCTTAATAAATAAAGTGAGAATAATTAATCCTGATGTAATTACTAAAGTAACCCAGCCGCCTTCTTCAAACTTTATTAGTAAAACCGAAATAAGAATAAATGATGTTAAGATAAACCCTACTCCGTTTAGCAGAAATTTTCTCATCCATTTTTTTTCATTCCTTCTTTCCTGCCACCAGTGCTTAACCATGCCGAGCTGCGATAGGCTGAATGTAATAAAAACATTTATGCTGTAAAGAACAATTAGGAAATCAACCGAGCCTTTGGAAATAAGCATCATAACCAGAGAAGTTATGCCCATTAATAATATACCATTTTGAGTAACAAGCCTGTCGCTCAGCATTGCAAACCTTGTAGGGAACCATCTGTCCAAAGCCATGTTTGCTAAAACTCTAGGACCATCGAGAAACCCTGTCTGTGCCGCAATAAATAATAAAATTGCTTCCGATAAAAGAGTAGCTAGGACAAAAACAAGCCCCCAGCTGTGCCCCCAGCCTCTTGTCATATTTTCGAACAAGATTGCATTTAAAGTTTTCCCGGGTTGGTCCTGCACTTTGAATAAAAGATAAGCAATCATCAATCCGATTACGGTAATTGCAAGCGAAGAAGCCATGTATAGCATTGTACGCTTAGCCGTTTCAACTCTCGGTTCCCTTAAAATAGGCAGACCGTTACTTACCGCTTCTATTCCGGTAAAAGTCCCGGCGCCCATACTATAAGCTCTCATAATCAAAAACAAAACACCGAAAGTTCCCAGGGTGTTGAACGACCTTGTAAGTTCGGCGCTTGTTGAATTATAAACCGATTGAAATTGCACGGCATGTGAAATTAATGCATAAAGTATAGCAGCAAGATGAGTAAACACAAAAAGAAGAAAAATCGGCACTAAGGGAACCACCGCTTCTTTAATACCCCTAAGATTAAGAAGAAGCAGTACTATTACTCCGAAAATTGCAAATTCAAGTTTATAGTTCAACCATTTGTGCGGCAAAAAACTGAAGATTGCATCGGCACCGCTTGCTATGGAAATTGTAATGGTCAAAACATAATCTATTAAAAGCGCACTTCCGGAAATCATTCCTACTTTCGGCGAAAGTAATTTGCTTGCAACCAGGTAACCGCCGCCGCCGGAAGGGAACAATTCTATAATGTGAGAGTAACTGGCAGCAATAATAAAAATTGTTATACCGGAACCAAGTGCTACAAATATTCCCAGGTAAGGATGGCCTTGAAGCGCTTTAAATGCTTCTGCAGGACCGTAACAGGAAGAGGAAAGTCCGTCGGAACCGAGACCGACCCAGGCAAGAAACGCAACTAAAGACAGTTTGTGAAAAATACCTTTATCATGCGGGTCACGAGCACCGCCTATCAATACGTTCTTTATCTTTTTAATACCTTTTGAGGCAGTCATTTTTTTAAATAATCAATAAAAATTATTTTAATGAAGAGTTAAATATGGAATGAAACATTTATATGTTTAATTATTGATAAGATAATATGAATGTCTTTACTATAATTCATGTCAAAATCCGGCACAAACATAAATAGAAAACAAATTATCTCAAATATTCTGCGTTACACGTGATTAATGCCTAAAAGTATGCCTATTCCGGAAGCCATTCTACTAGTGATTGAAAAGCAAGTTTCCCCGACTCTTTATTTTTCCCTTCCAAATAATGAGATCCGTTTGCAGATGAATTTTTATTCAATCCGATTTCAATTTCGTCGTTAAATTTTGTTTCCGAAATAAAAGAAACAGTCATCGATTTCATCCGGTTTCTTTGATGAAAATCATTCGGATAACAGTCGAGTATATATTCAATATACTTTGCATTATTAACATGCCGGTTTATATCAATATCCGAATAGCTTATCTTTTTGTTAAAAACAATCTCGTCGGTTTTTTCAGCCGGTATTTTTCCCGGCAAATCAGTCAGTGCGTGTTCATCCGGCTGGTACGGAAAAACTACCGGAAGGTTCTTCAAGTCGGTGATCCGTTTGGTATTTGCATTTATCAGCAGCCAGGCTGATGCAATTCTGCAAAATGTATCGCCGGTTTCGTTATACAACAAAAAATCTCTTAATGCATAAAGTTTATGCCTTCCCTTCGGCCAAGTTCTAATTTTGAAATTATCTTCAAATTTAGGCTGCCGTCCAAATTCCAATTTTACCCATGAGAGAACCCAGAATAATTCCGCTTTAAGTAAATGCTTGTAACCCACATTTAAATTATCGGCATGTGAGGAAGCGGTATCCTGCATATAGTTAAATATCGAGCTAACTTTTATCTCATTTTTGAAGTCCACATCATAAGCCCGCACTTTTAAATTATCTTCCCAGAAAGTCTGCATGTTTTTACTTAATAAATTTATTCTACCTTATAAGTTAAAGATTTCTAAAACAATATATCCAACGCAAATTATAGAATGATCAGAATTAAAGATTCTTTTTATTCTTAAAAATAATTTTAAAAATTGGCATACTTTTAAATCATTACAAGTTATTCTAATATATTTTGTATTTTTTGAATACTTAAAAA
>JBJKQP010000182.1:0-3490 GCA_046705105.1 Ignavibacteriaceae bacterium | reverse complement strand
CTTAAGTTTAATACCTGGTATTCTTCTCTTAATAATTCGTATAGTCTTCCGTCTTCTTCAAAAAGATAATAGTCGTATAAACTGGAGACTAAAAGAATTTCCCGGATTTTGTAGTGCATCAATTTTTGAAATTCTTTGATACGGCTGCTGAAAATATCTTCAATATCCAGGATATTAAATTTTTCCATGTAATCAATTTTGGATTTTTCGAGCACTAATTCAATTCCTTTTCACTAACCTTCAAGGTTGAATGTAAAATACGTAATTACTAATAATACTACCTCATTCTTTTTTATAGATTGTTTTTTATAAATTATGAAATTCTTAATTCTCTATTCTAATATTTTTTAATCTTCATTTTATTTAAGAACGAAGAACATCCGAATTATGAACTAAGAACCCAAAGTTCTAAAAGGGAATAATCAAAAATGAGGCGATATTTTTTTCCTTTTTACAATATATTTTACAACCTGCTATGAAGGTTACATTTATACCAAGCCCTGATCAAGCATAGCATCGGCAACTTTTAAGAAGCCTGCAATGTTTGCTCCGTTAACATAATTTCCCGGTGTACCGAATCTTTCGGCAGTAGCAAGACATGTATGGTGTATTTTAGTCATAATCTGGTGCAGCCTATGATCTACTTCTTCTTTAGGCCAGGGCAAGCGCATACTATCCTGTGACATTTCCAGACCGGAAACCGCAACACCGCCGGCGTTGGCAGCTTTACCGGGTGCAAATAAAATACCTGCATCTTTAAAAATTTTATACGCTTCAAGTGTTGTCGGCATATTGGCAGCTTCGCAAACACATATACAATTGTTTTTAATTAATTCTTTTGCATCGTCTTCAAAAATTTCGTTCTGAGTAGCGCACGGCATTGCAACATCTACCTTAACACCCCACGGCCTTTTACCGGGATAAAATTCTACTTTCCCGCCTGGGGCGGATCCGCTTTTGGCGGAAAATTTATCGGCATAATCCTGTACGCGGTCGTTTGCACTTGCTCTAAGTTTAAGCATAAAATCAATTTTTTCTCCGCTCACGCCATCCTTATCATAAATAAAACCATCCGGCCCGGAAAGCGTAACAACTTTGCCGCCGAGCTGATTTATCTTTTGAACCACACCCCATGCAACATTACCAAATCCTGATACTGCAAATGTTTTACCTTCAATGTCTTCGTTTTTGGTTTTAAGCATTTCATGCGCAAAATAAACTGCGCCGTAGCCTGTAGCTTCCGGTCTAATTAAAGAACCGCCCCAGCTTAAACCTTTACCTGTAAGAACACCTGTAAATTCGTTTCTTAATCTTTTATATTGCCCGAACAAGAAGCCGATCTCTCTGGTGCCTACCCCTATGTCGCCGGCTGGAACATCAGTATTTGGGCCGATGTGCCTGAAGAGTTCAGTCATAAAGCTCTGGCAGAAACGCATAACTTCGTTATCGCTTTTTCCTTTCGGATCAAAATCGGAACCGCCTTTGCCTCCGCCCATAGGAAGTGTTGTTAAACTGTTTTTAAATACTTGTTCAAAAGCTAGGAATTTTAGTATACCTAAATTTACAGAAGGGTGAAATCGTAATCCCCCTTTATAAGGACCGATAGCACTGTTCATCTCAATTCTAAAACCCCGGTTAACATGCACATCACCCTGGTCGTCCATCCATGGTACGCGGAAAATAATTATTCGTTCCGGCTCAACCAGTCTTTCCAAAATTTTTGCAGAACGGTATTCAGGGTGTCTTTCAAGAACTATTTCCAGTGAATCAACAATCTCTTCAACTGCCTGATGGAATTCAGGTTCATTCGGATTTTTTGTTTTTACTTCCGTTATTAATTTTGTAACATATTCAGTCATAAGAATCTCTAAAAAGTTTTACAAGAAATTATTTAATGAATGAAACTTAGTAATTAATAAATAAAAAATCTTAACTAAATGTTTTATCTTTTTGAAATAAAAAGACTTATGGAAACAAAATTTTAAATGGAGAAAAGCATAAAGACGTAATTTATAAAGGGAATTGTTTTCAAATATCTTAAAAATTTAGAAAAGATTGACGAGTTAACGTAAATAGTATATTTGAAAGTTATTTATTACATTTCACCGGAAAATTGAAATTTCAATAAATTTTGCTTGAGGTTTGACATGCAGAACAATATAATCAAAGAAAAAATAGAGCAGGCGGTTAAAATATTAAACGAAAAAAATATTGACATGTGGATTACTTTTGTGCGGGAAAGCGGCAACATAAAAGATCCTGCTATGGATATGGTTGTTGGTTTGGGATGCACATGGCCGTCGACTTTTATAATTAACAAGGACGGGGATACAACTGCAATTCTCGGTTCCCTTGATGTGGAAAATTATACAACACAGGGCTTGTACAAAAACATTACCGGATATGTTAAATCAGTTAAAGAACCTTTGCTTGAATATTTAAATAAAAAAAATCCCGGTAAGATCGCAATCAACTATTCCGTAAATTCAAACTTAGCCGACGGATTAACCCACGGGATGTATTTAATTCTTACCGAAATATTAAAGGGTACCGGATTCGAAAATAAATTAATTTCTTCTGAAGAAATTATTTCTGCTTTAAGAGGTAGAAAATCTTCAGCCGAATTGGAAATTATGAAAGAAGCTGTGAAAAGGACGCTGGAAATTTTTGATGAGATGACTAAGTTTATTAAACCGGGAAAGACCGAACTGGAGATTGCAAAATTTATTAAAGATATTACTGCTTCAAAAGGGTATGGGCTTGCATGGGAAGAAGACCATTGTCCTGCAGTTTTTACGGGACCGGAAGCAACGAGTGCTCATGCCGGGCCGTCAAACCGCAAAGTTGAAAAAGGTCATCTTGTTAATGTGGACTTTGGAATAAAATTTAACAGGTATTGTTCCGATCTGCAAAGGACCTGGTATGTTTTAAAAGACGGTGAGGATAAAGCTCCTAAAGAAGTTGAACGCGGTTTTAATGTAATAAGAGATTCCATTCAAAAAGTTGCCGATAATTTAAAGCCCGGTGTAATAGGATGCGACATGGATGATATTGCAAGGAACTATATTGTAGAACACGGTTACGAAGAATTCCCTCACGGGCTTGGCCACCAGGTCGGAAGAGAAGCACATGACGGAGGCGGAGGACTGCTGCCAAGATGGGAACGCTACGGAGAAACACCCTTTATGAAAATCGAAGAATCACAAATCTATACAATCGAACCGCGGTTGACTGTAAAAGAACACGGAACAGCTACAATTGAAGAAGAAGTATATGTTAATAAAAACGGAAGTGAATTTATTTCCAAACCGCAGAAGGAACTAATATTAATTTAGATTGATTATGATTTTTTGATTGTATAATTTAAGCAGTAAGTTTAGAGGGTTCATTATGCTGAAAACAAAATCATATATCAGTTCCGAAGAATACCTTGAAATTGAAAGAAATGCAGAATATAAAAGCGAATATTTTAACGGTGAAATGTTCGCAA
>JBJKQP010000181.1:0-3722 GCA_046705105.1 Ignavibacteriaceae bacterium | reverse complement strand
GCAAAAAATATAACCGGGAGTGTTTACGTTCAGGCTTTTATAGATGAGAACGGAATAGTTAGAAAAGCATTGATAATAAAGGGATTGGGTTACGGATGCAATCGTTCTGCTATTAAAGCAGTTAAAGGAACAATTTTCCGGCCGGGTTTATTGAATGGTGTACCGGTTAAAGTTCAAATGACTATACCGGTAAGCTTTGGAAAACACCAATAACAAATAATGTATAATTCAATCTATAACAGCTCTGTCTTTACTCCTCTTATGTCTAATAAATTCAACAAGACCAGGAATAAGTGAAATAAGTATTATAGTTAAGATGGCTATAGAAAAGTTATGTTTAATAAAATCTATGTTGCCGAAGAAATAACCTACATAAGTAAACAATGCAACCCAGGCTGCACCGCCGATAATATTATAAGAAATAAATTTCGGATAAGTCATTTTACCTACGCCGGCAACAAACGGTGCAAAGGTTCTAACGATCGGCACAAATCTGGCAAGTATAATTGTTTTGCCGCCGTATTTTTCAAAAAATTTATGCGTCCTATCCAAATATTCTTTTTTTAAAAACCGGACTTTTTCCTTCTCAAAAACTTTAGGGCCGACATAATGCCCTATCCAATAGTTAGCAGTATCTCCTGCTACTGCTGCAATTGTAAGTATTAAAAATAAAATATGAACATCGAATGATCCTTTGGCGGCAAAAGTGCCTGCGGCAAAAAGCAGCGAATCGCCCGGAAGAAATGGTGTAATAACTAGACCGGTCTCCCCAAAAATTACAAGGAATAAAATTATATACGTTAATGTTCCGTACTGAATTATTATTTCATTTAAGTGAACATCTAGGTGTAAGAAAAGATCAAATAAATACTTGATTACTTCCATAAAGTTTTAAGAATTATTCCTTCTTGCCCAGGCAAAGCTTATTATTTTTTTTAATGCACGTTCATAAGAATAACCCGCAGCTTCCGCAGAACGCATAAAACCGGCACCTTCCGTTAAGTCAGGGTTAGGGTTAACTTCCAAAACAAAGAGTTCATTGTTTTTATTCAGCCGCATGTCAACCCTTGCATAATCACGGCAGGACATGGTTTTGAATGAGGCAATGGCAATCTCCTTCGCTTTTTTTTCTACTCTTTTAGGAAGTTCAGCCGGACAATTAGGAATTGTTTTATGGTAAGCTTCGTGGTTCGGATCCCATTTTGCCTGGTAACTAACTATATTGTGCAAATAATCAGGCATTTCATCAAACCCTATTTCGCTTATAGGAAGAGCTAAGGGATCTCTATCTCCTAAAATTGCCACATTCAACTCCCTTCCTTCTATAAATTCTTCAACCAGAACAGGTTCCATAAAATATTTTAGAACATACTCAATGCGCTCGTTTAATTGCTTAAGATTTTCAACAATCGATTCATTCTCTATTCCAACGCTTGCATCTTCAAATGCAGGTTTTACAATCATAGGATAGTTAAGACCCTTATTATAACGTTTGGCTATTTTTCTAATAAGCATAAACTTTGGAGTTCTTATGCCGATTGCATTCAACATCCTTTTTGCCAAGGCTTTGTTTTGGCAATTTGCCAATGCCATAGGCGGCGCACCGGTATATGGAACACTCAATAATTCAAGTAAACCTACAATGTTCATTTCCATCCGGGAGTTATCGTTATAGAGCTCAATGAAGTTAAATATAACATCCGGTTTGTTTTCCTTTAAATCGTTTAAAAGAACATTAATATCATCCTTTATGTTTAAATGATATGCATCAATTCCCTTTTTGGAAAGTCTTTTTGCAAGCAATTCGTACTCCTCAATGGGGGTTAACTCTTCAACTTCAAAATAAGGAGTAAAATTCATTTCCCTTATTTCATGTTCTGCCTTCTTAACATAAAAATCGGGATTTGCTTCGTTAAATACTACGGCTACTTTTATATTTTCTTTCATAATTATTTTAAAAATAAATAAAAATTGATATTAGACAAAATTTAGCTGATGATTTAATCATATACATTAATTAAATTAATTCCTAAAATTATAAACTATTATGAGTTTTTATCCTCAGCCTTATAAATATCAGTGCGGTCCTTTTGCTCTTAAATATGCTCTGGTAATGCTGGGCAGGTTCGAGAACGAAAGAGAAATAGGCAAAAAAGCCGGAAGCACATGGTGGTATGGTACAGATGAAATAGGTCTTGCAAAAGCTGCTAAAAGCTTTGATTGTAAAATGAAATACTTCCGCAGGGAAACTCCCGGCGAAGCCATTAAAGTTTTAAGCGAACATCTTAAACAGGGGTTACCATGCATCCTTAGCGTAGATAATTGGGAACATTGGTTTACCGTAATAACCGAACAACAAAAGAAATTTATTGTAGTAGACAGCGCTCTTGATAAAGTGATTGTAATTCTTACGGAAAACCAATTAATTAAAAGATGGAAATACATTGACGACGAAACCGGTTACACTAGTTATGACGGCTACGCACTTACTCCAAAATTCAAAACACATACAAAAGCAAAATTTTCACTGGAAAAAGCCAGGTATGTTATGAGGGATAGGAATAAAGAACTGGCCGAAAAATGGGATACCTACTTTAACGATTTAATTAATATTTGCCGGCCGAGAACACCTATCTCCAAAAGAACAATTTCATTCACAGAATTTTTAAGAAGGCACGAAAACTTACTTGTTAAGCAAGTGGCAAACTGGCACGGCACACCTTCCTACCGTGAATTAAGAAAAATTCTTAAATACATGGCCTTTGTTGCAGAAGTTTACGACTTGGTTATTTATGCGGACGACCAGAAAAAAGCACTTGTTGAATTAGCTGCTATTTTAATGATGTATGCTTGCGGTAAATACGGAATGGACCCAATTTATTAGAAAGGAGATTTTATGGAAACACATCTTGATAGAAATATCAAAATATTAAAAAGAGACTATACTGCTTTGCTGCTTATAGATATTCAAGAAAAAATATTGAAGGTAATGCACAACCAGGAACAGGTTGTTAAAAATTCAATAAAATTGATAAAAGGATTCAAGCTATTAAATATTCCTATCTTTTATACGGAACAATATCCAAAAGGTTTAGGCAGTACGGCAGAGCCTTTGCTTAAAGAATTGGAGGGGCTAAGCCCGATTCAAAAAACGAGTTTCAGCTGTTTTGGCGCGGGAAATTTGTTTCAAAGGTTAAAAGATAATAATGTATCCCAATTAGTTGTTGCCGGAATCGAATCTCATGTATGCGTTCAACAGACGGTGCTTGATTTATTGGCTAACGGATTTCAGGTTAATGTTGCGGCAGATACGGTTTCTTCGCGAAACGAATTAGATTATAAAATATCCCTTGAAAGGATGAGACATCACGGGGCGGAAATAACAACTGCCGAGGCAATTTTATTTGAGTTGCTCGAATTATCCGGCACTGAAGAGTTTAAAGCAGTTTCTAAAATAGTTAAATAGTAAACTAAGGCATAAAAGTTAACGGAATTTAATTACCGAATTAACACATAAGCATCCGCCTAATAGATTATAGCAGCTTTATGAAGGAGAAATGATTTTTTAATGATATCTAACTAAAGGTTAAAAATTGTTAATTCTCTTCCCTATGTACAAGTCTTATAAGTTTAATAAAATTCGTATTTAATTCTCTCAGAATATAAGAGCTAATTTCTTATTGCCCGTACGGCTTTTTTAAATATTTTTCCGCCAGCTCGTG
>JBJKQP010000180.1:0-25500 GCA_046705105.1 Ignavibacteriaceae bacterium | reverse complement strand
TGATAAAGGCTGACATAAAGTTTATCGGTTCCGGACAAATTCATTACTCCGGAAAGCGAGACTGATGTTCTCTTGGAAGTATTGTTTTTAATGCTTTCCTGGTCTGCCCGCTCCTGGTAAAATATTTGGTTTGCACCGGGATAATTTTTTGCGATATGCTTTTCATCTCTTTCGGAATAATTCATCCTAAGAGCACCGTCAAAAAAATACGAATGAAAATTTGTAATAGATTCCAGTTCAACTTTAAGTTCATTAATTTTAGCATCAAAGTTTGAAGTTGATAAAATATCCAGCGACCTGTAACGAGTGTTTCTGTCTATGGTTCGCCATGAAACCCGACCTAGTAAATCCAGGGAAAAAAAGTTCAGGAATTTGTTATAGTTGAATCTATCCTCTAATACATTGTTTGTTTCTATTCTGCTTTGAATATTATTTACGATATTAAATTCTTTTGCGGTTATTGAATCCGCCTTATAGTAAAAATCTTTCCGGTTAAGAAAGTATTGGAAATTAATATTATTGGAGACAATAGGATTAAAAGAATTTTTAATCGATAAGTTAAGATATCTAAGTGCATTTTTTCTGGGAGATATATCCTCGTTCTTAAATTTAAAATCCGAATTTATTATAAAATCCGATACATCTAATTTGTTCAGATATGCTTCGCCGCCGTACATCGGTCCGTTGTCGCTTTCACCGATTTGCCGGTTATTTTCATATCCGTAATAAGGCGCAAGAGTTAAATTTTTTAACGGTATAAACTTACCGAAGATTGATGCATCCGATAGTGAAGATTGGTTTAGATCAATTTGTCTGCTGTCTGAATAAATATTATTATCCGCAGAAACTCCTAATGAAAAAAGCGGATTAAAAGAATATGAACCCGACACCGTAAACATTTGTTCATCCCGGCTGCTTTTTTCGGCAGACCTTATATAGGTTGAAGTATAGTTCTCATTCAAATGCAGGTTTACTTTGCCGAAGCTTTTATTGTAAAGAAGAATAGATTGCAAATTAAAGGTATTTAGCTGCTTGCTGAATTGATTGCTTAACAAATTTTGCGGAATTCCTGTTTGAATATAATCAAGGCTGTCAAGCAAATTCTGAGCTTTTAATAAAGAAGTTGTAAATATTAAAATGAATATTATTTTCTTGCTCAAAAAAAATCTTTCGTAATAGCTTAGATCTTTTTAATAATAGAAAAATTTTCTTTTAAATCTACTGTTTTATGGTGAATTTATAAAGTGGTGTTACACTGTTCGGGTTATTATTATTCTGTGAATATGTATAAACGCGCCAGTAATATGGTGTGTTTGAATTAATATATAAAGGATTAAAATTAACCGATATAGTATCGTTTACTACGGAGGATGAAAAGCTGGTGCTCCAGAAGTCGCCGAAGAACTGGTTATCCTGAACAACAATTTTATATTGTGCGGGAACTGCAATTGCTTTGATAATAAAACTTGTAAAATAACTTGTCTCTAAATTATCTTTGGGAAAAATTATTTGCGGTACACCGTAAATTTGGTCATTAACTTCCTGGCTTGGAGTACTAAGTAATCCGCCCTTATCTACTGCTTTTATTTGGTAATAATACATAGTATAAAGTTTGAGATTAACAGTATCGGAAAAGCTGATTCCGGTTGTAAAACCAATACGATTGGAATCGCCCGGTGTAAAGGATTCCGCAAGGCTTTTATAAATATAATAACCTTTAATATCAGTTTCGGAATTCGAATACCAGCTTAAATATACGGATAGTTTTCCGTCCCAGTTCCTGGCATTTATAGTAAGCCCCTGCGGCTGGCTGGGTGCATAATAATTAAGAGGTTGAGCAAAAACAACTTTGGAAGGCTTGCTTTCGTTATTCCAAATGTCAAGTGCGGTTATACGATAGTAATATGTTGTATCGTAACTTAACGAATCGTTAACAAAATAATTATTGCTTGTAAACCCTATTAGGCTAAAATTTACACTGTCGGTGCTTCTATAGATATTATATCCGCCTAATGTAGGCTCGCTGTTATTTTTCCAATCTAGAACAATAGTACCGTCGGCTGCATAAACAACCTCTAGGCCGACCGGCACAGCCGGTGGAACTCCGGTATCCGATTGTGTTGTATCCAGCGGCCTGTCGCAGCCAAATAATAATACCAAAGATAAAGTTAAGATCGTTAAACAAAATTTACTAAATGAACGATTTGATTTATTACCGAAATTAAATTTCAAAAACATCGCCTCTATTGGGTATATAAACATTATCAAAGCCTATTGTTTTTAGTCTTGCGGCAAATTTTTCCTGTTGATCAAAATCGCCGTGGACTAAAAATATTTTCTTCATTTTTTTCTTGTCAAACTTTTTGCAGTATTCGGTCAATTCATTAGAATCGGCATGTGCGCTTAAAGAATTCATTACAATAACTTCTGCATTAACATGCCTTTCTTCTCCAAGAATTTTTACAATTTTTTCTTTTTCAATTAATTTTCTGCCTAAAGTATTTTCGGCACAATAACCTACCATCAAAATAATATTTTTCGAATCTTCAATATTATTTGCAAGATGATGCAATATACGTCCGGTTTCCGCCATTCCCGATGCAGAAATTATAACCATTGGCCCTTCAGCACCGTTTAAAGCTTTGGAATCTTCAACATCGGTTATATAAGTAAGCTTATTAAATCCGAAAGGATCCTCGTATTTATTCATGAATTGAACTGTCTCTTCATCAAAACATTCGGGATGATTTCTAAATACTGCGGTAGCATTTGTAGAAAGCGGACTGTCTACATAAATAGGAATTCTGGGTGCAGCTTGTTTTTCAAAAATCTGGTGAAAGGCATAAACTATTTCCTGAGTCCTTTCAAGGCTGAATGCAGGAATAATTATTTTGCCGTTTCTTCCGATTGCTTTTTTTAATACCTCTGCAAGCTTTGCATTGGTACCTTCAATATGATCGTGAAACCTGCCGCCGTAAGTACTTTCACAGATAAAATAATCAACATCGGGAATTTTCTCGGGATCTTTTAGAATGGGGAGATTAGGCCTTCCCAGATCGCCTGAAAATCCCAAATTAATTGTTCTGCCGTTTTCTTTTATGGTTAAGTAAACAATTGCCGAGCCTAATATATGCCCGGCATCAAATAACTGCACTTTAATATTATCGTTTAATTCAAATTCGTTTCGGTATTCATTTTCATTCAATAACGGGAAAACATGTTCGGCATCAGCAGTAGTGTAAAGAGGTTCAAAAAGATTTTTCCCTTGTTTTCTCCTCTTCTTATTAACGAATTCAACATCTCTTTCCTGTATGTGTGCGCTGTCTTTTAACATTACAACTGCCAGGTCTTTGGTAGCAGATGTACAATAAATAGATCCTTCAAATCCTCTTTTAACAAGATTGGGAATATTACCGAGATGATCTATATGTGCGTGAGAAAGAATAAGAGCATCAATATCTTTCGGAGAAAAGAATTCAAAATTTCTATTCAGCTCAAAGGCTTCTTTTCTTTTACCTTGATTAAGCCCGCAGTCTAGCAAATAATTTTTGCCGTTAATTTTCAGATGATGCATAGAACCGGTAACGGTTCTATCTGCGCCGATGAATTGGATCTGCATATATTTCCCGTATTTAATGAAAATTAGGACTGAAAGATAGGTAAAAAATTTTTATAATTTTTTATTAAATGGTGTGTTGAATAATACTTTATGCATTACAATTTGATTTAAACTACAAAAATTAATTAAAGACTTAAAATTTTCTATTGAAAATGTTTTAGTATTTATTTTAAATAAAGTAAAAAAAACAGCGGTTAAACAATAAAGTTTAATGTAAAACTACGGTATGAGGGTTATTCTCTAAATTGACAATAAGTCATTTTTATGATAGTTTTGTACGATAAAAATTAAAGCTATAACTCATGATTGTACAATATATTCCTATATTTTTAGTTATTTTGGTTGCAATTGTATTTGCAGCAGGTACAGTGTTTTCGTCAAAGATTTTTGGCCCCCAAAGACCAAATAAAGAAAAAGATTCGACTTATGAAAGCGGTATGAAACCGGTAGGAACAACCAAAGAGCGTATCTCCGTAAAATATTATCTTGTAGCAATGCTCTTTATTATTTTCGATCTTGAAGTTATTTATGTATATCCGTGGGCGGTTGAATTTAAGAAAATGTTTAATAGCCAGGGTATGCCGGTTTTTATATCGATGATTATATTTTTAGTAGTGCTTGAATTAGGTTATTTGTATGTATATAAGAAAGGTGGTTTTAGATGGGATTAGAAGCAAGATTAAACCAGGATAATTTTTTTACAACCACTGTTGATGCTCTGGTTGCCTGGTCCAGGAAAAATTCTGTTTGGCCTATGCCTATGGGAATTTCCTGCTGTGCTATTGAAATGATGGCTTCGGGAGATCCCAAGTACGATATTGCACGTTTCGGCTCGGAAGTAATGAGATTTACTCCCAGGCAGTGTGATTTAATGATTGTTGCCGGAACAGTAACTTATAAGATGTCTCATGTAGTAAGAAAAATATATGATCAAATGCCCGATCCCAAATGGGTAATTGCAATGGGTGCTTGTACTTCTTCGGGAGGAATGTATAGATCCTATCCCGTAGTTCAGGGTATAGATCAATTTCTGCCTGTCGATGTATATCTTGCAGGTTGTCCGCCCCGTCCTGATAATCTCTTGAATGCGCTTTTGCAAATCCAGGAGAAAATTCACAGGTCTAAAGCAAGGGATTATCAAAATAAACCGCTACCTGAGTTGTCGGAAATTCGGAATAACTAGTAATATGGAAATTAAAGAACTTATCGAACAAAAATTAAAAGAAAAATTCTCAGGCGAAGATTTTAAACTTAGCGAGTTTAGAGACGAACTAACACTTCAAATAGATAAAAAGAATGTTGTTGATGTGTGTAAACTCTTAAAAGGAGATCCCGACTTACAGTTTAAACTATGCGAGGATATTACTGCCGTAGATTGGGCAAGACGGACTAATAGGTTTACTGTTGTTTATCATATCTTTTCGCTGAAGAATAAGTTTAGGCTTTCAATTAAAGCCGATGTTGAAGAATCCGATTGTAATATTGATACCGTTACTTCCGTATGGAAAACAGCAAATTGGCTGGAACGCGAAGCTTATGATATGTACGGGATCATATTTAATAATCATCCGGATTTAAGAAGAATGTATATGCCCGAAGATTTTGAGTATTATCCTTTAAGAAAAGATTTTCCTTTAATGGGCATACCGGGATCACTTTCGCTTCCCAAAAGCCCCGTAAATCCTCCAAAGGAGGACTTAAAATAATTGTCGTTCGGGAATCTTTTATTTAAATAATTAAAATAAGTTTATTAAGAATTCACCTTTCCTAACGAAGGTAATTAAAGGCTAAACGATGGATAAATTAACGTTAGATGATGTTCATCCGAAAATTTTAGATGCACTGCTTGCGGATACCGATCTTTCTATTGAGGACGCATTAGAGAATGAAATGATTCTAAATATGGGTCCGCAGCATCCTGCTACTCACGGTGTATTACGATTACTGTTAAGACTAGACGGTGAAACCATAATGGGATGTGTTCCCGAACTCGGCTACCTGCACAGAGGTTACGAAAAATTAGCCGAGAACATGAGTTTTTATGAATTCATTCCGCATACGGACAGGCTCGATTATCTTGCACCTATGGCTAATAACGTTGCATGGGCGCTTGCAGTTGAAAAGCTTGTCGGCATTGAGGCTCCGCCCAGAGCGCAATATATAAGAATGATTATTACTGAGATGGCAAGAATAGCTTCCCATCTTGTAGCAATAGGCTCTCTTGCAATGGATGTGGGAGCGTTAACTGTTTTTTTGTGGACTCTGCGCGAAAGAGAAAAAATTCTTGATATATGGGATATCCTTTGCGGTGCAAGGTTTACAAACAGTTTTACTCGAATAGGCGGCATTGCAAACGATGCTCAGCCGGAAGCACTTGCAAAAGTAAAATGGTTTATCGATCAGTATTTGGAAAATTTGGATGAATGTGAAAGGCTGCTCAATACAAATAGAATTTTTATTGAAAGATTGGACGGTATTGGAGTTATATCCGGTGAAGATGCACTTGATATGGGATTAACAGGTCCTAGTTTAAGAGGCAGCGGAGTTGAATTTGATTTAAGAAGAGCAAAGCCGTATTTATTTTATAATGAGATGGATTTTAATGTTATAACTTATCCGGACGGAGATTCTCTTGCCCGGTATTTTGTACGTGCAGATGAAACAAGAGAAAGCATAAAAATTATTCGTCAGGCTTTGGAGAAAATGCCGCAGGGCGAAACAATGCTAAACCAGCCCAAGAAAGTTCTTCCCAAGAAAGCCGAGGTTTATACAAAAATGGAAGAATTAATTCATGATTTTATGATAGTTAATTTCGGTATAAATCCGCCTGTTGGTGAAATTTATTCTGCAGTGGAAAACCCGAAAGGAGAGCTGGGATTTTATCTTGTTAGCAATGGAGAGGGAAGACCCTGGAAGTGTAAAATCCGGTCTCCTTCTATGGTTAATCTGCAGTCTGTACCGAGGCTTGTAAAGGGTCGTATGGTGTCCGATGTTGTTGCTATTGTCGGCAGTTTGGATCCTGTTATGGGAGAGGCGGATAAATAATGAAGTTTAAGTTTAAGAGTAAGTTCAAGAAGTTAAAAGTTAATCTATTTAAACTTGAACTTACTCTTAAACTTGAACTTTAGATTACAGTATTACCATGTGAAAAAATTCATTTTAAAAAAATGGGAGTAATTATATGAATTTTAGTCATGAGAAATTGATTGTATATAAGAGAAGTCTCGAATTTATTGAGCTTACGAATGATATTTTTAATAATTCAGGTAATGTAAGAATTAATGCGCTCGATCAATTGGACAGAGCTTCAACATCAATACCTCTGAATATTGCTGAAGGTACCGGAAAATATACAGGTAAAGATAAATGCCGCTATTATGATATTGCCAGAGGTTCAACTTTGGAATGTGCAGCTTGTTTGGATGTATTATTTATTAGAAAAAAGATATCGAAAGAATTAGTTGAGAAAGGGAAAGAAATTTTAATAGAGATTGTATCCATGCTTGTCGGGTTAATCAAATCAAACTCTGATAGGATATATGAAGAAGATATTAATTATAATTAAGATGAAAAGTAATTATCAAGAGAATGAATATTAGTTGTGTATTTTATAAATTATAGAATAAGCTTTATAAATGAACTTAAACTTTTACTTGTACTAAACTTGAACTTACACTTAAACTTGAACTTATTATGGCTGATTTCAAATTCACAGAAGAAAATATAGTAAAAATAAACGAGGTACTAAAAAAGTATCCCACGAAAAAGGCTGCGGTAATGCCTGTCTTGTATATTGCTCAGGAACAGAACGGATGGATTTCCGGCGAAGTTATGAAGGAAGTTGCATCTTTACTGGATATACATACCGACGATGTATTGGGTGTGGTAACATTTTATACAATGTACCATAAAAAGCCGGCAGGCAAATATCATCTGCAGGTTTGTACGAATGTATCGTGCATGCTTCGAGGTGCTTATGATATTTATGATCATATTAAAGAGAAATTAAACTTAGATAACGGCGGTGTTACGGAAGATTCTGTCTTTTCTCTTGAAGAAGTTGAATGTATGGGCTCATGCGGCACTGCTCCGATGATTGCGGTGAATGAAGATTATTATGAGAACCTTGATAAAGAAAAGGTTGATGAATTAATTAACAAATTGGCGCAGCCTAAGTAATAAATGGAGTAATGGAGTTTTGGAATAATGGAAAAGATTGTTCTTCCCGATATTAAAGATATTCATCTTATTGATGTTTATGAACAGAACGGCGGTTATACGGCTGTTAAAAAAGCTTATAGCCAATCTCCCGATGATATAATAGACCAGGTTAAAAAATCCGGGCTGCGCGGTAGAGGAGGTGCTTGTTTTTCTACCGGGCTTAAATGGAGTTTCATGCCTAAGTCTAACGATAAGCCGAAGTACCTTTGCATTAACGGAGATGAAAGCGAACCGGGTTCATTTAAAGACAGACAAATTTTTGAATTCAATCCGCATCAATTAATTGAGGGGATTCTTATTAACGCCTACGCAATTCAGGCTAAAACGGTTTATGTTTACATAAGAGGCGAGTATCATAAATGGATTAATCTTCTTCAAAAAGCATTGAACGATGCATATGAAAGAGGCTATATCGGCGAGAAGATGAAAGAAAAATTCGGCACCGAGTTTTATTGTAATATATACATTCACAAGGGAGCAGGAGCGTATATATGCGGTGAAGAATCTGCTCTTATGAATTCCATTGAAGGGAAGCGCGGATATCCGAGAGTTAAACCGCCGTTTCCTGCGCAAAACGGTTTATGGGGATGCCCTACAACAATCAACAACGTGGAAACTATTACAAATGTTCCTGTTATTATTAACAAAGGTTGGGAATGGTTTTCTAAAATAGGAGAGCCGAAACATCCCGGCACACTTTTATTCGGCGTTAGCGGACATGTTAACAAACCAGGTGTTTATGAATTACCGACCGGAACACTTTTAACTGATATTATTTACAAATATGCCGGCGGAGTTCCGGGAGACAAAAAAATATTATGTGTTATTCCCGGCGGTTCTTCTATGCCTCCTTTAAGAGGCGACCAGATAGAAGGCGTAAAAATGGATGCCGAATCATTGAAAGCTTATGGAACTGCAATAGGTACCGGCGGTGTTATGGTAATGGATGAAGATACTGATTTGGTAAAGGTTCTTGCAAGAATTACAAAATTCTATTACCACGAAAGCTGCGGGCAGTGTACCCCTTGCAGGGAAGGTACCGGCTGGATGCTTAAAATTCTGAACAGAATGGTTAAAGGAGAAGCATCTGTCCATGATGTTGATCTGTTGGTTTCCGTTGCAAATAATATTGAAGGAAATACCATTTGTGCATTAGGTGAGGCTGCTGCGTGGCCCGTAAAATTTATGGTAACGCGTTTTAGAGATTATTTTGAAAAGAGAATGAATAAGGAAGTTGTTTTACCTGTTGCCAACAAAGTGCATTCAATGCGTCATACGGCATTTCCGCTGGCTGATATTAAAGAATAATCTTAAAAAAATTTCTTAGCTCAGCGCAGAGTAAACAGAGATAACCTAGCGAACGCTGAGATTACTACTTGATTTTTTGTACAGACTCAGCGCTCACTATAGTAAAATTATCACTCCTAATTTAGCAAGAGAAAAATTCAAATAAAGTCCTTTCTATGCTAAAAGTTTTTGCTATCTTGCTGCCCTCTGACCTAATTCATGATCCAGATACAACAAACCGCTTGTATTATCCGCAATTAATTTTAATCTATCCAAAATTTTTAGTGCTGTCGACTCTTCTTCAACCTGTTCGGTAACAAACCACTGCAGAAAAATATTTGTTGCGTGGTCTTTTTCTTCAATTGTCTGGTCTACCAGTTCGTAAAATGATTTTGTTACTTTTTGCTCATGCTTGTAAGTATCTTCAAAAACTTCTTTGGCGCTTTTCCAGCCGACTTCAGGTGCCTCTATTTGAGTAAAATTTATTTTACCTGCTGCCTCAAGCAAATAATGGTAAAACTTCATTGCGTGGCTGTATTCCTCCTGCGATTGTAATTGCATCCATTTTGCAAATCCGCCAAAGTTATTTTCTTCAAAATATGCTGCCATAGCAAGATATTTATATGAAGAATATAATTCGGCATTTAACTGCTGGTTTAACAACTTCTGAATTTTTTCTTTTATCATGTTACTTCCCTCATAATTATTTATTTAAATAAGTTCAAGTTTAAGTGTGAGTTCAAGTATAAGTTTAAGAAGTATAAAGAATACAAGGTAGTTCATGAAAACTTAAACTCCTTGAACTTGAACTTACACTTGAACCTTTACTTGTTTTGCATTATATATTTTTTATTTATCATTTTCAACTAAAATTCTAATAAAATTGAAATGAATTCAACAGCACTATAAAATCAAACGAAAAATTTTATTAATAGTTTAGTTAGATGCAATTCGGATTAAATTTGACAGTAACAATATTATTAAATTACAATAGAATTTTTGGGAAAACCGGTAAGGAGTAGACAGTTCCGGAATAATTAAAAGGCCTAATTATTAGATTCAAAGATATAATTATCCGGTTAATTAGTTAATTTTTAATGATGAGTTCATCCGGACCGTAAATAGTACATAAATTAAGGGGAATTTACATTTTATACTTGTTTCTTTCCTTTTAATTACATCAATAATTCCATATATTTGCAATCTAAAATTTGAAACACAATCACATATCAATAATATATGATCAACCTAAAAACCTTGAACAAAGAACAAAAAAAAGCAGTTGAATATGATAACGGTCCGGAAATGGTAGTGGCGGGTGCCGGATCAGGAAAAACCAGAGTTCTAACATATAAAGTTGCATACTTGATTGATGCGGGTTATGAACCGGAAACCATTTTAGCTTTAACTTTTACAAACAAGGCTGCTAGCGAGATGAAGTCCAGAATTAAAGAACTTGTCGGCAATAAAGCAGAAAGCATTTGGATGGGGACTTTTCATTCCATTTTTGCACGCATCCTTAGAGTAGAAGCAAAGCAATTAAATTATAGAAGTAATTTTTCTATTTACGATACCGAAGATTCGCTTTCGGTTGTATCCAATATCTTTTCAAATTTTGAAATAGATGTGGAAGGGATTACTCCTAATTCCGTAAGGCATAGGATTAGTAATTTAAAAAACCATATGATTATGCCGAATGAATTTAGGAAAAATCAGGTTAAATCTCCCATAGATGAAAAGATTGCCGATATTTACGATGAGTACCAAAAAAGATTATTCGAAAACAATGCAATGGATTTTGACGATCTCTTGCTTAAACCGATAGACCTTTTTAATGAGAATCCCAAAACCCATCAAAAATATAAGAAGAAATTTTCTTACATATTGGTAGATGAATTCCAGGATACTAATAAAGCACAGTATGAACTGCTAAAATTGCTTGTTCCGAAAGACGGAAAAATTTGTGTTGTCGGAGATGATGCCCAAAGCATTTATAGCTGGCGCGGCGCCAACCTTGCTAATATGCTTAATTTTGAAAAAGATTTTTCCAAGCATAAAGTTTTTAAGCTCGAACAAAATTACAGATCCACTAAAAATATTTTAAATGCTGCCGATTCGGTTATAAAAAATAACAAAGAGCAAATTGTAAAAACATTGTGGACGGAAAACAACGACGGGGATCAGCTTGTATTAATAAAGTGTGCGGATGAAAAGGATGAAGCTTTTCAAATTGCAAAGTATATTAAGCAGGAAATTTCCAAAAAGAAATTATCGTTAAAAGATTTTGCTATCCTATACAGAACCAATGCTCAGTCAAGAGCTTTGGAAGATATTTTTAGAAGGGAAAAAATTCCGTATACAATAATAGGAGGAATTGAATTTTATAGGAGGAAAGAAGTAAAGGATATTGTAGCTTATCTTCGGGTTATAGCAAACCAGAACGATGAAGAAAGCCTTCTTAGAATAATGAACTTTCCGCAGAGAGGAATTGGAAGCACAACCATAAAAAGAATGATAAGCTTTGCTAGAAAATTGGACTTAACGTTGTTCGAAACGATGTCTAGAGTATTTGAAGTAATAGATATCAAAGAAAGAATTCAAAAAAATGTTAAGGCATTTAAAATCCTTCTGGATAAATATATCGAGTTAAAAGAGAAATTATCGGTCGGGGAACTTTCCCGTGCACTTGTTGATGAGCTTGGTGTACTGAGAATGTTTAAGGAAGAAAATACGCCTGAGTCCCTGGCAAGGTGGGAAAATATTAACGAACTGCTTTCTGCGCTAAGTGAATTTTCTTCATCCAAAAAGAATGCAAAGCTTGATGAATTTCTGGAAGATGTATCGCTTATGTCCGATGTGGATTCGTTCGACGAAGAAAAAAATGCTGTAACATTTTTAACGGTGCACAGTGCGAAAGGATTGGAATTCCCGGTTGTTTTTATTTCCGGCTGCGAAGAAGATATCTTTCCTTTGTCTAACAAGTTTAGCAGTGATGCATCCCTTGAGGAGGAAAGAAGATTATTTTACGTAGCTGTTACACGTGCGGAGAAAAAAGTTTTTATATCGCATGCACGTTCACGGTACCGTTTCGGAGAAGTTGCTTACCAAAGCCGCTCCAGGTTTATTGATGAATTAAATCCTAAAACTTATGTGGAAGTTAACGGCGGCATAGGCAGAAAATCTTCTGCGCGTAAGTCTAAAAAAGAAATGTACTATGAATATTTTGAGAGTGTGGATTACGAAGACTTTAACCAGGATAACAAAACATTACGCCCCGGAAGCAGGGTAATGCATGAAAAATTCGGTCTTGGAAAAGTTACGCTGGTAGAAGGTGCAGGCGATAAGCAGAAAGCCACGGTTGTATTTGAAGGTAACAATGTAAAACAGCTAATGCTGAAGTTTGCTAGGCTTAAAGTTTTATAGTAAATAGTTAAATTCATAAATAATTTTTCTCTTATTGAATTAAAATACAAAGGGACAGGGTTATTTAATTGTTTTAATGCAATATGCATTCAATTCATTAAACATGTTTTGATGGAAAAATTATTTAAGACAATTAAAAAGCCTATCTAACCTTTTTACTAATTGGTTTTAATCCAATCATGTAATTCGCTGAATTGAATAAATATTCGTTTTTGAACTAATTTGAATGTGGAACAAATGAATATATTTTTATATTTTGGCGCAATTGAAAAATGATGTTCATATAATAATAAAGATTAATTTCTTAATATCCACAAAAAATAAAATTAAGGAGTTTAACAATGTCTATAGCACCTAAAAAATTAGCTATATTAGTAGGCGGAGGCCCTGCCCCGGGAATAAACAGTGTAATTGGTGCTGCTACTATTCGCGCTGCTCTTGAAGGAATAGATGTAATAGGAATAAGAGACGGATTTAAATGGATTATGGAAGGGGAAATTTCGCATGTTAAAGAATTAACAATTGAAAGTGTCAGTCGTATCCACTTTAGAGGAGGATCTTACATTGGTATTGCCAGGAATAATCCGACTAAAGATAAAAAACATCTTGAAAATTCGGTAACATCTTTGTTAAGATTAAATGTAGATAAATTAATAACTATAGGCGGCGACGATACGGCATATAGTGCTCTTAAGGTTGATGAAATGGCATCCGGCAGGATTAAAGTGGTTCACGTGCCTAAAACAATAGATAACGATCTGGATCTTCCGCATGGTATTCCGACCTTTGGATTTCAAACTGCCCGCCACATCGGAGTTGAAGTTCTTAAGAATTTAATGGTTGATGCCCAAACAACATCCCGCTGGTACTTTGTAGTTTCTATGGGAAGAAAAGCCGGGCACCTTGCTCTCGGCATAGGAAAAGCTACCGGCGCTACATTAACTTTAATACCTGAAGAATTTCCCAAGCATGAAATTCGTTTGAGTCATATTGTTGATATTCTTGTAGGAGCCATTATAAAACGCTTAAGTTACGGAAGAAAAGACGGAGTTGCTATTCTGGCGGAAGGTTTGGTAGAACGTCTTGATCCGGCTGATCTGGAAGCTTTGGTAAATATTGAAAGAGATGCACACGATAATATTAGAATTGCGGAAGTGAATTTCGGTGAAATTCTAAAATATAAAGTACAAGAAAGGCTGAAGGAATTCGGAATAAAGCCTACAATAGTAGCAAAGAATATTGGTTACGAATTAAGATGTGCAGACCCGATCCCTTATGATATGGAGTATACACGTGATCTTGGTTTTGCTGCAGCACAGTTTATTATAACAGGCGGTTCCGGTGCAATGGTTTCAATTCAGAACGGCCGATTTGTACCCATGTACTTTAAAGATATACTTGATCCTGTTACGAATAAAACCAGGGTAAGAATGGTAGATCCTTCGTCGGAATCATTTTATATTGCCAGGAGATACATGCTAAGACTAAATAAGGCCGATTTTGAAGATCCCCATGAATTGGCAAAGTATGCAGCGACATGCGGAATATCATTGGAGGAATTTAGAAGTCAATTTTATTACTTAATGGAAGATGACCTTCTATATCAAAATTTGAAAGACGGTAAAATTCCTTTGGTTGCCCCTGAGACAAATGATGCACATAAATCAATAGATCTTACTCAAACATCGTTTAACGAAGTAAAAGGTGAGAACGGCAGCATGCTGCCATAGTTTTTATGGGTTATAAATTTTTATAGTTTTGTTAATAGTTATTTGTTAATGGTAAAAAGCAAGGAGACTTATAACCATTAACCGATAACTATTAACTAATAACTATTAACTAATAACCGTTAACCGTTATCTTTTTATTGTTTCTTCCCGGTACGAAATACTTTATAAAAACAAAAAGTGGTTAAAGTAATAATTACTCCCCATGCAAGTACAAGAAAAATAATTCCGCTAGGTTTCAAACCCATTTTTGTTTATCCTTTCAGTAGTATTTATAAAAAATTAAACCGTGTTTTCCTTGCCGTGATTAGCCCATGCTTTTTTTACCATAAAAATAATTCCTATAAACAATAATACCATTAACGCACGAGAAGCCCAAATATACGGCACATTAACAGACGGTATATCTTTCAAAACTAAAATAGGAATAGCATCATTTACAAACCACCATATCATAATAATAAAAAGTATGGCGGGTGTAACAAATTTCATAATATAATAAAAGAACCGGGGTATTTTTATATCTCCGCCCTGGTTCATTTCATCCCAGGCCTTATCTGCTCCAAATACCCACATAAAGAGTACTGTTTCTACTAAAGCAAAAACAACAAGACCGAATGTACCGGCCCAATAATCCATTTCATTTAAGAAACCGTATTTAAGGAATATAATAACAAACTGAACGGCAGCCAGTACAACTATTGCCAATATTCCCACTGCCTTTTTTCTGCTCATTCCGAATTCATCTTCCAAAAAGGCAATTACAGGCTGACCCATTGCAACTGATGATGTTATCCCTGCAAAAAATAAAAGTAAGAACCAAAGGAATCCGAAAATTTGTCCGATAGGTATCTTTTCAAAAATAAGAGGCATAGAAACAAAACCCAAATCGAATGCACCTCCTTTGGCAAAAGCCTGGGTTGCATTAAGCCCGAAAAATGCTACTGCAACCGGAATTGCTATTGATCCGCCGAGTATTACTTCTGCGAATTCGTTTGTAGCGGCAGTAGTTAAACCGGATAATGCAATATCATCCTTAGGTTTTAAATAACTTGCATATGCATGGATTGTTCCCATTCCTACCGAAAGCGTAAAGAATATTTGTCCCGCTGCAGCAAGCCAAATTTTAGGATCGCCCAACATTGAGAACTTAGGATTCCAAATAAACCCAAATCCGTTTGCAACCGAGTTTGCCGGTATGTTAGGATTAGGAGTACCTAAGGTTATCACTCTAATTGCAAGCACGGCGGCAAAAACCAACAGCAACGGCATTGCAATTTTTGCAAGCTTTTCTATTCCTTTGGAAATACCGCGATATAAAATCCAAAAATTTAAAAAGAACGTAACCAGCATTAAAATATATGCCGGCAGAATAGAAGGGAAGTGAGCACTTGTCATTCTACCCTGGTAACTATACAAGAAACTTTTCATTGCCTGGAAACTGGTTTCATCGAAGTATTGTTTTCCGAGAGAAAAAATACTGAAGCCCAAACTCCAGGACTCAACGTAAGTGTAATATATTAGAATAGTCAATGAAATAAAGAGACCTAGAGCACCGAAATATTTGGCTAATTTATTTTTCCATATAACATCAAACATACCGGGTGCACTGCCATGCCGATACTTCCCGCCATGTCTTCCGATTCCCCATTCAATCCACATAAGGGGAATACCAAGTAATAAGAAAAATATAAAGTAAGGAATCATAAAGGCACCGCCTCCGTTTTGAGCGGCTTGTACCGGAAATCTTAGAAAATTTCCTAAACCAACAGCATTGCCTGCAACAGCAAGAATTAACCCAATTTTACTAGCCCATTGTTCTCTTTCTCCGTTTTGCGGCATTTAGCCTCCCTTTTTTATGATGAGAATTTGATTTTCAGTGATAAATATTTTTAGCTTTCAATATTAAAACTTTATTGATTAATATCAATAAAGAAGTTAAAATTTATTATATAATTTTTTTCGATTATGTCTGAAATTTTTTATTCATAATTTTTTTCATAATGAAGTATGCTATGGCGGATTCTACAATAAAAAATAAAGAAGAATCATTAATTAATATGTGGTACCATTATACCGCAGCTTGTCCCGACAAGGAAGCAATTGTACATTGGGTAGCAGGCGAAGAGCCGTATAGATGGACCTATAAAGAACTTATTAACTGTGCAGAAAAATTTGCAGTTTTACTAAAGGAACAAGGAGTTAAGAAAAATCAGGTTTGTGCTACCATTATTAGGCATAACAAATATTTGTATCCTGTTTATATTGCAGTATCTCTCTTGGGCGCACTGCCCGCAGTTTTAGCTTACCCTAATTCCAGGTTACACCCCGAGAAATTTAGGCAAGGGCTTAAAGGAATGTCCAAACGTTCCGGTTTGGATTTTATTTTAACTGAAAAAAGTCTTGAGCCTTTAGTAAAACCCTTAGTTGAGACAGAAGATAGTACTATAAAAGAAATATTGTTTCCGCTGGAATGGGATGTAGAACATGAAATTAGTATTGAAAAAATGGATGAAGTTCGCAGCGAAGCAAAAAAAATATCTCCTAATGATTACGTAATATTGCAGCATTCATCCGGTACTACCGGCCTGCAAAAGCCGGTTATACTATCGCACAAAACTGTATTAGATCATGTTGCCAATTATTCAAGTGCAATTGCTTTAAATGAAAATGATAAGATAGTTTCCTGGCTTCCTCTGTACCATGATATGGGACTAATTGCAGCATTCCATCTGCCTTTGGCAATGGGAATAACAACCGTTCAAATAAATACATTTGAGTGGGTGCTTGTTCCTTCACTTTTACTTGAAGCACTTAGCAAAGAAAAAGGTACTTTAGTATGGCTTCCGAATTTTGCCTATAATATGCTGGCAGATAAAGTAAGTGAAGAGGAAATGGAAGGTATTTCCTTTGAAAGCTTAAGGATGATAATTAATTGCAGCGAGCCCGTTAGGTACGAAAGCCATCAAAAGTTTTATAATAGATTTTCATCTTACGGTTTGAAAGCACAAGCATTAGCTACATGTTATGCAATGACGGAAACTACATTTGCCGTTACTCAATCTAATCCTAATAAAGAACCGGCAGTGCTTTGGTTAAACGGAAAGGAATTAGCAAACGGCAGGGCAGTAAAAGCCGATGGGCAAACAAGTACTAGGATTTGTGTCTCTTCCGGAAGTCCAATTAAAGGATGCAAAATTAGAGTTGTAGATGAAAAGCGAAATGATTTGCCGGAATTAAATGTCGGTGAATTAGCAATTTCTTCAGAAACATTGTTTGACGGCTATAGAAATTATCCGGAAAAGAATGCGGAAGTTTTGGTAGATGGCTGGTACTTTACCGGAGATTACGGGTTCAAATCCGGTGATGAATATTTTATAATAGGAAGAAAGAACGATATTATAATTGTAGGAGGTAATAATTTATATCCGGAAGATATAGAGGACCTAGTAGGTGGAGTTAAGGGAGTTATTCCCGGACGTATAATCGCATTCGGAGAGTTTGATGAAAATATCGGCAGCGAGCAGGTTAGCATAATTGCCGAAACGAAAATAAAAGATAAACAAGCTTTAAATAATTTAAGGATGGAAATAATCAAGGCATGCATGATGATAGATGTTACAGCTAGGAATGTATATTTTGTCCCTCCGAGGTGGCTTATTAAAAGCTCTGCAGGCAAGCCCAGCAGGAAAGCAAATAAGGAGAGAATATTGAACAATAAAGATCGAGAATTATCCGGTATTTAATCATTCAAAATATCCCTATAATAATTAAAACCAGTCGTGTGAATTAAAAAGTATAATTTTTAAAAACTGTTCCGCCAGAGTACTGATAGGTGAAATAGTTTCTAATTATAGTTCTAAAGTATAATTAGTCACGGATTAAGAGGCTGTGTTATAATCGGATTTTGAATTATAAATATTTGTAAGACTGAATATTACAATTTCTATTTATTGCGATTAATATTGAACTTCTACAGAGTTCCGGCTCTTTTGGGTTCTTCTCTTTTTACAAATATATCGTCCCGATAGAATCGAATAGGCCTCAACTTAATTTTACCTAATCAAATAATAATTCCATGTTCCATAATTAATTATACTTCAAGAAAAATCAACATTGAACTCCTCCGGAGTTCGGTTGATGGGGGGGGAGATATCAATTCTACAAACATTCAACTCCTAACGGAGTTGCGCATTCAGTTCGGTTTTTCTTAGCTCCGGAGGAGCTAAATGTTAGTAGAAATATATACACCCCAAAACCCGCACTCCGTAGGAGTGCTATGGTCCTTTATTTCCAATTACTTAGTAAACAAAAACATGTTAAATATTTCATCCCTTAGGTTGACGACTATGAGATAGAATCGGGACGAAAACAGAAAATAATAAACTCCTTAGGAGTTCAATAAAAATTGAATATTTATTTATTGGTTTTTTAATTTTCACTCAGCCTCTTAATTTGTGGGTTAATAACAGACTAAGTATTTATTAACCGTTTTAACGGTTTATATTCTAATTCATACATCTGGTTATTTAAAACTATTTTATACCGACAGTATTAAAATTGTTTCTAAAAAAATTGTTTGCTATCTAAATTATCTTATACTTATTAATTATGCTCTGCTCTCAATTCAAATTTTTTAAATTAAATGAAGTTACGCAAAATGAACCTCACCCCCGTCCCCCTCTCCTTACTAAGGAGAGGGGGCTAGGGGGAGAGGTAAATAAATATTAAATTACAACATTTTTTATCTTAATCGATTTTTTTATAACTACTTGTTTAATTTTCTATCATTTTAATTGAATGCATAACTTCAGTAAAATAATTTGTAAAAAGGATGATAATAACAAATTTCCTTACGGTAATTTGTAAATATCTGTAAACATGTAAGAGATTTTTTTTGAACATTTGATTATTTTTAATGGAGAAAAGATAAAATTATTTTTATAATAAGTAAATGTTAGTAGATATTTTAGTAGTCCTTATTCTTATTTTAGCTGCAGGGTTTTTCTCGTCGGTTGAAATTGCAATTGCATCGTTCGGCAGAAATAAGATTGAAGAGCTTAAAGAAAAAAACGATAAATATGCGGAAGCTTTCGAGTCAATTCAAAAGGATCCCAATATTTTTTTTGGAAGTGTACAGATTATAACAACAGCATTCCTGTTAACCGCTGCTATGCTTGCATTTCTTACAACAATTAAATATTTAGTCCCGGTATTTCTTAAATCCGATATTTATATTCTTGAATATTATTCAATACAGTTAGCTTTTTTGTGTGCCCTAATTTTTACTACGGTATTTACTCTTGTGCTGGGTATACTTCTACCCAAAGCTATCGGTTTTAAATATGCGGAAAAATTGGGCAGGGCAACAGTAAACCTCATGCTTCCGGTAAGCATGATTATGAAGTATCCGGTAAAGTTTCTTACATGGATAAATAATTTCCTAATTTCGTTTATAAAAGAGAAAACAGATTTTTCGCAGACACGCTTTTCGGAAGATGAGATAAGAATTATTATTTCCGAAGGAGTAAAGACAGGAGCAATAAATAAAACCGAACATGAAATCATAGAGAATATATTTGAGTTTAACGACCTTCGAGCAAACGAAGTAATGATCCCACGGACGGAAATGGTGGCATTTGAGATAAATGATAATATAAGCGAGCTTGCAAAAGAAATCTTAAAGATAAATCATTCTTTAATTCCTGCCTATGAGAATTCGGTAGATAATATAGTTGGCGTTCTTCATACAAAGGATTTTATGAAATCATTTATTAATGATAAGCCGGTAACGATCAAAAGCTTAATTCGCCCGGCATATTTCGTCCCGGAAACAAAGCTAATTTCCGAGCTTCTTAGAGAAATGCAAAATAGGGGAGAACGGCTTGCAATAGTTATGGATGAATACGGCGGTACGGAAGGTATTATTACAATTGAAGATATTCTTGAAGAAATTGTAGGTAATATTTGGGACAATACCAAAGCGGAAATAAAAGATTATAGTAAGCTTCCCGACGGGAAGTATTATGTCTTAGGTTCGATGAGTGTTGATGATTTTAACGAAACATTTTCAATTAACATTCCTTTTTCCGATGAGTATAATACCGTTGCCGGTTTTGTTGCGGATAAATCGGGTAAAATTTTAAATTCGGGTGATGTTTTGGAACATGAAGATCTTGTATTCGAATTAATAAAAAAGATAAGACAGAAGATGGTGCAGTTTAGGGTTTACTCAAAGGAATCTGTATTCTCCGAAGTTAAGGTTGATAAATGATTTATACAGGTTCCAAAGTTTCTTGTTTTAATCATTTATAGTGATCCGGACAAATACCATTTTTACAGAACAAGTAATGCCAGCACGGCAAACACATCAATTATTATAAGCATCGGAGAAACTTCTTCCTTCCTACCCGTAACTAATTTTAAAACCGTCCAGCTTATGAATCCCCAAATAATTCCCTGGGTTATGGAATAAGTAAAAGGTATAAGAATTAATGCAAGAAAAGATGGGACGGCATCGTCGAACTTTGACCAGTTTATTTTTAGAACAGGCTTCATCATAAAAATTCCTACAAGAATTAATGCCGGTGCGGTAGCTATTTCCGGCACAATGGAGAGCAGGGGAGAGATAAACATGAAAGGAAGGAATAACAAACCGGAAACAACCGCCGTCAATCCGCTTCTTCCGCCTTCTTCTATTCCGGTTGCGGATTCTATATATGCAGTTCCCGAACTTGTACCTAACAGGCCGGAAATAGTCGTTGATGCCGCATCTGCAATTAAGGATTCTTTTATGTACCTTGGTTCTCCGTCCGGATCAATCAGGTTTGCTGCTTCTGCTACTCCAACAAAAGTTGATAAGCTGTCAAACATATCCGTAAATAAAAATGCAAAAGTTACCGGCCAGATAGAAAACTTTAACGAACCGATAAAATCCAATTTAAATAGCAGACTAAAATCCGGAGGAGCAAAAATTCCTTTCCAGGTAACTAAGGTAGGCACTCCGAAATTAATTGATGAGGCATCACCGTAAAGCCTGCCGATAGGTATTGCAATAAGTGTAGTAATTGTTATTCCAATAATTAAACCACCTTTAACTTTCTTTACAATTAGCAATGCTGTTATTAACAGACCTAAAATAAAAGTAACGGTTATTGCATTCATACTGCCCATCTTTACCAGCGTTGCCGGAGAAGCTACAATAAACTTTGCGTTTACAAAACCTATCAACGCAATAAACAAACCTATACCTGCAGATACTGCAAATCTTATTTGCTTGGGAATTGCTTTTACAATGTAGGTTCTAACGTTAAAGACTGAAAGAATTAAAAATATAACTCCCGACCAAAACACGGAGCCTAATGCTGTTTCCCATTTTACTCCCATACCAAGGACAACTGAAAAAGTAAAGAATGCATTTAATCCCATACCTGGAGCAATTAAGATAGGATTCTTTGCATAAATTCCCATCATAATTGTGCTGAATGCTGAGACAAGTACAGTTGCGGTTAAAACTCCGTTGAACGGCATACCCGTTTTACTTATAATTGCCGGGTTAACAACTATAATATACATTGCGGCCAGAAAAGTAGTAATGCCTGCCAGAACTTCAGTTTTTATATTGGTATTGTTTTCGTTCAATGCAAAGTATTTATCTAGCATAGCTGAATATCCTATACAATAGTGAAACGGTATTAAGGTATACGGAAATAAGGCTTACGTTATCCAGTATCGAGAATCGAGCTTCCGGCATTCGGTCCCTCTCTCAATACTTATACTTAAGCCATTTTACTACTTCCGACCATTGCGGCTTTTTACCTGTTCTTAAAACTCCAACTCTATAAATTTTACCGGCCAAAAGAAAAACTCCGACCATTGTTACTAATGAAAGAGTTACTGAAACAATTATCTGCCAGGCAGGAATTTCCGTTAGTATAAGCCTAACCGGCATAACTATAATTGAAGTAAAAGGAAGCATAGAAGTGATTCTTACAATCTGAGTACCCGGGCTTGATATCATAGATATGGCAATAAAGAACGGGATCATAATTAACAAAGTAATAGGCCATACGCCGGACTGGGCATCCTGGTCGTTGTCGAAAATTGCACCGACTGATGCAAACAATCCCAGGAACGTAATTAAGCCGACAAAATAATTAATCAGAAAATAAATTATCTGCCCGAAGTTCAGGTCAGGCATAAAATCTTTAGGTATCATAAAAATGCTTGAAGATATTACAACCATTAAAGGCAGAAGCCATATAATCATTTGAAGCAAGCCTGTTATAGCGGTACCTAGAATTTTCCCGGTCATCAATTCACTGCTTTTAACAGACGAAAGCAGCAATTCTACTATGCGGTTATTCTTTTCCTGCACAACCGAACGCATTACCATTGTACCCAGGATTAGAAGACTAATGTACAGCAGGAAAGTAAACAAGATTGCAACAAAAAAATTACCTGCACCTTCTTCTTTAATCTTTTCATTGCTTGTTATTTTAAAGCTATTAATATTAACATCTGTCCTGGCATAATTAATATCAGCTTTGGATAAATTTTTCCCCGAAAAATGAATTTCGATTAGAGCCTGGTTTATCGGTCCCTTAAGAGATCTAAATAAAGAAATATTGTTAGGATTTTTCGAGTAATATTCTATATCCTTATTATTAATTGATGAGTCGGGAATAAACAATATTCCTGTTAACTTTTCGTTAATTAAATTCTTTTTTAAATTTTGAAGAGTATTATCGAATTGAGATTTTGTTTGAGTTAAAAAAGATATTTTAAAGCTGCCGTTCTTAACCCGCTCAGTTTGAGAAAATGAGCTTTTCAGAGCTTCCGTAATTTGAGGTGAGCCGGAAATGATTTCCAGCTTAGCATTTTCTTTTCCGGCTGCCGAGTACAGAAAAGTTTGAATGCCTAAAATTACGAACATTAATGCCGGGATTAAAAGTGTCATTAAAATAAAGGTTTTGCTTAAAACTTTTTCTTTTAATTCACGCTTTATTACTGCCAGTGTCCTTTTATTAAACATTGCCGACCTCCGTAAAATTATTTATACTATTCCCCCCGGCAAGTTCAATAAATATTTCCTGAAGAGAAATTTCATGTGCATTAAACTTCCTGATGGTAATGCCTTTTTCCACCAGCAGTTTTAGCAAGTCTTGAATACTTGATGCATCTTTTACTCTTATGCCTGTAGAATTTCCAAAGTCTTCAATATGCTCTATTATCGGGTTATTTTTTAAGAACGAAATATCACCCTCGTAATTAATACTAACATTTCTTTGTGCATGTTTTGCTTTGATATCTTTTAATGAACCGTTAAGAATTATTTTGCCTTTGTCTATCATTGTAATATGGTCGCACATCTTTTCTGCAAAGTCCATTAGGTGAGTTGAGAAGATTATTACTTTCCCTTTTTGTTTTAATTCAATAATAATTTCCCGGAGCAAATCTATATTGATTGGATCCAAGCCGGAAAAGGGTTCATCAAGAATTATAAATTCGGGATCGTGTAATATTGTAATAATAAATTGAATCTTTTGCTGGTTGCCTTTCGACAGGTCCTCGAGCTTTGAATTTTTTCTGTCTGATAATTGAAATCTTTTAAGGTATTCGTTTGCTTTCTTTTCAACTTCTTTACCGGTTTTACCTTTAAGCTCTGCAAAATAGAGCAGTGTATCCATAATTTTCATCTTTTGATATAAGCCTCTTTCCTCGGGAAGATAGCCTACTTTGGCCCTAAACTCCTGGCCTATCTTAGAACCCTGCAATAAAACATCGCCGCTGTCCGGCAGGTAAATGTTCATTAACATTCTTATAGTTGTGGTTTTACCAGCGCCGTTCCTTCCTATTAATCCGAATACGGAACCTTCCGGTACTGCAAATGAAACATTATCTACAGCCCGGATGTTATTAAAAGTTTTGGTTAAATTGCGAGCCTCCAGGACGTACATATTCTTCCTCATTTTTTATGATAGGCAAGATTTTATCCCCTAAAAATAAAAGTTTCATTTCAAATATTAAAATATTTTTTGGTGAGCTTTATAATTAATAATTTAAGTTAAGTAAAACTGTCAATCTGAACAGTATTTTTATGAGTAAATGAAATAGGCGTCTGGGAGAAAATAATATTATAGAAATAAAAAATAGTGCTGAAACCTACGCTATTCCGTCACTAATTTTTGTACCGGATTATTTAATTGCGATACAATAAGCAATAGAACACGGACAACACTGATAACACGGATTACCACAGACATAAGTAAATCTTTTTTTAGTAATACTATATCAGTAGAACTACTGGTAATTTAGAGTTAAAACTACGTAGTTCTACGGATATTTTAGTTTTAAAAATACGTAGTTCTACTGATTTTTTTTGCTCGACAATTTATTACATTGTTTACGGCTTTAATAAAATTGTTAGATCAATTATGTTATAGGAAAAATTAAAAAATAAAGGAAAATATAAATGAAAACAACTATGCAAGTACTTGCTTTTATTTTAATACTTAATTCATTTTTACATCCACAAAACAAACTCTCACTACAGATTGACGGCTGTATAATAGCGCCTTTTCAGGCAAACACCGGAACGGGTTACGATATACAATTAAATTATAATTACGTCCATAACAATAGTTTGTTTCTAGATTTCTCCAATTCATCGTGGGATAAGAACAAATTGGTATTTCATGAACCAAATGGTACTGTTTTTAATGAGCATAATGAAGAAAATCATTCTTTATTTTCAATCTTTTTAGGAAATAGATTTAAATTTTTTCGATATAAGACTTTAAGAACATTTTTAAGCTTTATGCTAGGTTATCAAAAATTAGATTATACAGAAATAAGCTTAATAAAATATACAAATCCGGATGGAAGTTTTGAATATATAAATGATTATAGTCAGCAGAAAAAAATAAATGATAATTTATTTGGATTAGGATTTGGCCTGGGGATTATGAACCATATAACAAATTCATTCGGTATACAGTTATCACTTAAGTTAAATAGTTTTATAAACGGCAGCTATAACGGACTGTTTAGTAAGAACGGTACATATCTAAATTATATAGGGGGTATATTTTTTAATATTTAGTATGAGATTCAAATGAAATCGAAAAGGTTGTTATTAATATTATGGCTGCCAATTATAATCTTAAGTTCATGCAAACATAACCCTACCGCCCCGGACAAATTGCAGCCGGGCAGCAGGAA
>JBJKQP010000179.1:0-2714 GCA_046705105.1 Ignavibacteriaceae bacterium | reverse complement strand
ATGCCATATGCAATTTTAACAGGCTCGCTGCCGGCAAATAAGATGGGTGTTTACATGGGCATCTTTAACTTCTTTATAGTTATACCTCAAATAACAGCGGCAGCAATATTAGGCTTTTTTGTAAAGCACCTTTTTGGTGATGAAGCAATTTATGCACTGCTTCTCGGAGGTTTTTCTTTTATACTTGCAGCCGTTCTTGTTATGAAAGTTGATGATGTTGACGAAGTTAAAGTATAAATATTTTAGAAATAATCATGCTTGAAATTAAAACCGCACAATCTTATGGTGAGATAAAGATAATAAAAGAATTATTTAAAGAATATGCAGAGTCGTTGAACTTTAGCCTGTGTTTTCAAAATTTTGATGAAGAGTTAAAAAACCTGCCTGGAGAATATTTCCCGCCGGAAGGTTCGCTTTTACTTGCCGAATATAACGGCTTACCTGCCGGCTGCGTTGCTTTAAGAAAAATTGATCATGATATTTGCGAAATGAAAAGAATATACGTAAAGAACAACTTTAGAGGTTTACAAATCGGGAAATTACTTGCGAATAAAATTATTGATGAGGCAAGGAGAATCGGTTATAAGAAAATGCGGCTCGACACGGTACATACTATGAAAGCCGCTCAAACACTTTATAAATCTTTAGGCTTTTATGAAATAAATCCTTACGGCTACCATCCAGTTGAAAAGACAATATATATGGAATTGGTATTATAAGGTTAATATTTGCAGTGTAATATTCATTAATATTACTTTATTTGTTAATATTTATTATTTTAAATTGTTAATTAAAGTAATAAGATTAAAATGGGGTCATCTAAAAGCTCATATTATAATTTATTACTGATTTTTTTATGTTGTTGTTATTTAAACGGAATTAGTATTTTCCCACGCTCAAAAAGCGATAGTTTAACTATTCCTTATTCCGGTGATAAAATAATTGTAGACGGAAAGATTGATGAATGGGAAACTTTCTTTAAATACAGCTTCGAAGACACTTCCAATACATTTCGTTCATATCAATACAAGGATTTATCTGTTCTTTACCCGAAAGGATTTGATTTTTCGGAAATCAAAAAACCAAAATCAAGAAATAGGGTTATTGTCCAATCCTTCTGGAATAACAATTCGATAAACTTTGCTATTACTGTTTACGACAAACAACTTTTTGCAGAAATTAAAAGCGAAAAAGATAAGCCGAAAATTCATTTGAATGACGGAATAGAAATTTATATTGACAGCCGGGATGACAGCGGTAAAAGGATGGATATAAATGATTATCAATTCCAAGTGAATATACTTAATAATAAACAAGTATTTAGGGGCGACAGACATTTGATTGCTTTGGATGATATTGCAGTCCCAAAGGAATTCGACCAGAATGTTTTATTTAAAAGTGCTGTAAGTATCTCCGGGACAATAAATAATCCAACCGACATTGATTCCTTTTATGTAGTGGAAATAGAAATCCCGTTTGCCTCTATAGGTATTGAACCGAAAACATCACATAAGCTGAGATTAGATGTTGCCGTAAATGATATTGACTATCCTGCAAAAAATAGTGTTTACATAGGCTACGCTTCGACCAACATGTGGACCTTTGATTGGGAAGGTTATAACGATCTGGGCTATCCCGGTTATTGGAAGCATATTGTCCTTTCGGGTGAACCTTCATGGATAGAAAATTTATCGGAGGAATATAGAAATTCATGGCCTTATATATTTTTTATTACTTTTTTTGTAACAATAATAATTTTATTCTGGCTAATAAATCGGATTAGGAAGCTTAAAAAGTTACCGACTCAAATGGATCTGGATGGAAAAAATGTTGTCCTTATTCATAGCGATGGTGAAGAACACCTTTCTCAGTATCAAAAAATTCTGGCAAATGCCTCCGATTTTATATTAACGAATAGAAGAAAAAATCTTAGATCCGAAGATGTGGCAAAAGGAATCGGAATAGGATTGCGTAATTTTCAACGCATTACAAAAGAAGAATTAAACATCACACCGACAAGCTTTATATACATAATTAAATTAAAACTTGCTGCTGAATTTCTTTTAAAAAGAGAAGGAAATGTAACGGAAGCGGCTTTTGAATTCGGATTTTCAGATCCCTCATATTTTTCCAAATTATTTAAACATCACTTTGGGAAATCCCCATCAGAATATTTACATAACCGGGAAGTTCCTGATGTAAAATCAGGTTTATCTAAGATCTAATCTTAATTTTCCATCATTTTGTCGTTATATAACCTGCTAAAAAAAATTATTGAAATTAAGTTAATTACATGAAAACCTCGTTAGTTTATTTAACAGGTATCCCGGCAATTCTTATAATCTTATTAGTAGGCCTGGTCGATAGAGAATCTTTTTTCTGGCTAATTAGTCTTGTTTTTGTTCTCTCAATTGTGATATTCTTTTCTTTTCGGGCAGAATCCTCGCATAAAATGGAAGTAAGTTTTTCGGGACTAATCATTTTTTCAGTATTAATAATTCTAATAGACTTATTTATAAGCTTTCTTTAAGGAAAGAGAGTAATTAAAGTTCATTCAAAAATGCATATTGTGACAGATGTAAAATTAGGTAATAAAAGACATAGTAGGTGTTTCCAAGACTAACTGAAAAATAAGAAAATATGATTGAGAGAAATTATAAAATGAAAGGGTATTCTTATGAAAAACAAGACTAAAAACATTTTCACCCTTGCTA
>JBJKQP010000178.1:0-8317 GCA_046705105.1 Ignavibacteriaceae bacterium | reverse complement strand
AATTCAATTAAATTCAAACTATCACTCTGCTTTTTTAACGCCGCAGGGCGAGTTCCAGCCGCGATTCGTTTTTAATGCAGGCATGAAGCAGGATTTATTTAACGGAAGAGCTTCTTTAGTACTTACTTTTTCCGATTTATTCGGTACGCTAAAAAGGAAGATAATATTGGATTCTCCGGCATTAAAGGAAACATCTGTAGGTACACGCGATTCAAGAATTGTTTATTTGGGAATCACTTATAATTTCGGTAAAAAGCAAAAGAAATCTCCCAAAGAAAATTTTAAGTATGAAGAGAATTAAATTACGCGTGTCAAAGTAATTAAGCATAATTGCAATTCGTAACTTAAACGACAGAAAGAAGATAATAATTATAAGAATGCAATTCTAATGATGTTAAGCACGGTTATTGTGCTCCGATTAATCGAAATTAACAGGTATAATTTTATACTTAAAAAAGTGTTTCGGCAAAACGAAATAATATTTTTAATTCTTTTGGTTTTATTTTTAAATTTTACTACATTTCCCCAGAAAAGCAATTATGTTTACTCCACTACTAGAATAAATTTAAATATTGTTTTTAATAAAAGTACCGGTGAGCTTAACCATCTTTGGAATGCCAGGAATGGTTTCGAAGGGAGTATAGAATGGCCGTTTTATTACGGAATCGTAGTAGCCGGTTTACGTTTTTTGCCTTATAAAGCAAAGGGAAATATTCATAATAATATTGCGAGTGTTTTTTATTTTGCCGGATGGGGAAAAGAAATTAAGTTTCCTTTAAATCTTGGTTTATACAATGGTTTTAAAGTCGGAGCTTTTGAGATGTCCTATGACGGTCCCGGTTTGTCTCCTGAACAGCATAATAAACTACAGCTTTCTGCGGGGGTAAATTCCAGATTAAGTTTGAGACTCTTTCAACATTGGTATTCATTTATATCCGCGGATTATGAAGCGGTTTTTACTAAAATTAGAATTGAGTTATTTCTTATTTCTACCGGATTTTCATACTCATTTACTACGCCGAGGTGGCTTAAGAATTTCTTAAAATAAAAATAAGACCGGTTTAATGAAAAGACGATTTTTTTTCACCGGTACGATTCTAATAAAGACATTTATGCTTTTTTAATTATTGAAACAATTGTTGCAGCCGTGAGCTGCAGGAATTCCTCATTTATTCCGTTCACTTTCGTTTTTCACGGTATATCAGATAACGCTCTCTGTTCAATAATTTTCAATTAATATTTACTAAATCTATTTTTCATCTTCATTTCATCTATTTTGATTATTTTTTAATTTAATAAGGCAAATAAGTATTCTAAAGGCCCAAAGAAAGATTTTTAGTTTTTATTATCTTTAAATACATATTTTATTCATGTTTATAAATTGTAAATAAATTATTTAATATTAATGTTCAAAACCATATTCTTAATTCTCTTTTTTTCAAAACTTGCTTTCAGTCAGTATAACTTAGATTATTTTTTAACCAAAGCCTCAAATAATTCACCAGTTATTAAAGATTTCGGGAATTTGTACCTAATAAATAATCTTCAAAGCAAATTGGACGAAGCACAGAATTCGGCATTCCAGGTTTATCTTTCCAGCAATATTTTATTTGCCCCTTATTTTAATAATAATGGAAAGCTGTTTACTCCAAACCCCGATCCTAAAGCGATTGGATATGATGCCGCTGTAACAAACGGCGGTCTTTATTCGGCACAGATAAACGTAGACAAGAATGTTTTTAATGGCGGACTTTTAGACGCATTAAAACAACAGCGAACGGTTCAAGGTAAAAGTTATGAAAACCAATCGCTTGTTGAAAAACATAACTTGAGGAAGCAGGTAACCGACCAGTATTTAAATACTCTTCAAAATTTAATGCTTTATAATCTTTCCAGGGAGATTGAAAATAACCTTAGCAGCCAGCTGAAAATTACAGGTGATCTTGTTGCCAAAGGATTTGCAAAGGCTAGTGATTATTTACTTTTAAAAATTGAGTTAAAAACCAGGCAGATAGACCTTGAACAAACCTGGCAGAATTATAAAAGCGGACTTACTCAGTTATACTCACTATGCGGAATAAAGGATACGCAAACCGTAAGTATAGACTCCGTCAACTTAAAAATGACTGAATCTGCGGAAAGTTCTAATTTTTTAACACAATATTATCTGGACAGCCTAAATACTGCAAGCCGTCAAAAGGTATTTGAAACCAAATATCAGCCGCAGGTTGATTTGTTTTTTAATGCGGGACTTAATGCGGTTGAGTTGAATGATATTCAGCGGAAGTTCGGAATAAGTGCGGGTATAAATTTTTCATTGCCTATTCTTGACGGCAACCAGAAAGATATTACAAGACAGCAGACATATATAGCTGAAAAGACTTTGGCGAATTATAAAAGGTATCTTTCGGAAAATCTATTTGTTAAAAGGAGGGATGCTTTAAACCGGGTAAATTCACTTAAAAAGAATATCGGGGAATTGAAGGAACAGTTAAGCGATTATAAGAAACTGCTGGATTTATCAGAGAGACAGCTTCAGCAGGGTAATTTATCTATGATAGAGTATTTGACACTCATTAAAAATTATATCGATCTGAAAAAAAACTTAATAACAACGGAAATAAATTACCAGTTGGAAATTAGTAATTATAATTATTGGAATTGGTAGAGCGATTGGAGAGGCAAGATGGATAATATAGGTAGAATTAAAAAAATTACGGAGCTATAATTGATAAATGAAAAATCAAAATTCAAGCAATAAAAATAAATATTTGCATATGAATCCAATTTTAAAAAGTACATGGAAGATAATTTCCCGTATAGAGGTTATAATTATAATGATAATTTCCGTACACCTGTATTCCTGCGGCGGTAATGAGGAAAACAAAGCCGGTGATGTAAGCAGCGGAACACCTGTTACAATTACTCATCCCCAATTAATGGATATGAACGCTTACATTACTTTAAATGGTAATACCGTCTTTTTAAATAAGGAAATAATAAGATCTACGTTCGACGGTTTTATTGAAAAGGTGTACAAAAATATCGGAGAAGCAATAAAACCCGGAGATATACTTTTTCAAATTAAGACAAAAGAATCTGCTGCAAGCGATACTTTAAGTATTAAAGTGGGTAACCAATTATTCCAGGGATCGGTATATATTAGGGCAAAATCGAAAGGTGTACTTACTTTATTAAATTATCATACCGGTGATTATGTAACTGCAGGCGAGCAAATTGCCGAAATATCAAACCCGTCTTCTCTGCGGATAAAGCTGAATGTTCCTTATGAAGATGTTTTAAAAGTTAAAATAGGCAACGATTGTGAAATAAATCTTCCTGACGGAATTAATGTCCCGGGAACAATTGAAAATAATGTCCCGGCAGTTGATCCCGTTACGCAAACCCAGATATATTATATTAAACTGAAAAAATACCGCAGCCTGCCCGAAAGCTTAAATGTTATGGTTAAAATTCCGTTCAGTCATTTTAAGAATACAATTGCGCTTCCTAAGTCTTCGGTAATGACCGATGTTACGGAAAGTAATTTTTGGATAATGAAATTGATTAATGATTCTACTGCCATTAAAGTTGATGTTGATAAGGGAATTGAAAACGATAGCCTTGCACAAATATTAAGTCCAAAGCTAAATACTACAGATAGAATTATCTTATCCGGCGCTTACGGATTACCGGACACTGCAAAAGTCGAGATTGTTAAATGAATAACTTCTATGAAAAATATAAAAGTCCGATTGCAGTAATATTAATCATAATAATATTAGGCGGTGTTTATTCTTTTCTGCATATTCAATCCGCTTTGTTTCCCAATATTACATTTCCGAAGGTAAAAGTTATAGCCGGCAACGGCGAACAACCCGTTGATAAAATGACCGTTGCGGTAACAGTACCGTTGGAGAATGCTATTAAAAGAGTACCCGGAATTACTCTTATTAGAAGTAAAACTAGCCGGGGAAGCTGTGAGATTTCAGCGTTCTTTAGTTGGAATTCCGATATCAATTTAGCTAAACAGCGGATTGAAGCCCGGATAAATGAAATAAAACAAGACTTGCCGCAAGGCATTAATGTTGCGATTGAAAGGATGAACCCTTCAACATTCCCGGTTATGGGTTACTCAATTTCCGGGAAAGGCTACAGCCAAATTGATTTAAGAAATATTGCCGAGTATACGGTTAAACCTTTTTTATCAAGAATAGCCGGTGTTTCCGAAGTCGGAGTAGAGGGCGGAAAAATAAAAGAATACCATATTGTTTTGAATCCCGCCAAGCTTATCCAACTACATATTACTCCCCAAATGGTTGCAGATAGAATTAAAGCATCAAACTTTATATCTTCCACCGGGTTCATAAATGATTACGACAGGCTGTATTTAACCTTAAGCGAAGCAACCCAGAATAGTAAATCAGAACTTGCTAACCTTGTTATTTTAAATACTCCGCAAAGAGTAATAAAGTTAAAGGATATTGCAAAGGTTAATATAGGTGAAGAAAGAAGTTATGTAAAGATAAAAGCAAACGGAAAAAACAATCCGAAAATTGAAATCTTAAAACAACCTAGTGCAAATCTTCTTAATGTTGTCGGTTCGATTGAAAGTGAACTTCCTCAACTACAAAAAATTCTACCGCCTGGTGTCAAGCTGAGGCCGTTTTATAACCAGGCAAATTTTGTATCGGATGCCATTAAAAGCATACGTGATGTGGTGTGGATAGGCCTTTTGCTGGCTATTTTAATTACGGTGCTTTTCCTAAAATCATTTAAAGCCAGCTCGGTAATATTAATAACTATTCCCATCACATTGTGCTTAACCTTCATGGTATTGTATGCTATAGGTTATACAATTAATATAATGACAATAGGCTCCATTGCAGCAGCAGTCGGGCTTATAATTGACGATGCTATTGTAATAGTGGAACAAATTCACCGGACGCATGAGGAGAACCCTGAGGAAGGCAGCGATACCCTGGTGAGTAAAGCCATAAAATATTTGTTCCCTGCTATGGTTGGTTCATCTTTAAGTACCATAGTTATCTTTCTACCGTTTTTTTTGATGGGCGGATTAGCTGGGGCATACTTTAAGGTATTAACAAGCGCAATGATTATTATTCTTGTGTGTTCTTTTTTTGTAACATGGATCGGGCTACCGGTAATTTATCTGCTGCTTACCAAAAAAGGATCCTCGCTGGGGAAACATAAAGCAGTTAAAAAAAGAAATTGGGTTTACTTTTTTATCCGCAGGGCATGGATATCAATAGCTTTCATTATAGTCTTAATTGTTTTTTCTTATTATATAATTCCCAAATTGCCTTCGGGATTTTTACCGCAGATGGATGAAGGCTCAATCGTTTTGGATTTTATAAGTCCGCCAGGAAGCTCGCTGGAATCTACGGATAAGATGCTTGATGTTGTTGACCATATTCTTCAAACTACACCGGAGGTTAAATCATTCTCACGTCAAATAGGAGCTCAAAACGGTTTCTTTATAACGGAGCCAAATACCGGCGACTATACAATTACGCTTAAGAAAAACAGAAAATTAACTACCGATGAAGTCTCGGATAATATTAGAAAAAGAATCGAAGCAAAACTGCCTGCACTTCAAGTAGACTTCGGACAAATTATTGAAGATATGCTCGGAGATTTGACAAGTACAAAACAACCTATTTCAATTAGGATTTTTGGCGATGATATAACTACACTTAATAAATATGCAAAGCAAATTGCGGATATCGTTCAAAATACAAGGGGAACTGCGGATGTATTTGACGGAATAGTTATTGCCGGACCTAATATAATATTTCAACCTAAGAATGCCGTGCTCGCTCAGTACGGATTAACGCCAAGCGAACTGCAGTATCAGATTAATACAAAAGTAAAGGGCACGGTTGTGGGCGATGTTTTAGGTCAGAATCAATTATTTAATATAAGAATGTTTGACGGAAAGCTTTTAAATTCTCTTGACGATATTAAGCATAGCTTTATCTTTCTAAACAACGGTTCAGCCAAGCCCTTAAATGAATTTACAAAGTTGAAATTCATAAAGGGCGTAGCTGAAATTGACAGAGACAATCTTAAAAAGGACTATGGTATAGTTGCAAGATTAAACAACCGTGACCTTGGAAGCACAATTGCCGAAATTCAAAAGAAAATTAATAAAAAAATTCATTTGCCGCCCGGCTATGAAATAGTATACGGCGGCGCTTATGCTCAGCAGCAGCAAGCTTTTGGCGATTTAATGAAAATATTAATTCTAGCTATACTTTTGGTATTTACTGTTTCTCTTTTTCTTTTTAGAAAGATTAAAGTTTCAGTAGCAATTATTTTTATTGCAATTTTAGGTATTGCCGGCAGTTTCCTCGCACTTTTTATTACCGGCACTCCTCTTAATGTAGGAAGCTATACCGGTATTATAATGATAGTCGGAATCATAGGTGAAAATTCAATATTTATTTATCTTCAGTATATTGATTCCAAAAGAACCGTAATTAAAAAAGAAGATTCTATTGTAAATTCTATTTCATTAAGATTACGGCCGACATTAATGACGGCATTCGGCGCAATTACTGCCCTGCTTCCATTGGCTCTAGGTATAGGTACCGGTGCGCAGATGCATCAGCCGCTGGCAATTGCAATTATCGGCGGATTTATTATCGCAATGCCGCTGCTGTTGATTGTATTGCCTACAATTTTGAAGTTGATTGAAAAGCAAAATTGAAATGCTTAAATGAAAATTATAATTCTTTAAATTCTTCCAATGTTAAGTTTGCTTGTTTTAATATTTTCTTGAAAGTTACCTCCGGAATATCTTTGGTATGCATTGATATATAAGTCTGTCTTCCATCTGGGCGTCTCAATACTTTGTGAGAACCGGATTGTCTTTTAATTATAAATTCCGCTTTTAAAAGTTTTGCTAAAACACCTTTAGCTTAATATGGCATTTTAGATTTCTATTTTGGAATAAAATATTTCTTCTTCAATTGGAATTTTTTCTCCATTAGCCTTTTTTTCTTCTATCCAGATTTTAAGTAAGTCCTCAGCAGCATTTTTAGCTCCATCGATTCCTAAACCATGAGTAGTTAAATCAAGGGTAGGGATATGGGCATAATAATATCCTTTTGGAAATGAAGAATCATTTATTTTTTTCATATATAATCGTATATGTCATGATAATCTCAATTTTACTTTTAGAAATTTAATCTATATTCAACTTTTATACAACATATTATCTTTTATGGTAAATTCTTCCAAGTATTTCATCAATAACTTTGTTAGTCATAGCTCCGGTTTTACCGGTACTCGGACTTTTACCTTTGCCGAGCAGTTCATCAACTATGCATTGAATTAAGGGCTGCTGAATGTGCTTGGGGTTTTCAATTCTAAATTCTTCTTTCATTCCGTTCGCTTCCAATACAACCTTCATGTCGTCGAATGTTGCGTAAATTATCTTTCCTTTTGTGCCGGTAATTTCTGTCCGGTCCAAATTTTCATCGGCATTAAAGCACCAGTTGCCGGTTCCATGTATTTGATTCTCAAAAGAAAATACAGCGCTAACCATATCTTCCGTTCTATAAAGCTTTCCCTGGTTCGATGAAAATCCTTTTGCAGATTTAATCGGACCAAAAAAGTACTGGAGAATATCAATCATATGCGAACCCAGATCGCAGAAATAACCGCATCCTGCAATTGAAGGATCAACGCGCCAATTATTTCCTCCCGAGATATCCGTCTCGGATATCTTTCTATTCAACTGAAGATTAAAACACAGCACATCGCCTATAACCTTCTTATCTAAAAGAGATTTTATTTTTAAAAACCTTGGAAGGGCTCTTCTGTAATACGCTGCAAACAAAGGTACGTTTGCATTATCACAGGCATTTATCATGTCAATGCACTCGGCATAGCTCATTGCCATAGGTTTTTCTACGTAGACCGATTTGCCGGCTTTTGCAGCTAATAATGTATATACTTTGTGTGAAGACGGCGGAGTAGCGATATAAACTGCATTCACTTCCGGATCATTTATTAATTTTTCAGCATCATCATACCAGCGCGGTACTCTATGCCGTTTTGCATAATCCTCGGCTAAATCCTTATTACGGCGCATTACGGCAACCAGTTCAGAACCGGCAGCATTCTGAAATCCGGGTCCGCTTTTTACTTCGGTTACATCACCGCACCCTATTATTCCCCATTTTATTTTATTCATATTATTATTTCTTTCTTACTTTTCAATTATAACAGTTGAAAAGATATATTAATAAAAACCGTTTAAATTTAAACGGTTAATTTTAATTATAAA
>JBJKQP010000177.1:0-16646 GCA_046705105.1 Ignavibacteriaceae bacterium | reverse complement strand
TTAAGCCTATAATAATTATTGTAACAATAAAAGTTTTCTCACTATTATTTTCTCTTGCATCCAGATAATATTTACTTACAATTGCACCTGCTAGTAAAAATCCCATCCATGGAAATAGGGGAAACAGTGATCCGTGCATTGCATTAAAATAATCTGCAAGGGGCATTATCATTAACTTTGAAAAATCAATCCGCCAGACAAACGGGGAGAGGAAAACTATAAGAAGAAAACTAACAAGTATAAATATGTTATAAGTTTTATCGGATTTTACTAAAAGCCTTATTAGAAATACAAATAATAATCCTGCTGCAATGCACTGAAGAATATCAACATTATAAGAACTAAGGATTACGCTATAGCTGTAATCGTTCATCAGCCTTCTTAAAGAAAGTATAGGCAGATGCAGCGAATAACCTGCTAAAAATATTAGTATAATACGCGAAAGTTTTTTACCGAAAATATATTTATAATTTCGTAGTTCATCTTTTTTCTGCTGAGTTGAAAGAATAAAAGCAAACCCGGAAATAAAAAGGAAAGACGGCGCAACGAGACCGTTAAAAAAATTTAATATGCCGAACCAACCGGTTTCTTTTAATGAGGGATGAAGCATAGCATTAACTATATGTACTTCAAACATTAAAAGGAGTGCCCAGCCCCGCAGAAAATCTACGAATATGAAACGGACTTTTTTTTGCAAGTTTAATAAAAAATTTTTTAGTATTGATGATTATTTTCGACTATTAAAAGAGCATAATATCATAGTTGTATGATATAGTGATAAAGTAATAATTAATTCACCTAACGCAAAACCAGTGCTTGGAGTAAAGGAATAGTGGAATAATGGAGTAAATTTCAAAATTCCAATACTCCAATATTCCATTATTCCTACATCTGCGTAACATGAGTAATTAATTATACATGCAAACATTTAATAAAAATTTTAATATAAAAACATAGTTCATTAAAATAATTGGCAACGGGAAAATGTTTAATTGTAAATTAATAAGAATGTAGAATTAAAAGATGTCATAATACTAAATCTAGCCTAACACCGGCAACTAAAGCATAATTATTCTTTTTGCAATAAGTCGGATTAATAACGAATTGAATATCCGGTTGTATGTTTAAATATCCGGATAATTTATAAAGGTATGTTAGTTCTATTATTTGTTCATACTTTCTTACATAAACATTATTACAAGATTCTTCTGTTATATAATTATTGTTATTTTGTGCCATAGCAAGTGCCAAACCGATTTCATCGTTTTCTCGTCCGGGAAAAAGACCTGTACAAACTATACCCGCACCAAAGTAATTACTAATTTGATCTACTTGCTTATCGGTAATTCCGTATCTTAAAAATGCAGCTAAACCTCTATCCGGATTTCCCGGAAAATTTAATAAAGATTTTTCTACCGAAAAATAAATTCCGTAATTCCCTTGTTTATAAATTGAAGGGCCGGGTATACATGCCGATTCAAGTTTTTTAAATTTGCCTGTATAATACCAGGCTCCCAAATCGTAGTTGAAAAAATTATTTATATCGTAACCGGACAGCTTCTTGAAGTCAAACTCTGTAGTAATCAGCAATCCGTCTTTTTTATTAAAGAAGCGGCCGGGAACGGCACTAAATGCGGCGGCTTTAATTTCCAAAGGTGAGAAAGGTTTGTATTTAATTCTAAGTGCATAAGACGTATTGGGATAAATTGAAGGACCGTTTACGCCGGTATGAGAAAAATCTGCTCCTATTCCGTGAGAAGGATTTATAAAAATTGCGGAAGTCATTCTGCTGTCAAATTCCGAATTGAGATCGAAGGTTCCGAAAAGGACGGACAGTTTATTATTAAATAAGTTTTGTTCAATCCATAGTTCATAAAGCTTTAATGTATTAGGTGCGGCAATATTACTAATCCCTTGCGTGGTACCAACGTATTTATTAATATCGTGTCCGTCAACTCCTAAGATAAATGCTTTTAATCTGGTACCTTTCCATCCGGTTAATTGGTCGGAATATAAATTAAGTACAAGTCTAAAGTAATTTATAAATGTACTTTTCCGTTCAATTCCACCGGCAGTGTTCGAAAAAAATTCACCGTCATAATTAAGTTCTATATTGTCTTTTAATTCCCCCCACAGTGTAGAAAGTCCCGAAGAAATTGAGTCCTTTGTTTTGCTTTCTTTTAAATAACGGATTTTACCGGATTGAGGGAAAAGATTTGTAAAAAATACAAATGTAATGATTGCAAGAATTTTGCATAAAAAATTCATGAGCCGAATCTATAAAATTTATATTTTACAACTTTATATTTGATCTCATTTAAAACGATGCTGGTTCCGTTAAATTTGCATTTTTAGAGCAGGCCGCATTCATAAATAATTTTTTAACCGGTATTACTTTTTCTGAATGGACTAAGGGCTTTCATATATTCTGCTGAAATATAAGAACCCAGAACGATTAATGCAGCGGTAGTTTGTGCTAGGAGTCCCTGCCAGTTTGGAAAGACAGCAAACCATACTCCCATCCACTGCGGTAAAGATACATTAATTGGTGTAGTAGGCAGCCAGCCGGCTAGCTGCATTTCCTGTACACTTTCTCCTACCATTACCAAAAGTACAACGCCTAACAAAATACCTGTAAAGATAAGCATTTTTTTATATGGAAGGTGTTCGTGAGCTATAAAAGTAAGTACCGCAACTATTGCGGTAAGAAAGATGCCGACAAGCGCACCGATTAATACAATAGTACTTCCGTCTTTTAATCTTAGTTGTTGTAAGAATAGTACCACTTCAAATCCTTCCCGGTAAATTGCCGTAAAGCCGAGAAGTACAAAGCCGCGGAATAAAGTATAAGAATTAACTTCCGTAGCATTAACCAGTCTTCTTCCTCTTTTTGTATGATTGGATATCCAGCCTGTCCAGTATACTTTGTGAAAGAACCAGTTCATAACTACAAGCAGCACAGCTATTGCAAGAAGTCCGGTTGCCGCTTGAATATCCAGTTCGGGTAGATTTATATCGGAAATAATTGCAACAATAATAAACCAGGTTACAATTGTTGAAACAAACCCCAAACCGGCACCAAATGCAATACCTTTGCCGTAATTTTTTTGCTTCTTTCGGGTAACAGTAGCTGTAATAGCCGAAAGGACAAGAATAGCCTCCAGGCCCTCACGGAAGACCAATATACCACAGCTTAATATTGCCGCCCAATTGCTTAAATCTTCATTCTCAGGATTCGGGACACCGTATGAAACTATTGCCTGCCAAATTAAAATTAAGGCAATAAGTAAAACTCCAATACCTATTAAGATTGATTTTAAATTAAAAAATTTAGGATAAGACATCTCTATTAAAATTTAAATAGAAAAAATAATTATACACAGCACAATTCTTATTTAGATTTAGTATAAATTACAAAAATGCTTTTAAATATAAAAATGAAGCTTAGTGTAAATTATTATGTCATCTTTCGCGGAACTCGCTCTTGGAATATTGGAGTGATGAAATAATGGAGTAAATCCTAAAACTCAAATACTCCAAAATTCCACGACCCCAAAGGTTGCATAACAAGAGTAATAAGTATCTTGCAGGAGTTTATTTATTTACTTTCTTTATAAAAGTGTTAATGAATTTTAGAACGTCTCACCAAATATTTATCGCAAGTTTCAATCGGATAATCGCAGTGCTAGATATAGGAGTTACTCTATTTTTTTTACTCATGTAAAAATTTCCTAAGCCACAGGTAACATTTTCTTCAATTTTATGCGTTTTTATAAATAAAATGATATTTAGGTCATACCTTACCTAATGGTGACAACTTTTTACATTTTGTTACAATTTAATGACACTGATTACGAAGCACATTTCTATTTTTTTGTCATTAGTTATAACTAATTAAACAATCACTAATTAATTAATTATTTATAAGGAGAAGCGATATGAAGCGAATTGTTACCGTCGTTTCAATCCTGTTGTTTTTACCATCATTCTTACTAGCACAAACGACGGGTAAAATTAGTGGTAAAGTTATTGACCTTCAAACAGGTCAGCCATTAATTGGCGCCAATGTTCTAATAGTTGGAACTTCATTTGGTGCCGCTACAGATATTCACGGGGAATACGCAATTAGTCATTTGGATCCCGGTGTATACGATGTAAGAGCTTCTTATATCGGCTACAAAACCGTGACCATTACGCAGGTTCGTGTAAATGCGGGTCTTACAACGCAACTTGATTTTAAGCTGCCCGCTACCGGTGTTTCCGTTGGTCAGGTTACTATTGTTGCATCACGGCCTTTAATTAACAGCAGCAACACCAATGCAATCCGGACAACAACGAACGCCGAAATTCAGGCTTTGCCTGTTAGAGGTGTACAAAATATAATCGCTCTTACTCCCGGTGTTATTAAGCAAAACAATGTTATTTATGTAAGAGGCGGACGTGAAGATGAAGTTGGTTATTACCTGGAAGGCGCAAACATTACAAACCCAATGACAAGTATATTGGGCGGTCTTCACCACGAGGCTCAGCAAGTTACAATTCCGCAGGATGCACTTGAAGAAATCCAGGTACAGGCAGGCGGATATACAGCGCAGTATGGCGGTGCCAATGCGGGTATAGTCAAGGCCCAGTTAAAGTCAGGCGGCTCGCAGCTTAAAGCTACTTTACAATATATTACCGATAACTGGACCTTCAAAAGCAAGAACCAAAGATATAACGGTGCGGAGAACCTGGGTACATATTCTTACGGTTATAACGATTTAACCGCATCTATCAGCGGCCCGCTTTTTGGCAACCATATAAAATTCTACGGATTGTTTGATAATTTATCTCAAGCAGATGCAAATCCGGTGTGGGGTGAAAACGGATTTAATTTCGGTACCGTATCCGACAGTCTTTCTTATAGTAATACAAAAATAACGTTACCAAATTTCAATTTTCCCGGCGGTCCCGTTCCCGGAAACGGATCCAACCAATATAGCGGGGTTGCCAATATATCATTTAATTATAATCCATTTATAGTTAGGGCATACGGAACTTACACATTTAACAGATCAAGAACAGGCGGTGGAATAGCTACAATTTATGATAATAACCGCTTAACAGTTCAAGATAATACCAACGGTGTAGGCGGATTGAGATTAACTTATCTCTTAAGTGCCAATGCTTATGTTCAGGTTAACGGCAGCTATACTTTTAATAGAAGCAAAACATATGATCCTTATCTTAAGGATAATTTCTATGCATACGGAGACAGCGTTGCCAACACGGCAGCAGGTGCACCCTGGGTCCGTTCACCTATTGATAACAATTACGGAAGGTATAATCCTCCTGCAGCATACCAATTATTCTCAACTTTTAACATTGATGTTCCTAACCAGGAATTAGCAGGGTTTACTAAATTTGAAAACGATAACCTTGATTTAAGCGCTTCTTTTTCAGATCAATTAAACAAGTCAAATTCCTTAAAAATAGGCGGCGACCTGACTATGTACACAATTAGATTTTATAATCCTGCCGCCGTCGGTGGTCAAATCAATCTTGCAGGTACCAAAGCTACATCAAATCAATCCTGGCAGGCACTTTTGATTAAAGCCGGTACAAATAATTACGGATATGATATATTCGGTAATACATACAATAGTTCATCGAACTATAATACAGGTGCAATTGCACCGCACAGGCCGATTTTTGCCGGTGCATATATTCAAGATCAGCTTCAGTATAAGAACCTGATTGTTAATGCGGGACTTAGGTATGATTATATAAATACCGATCAGCTTACATTTAAAGACCCGACGCGTCCTAATGAAGTTTTTGATGCAACCACATTAAATGTAATTCATCCGGAGAACCTGGTAAAAGTACCTTCTTTCAGTTCTCTAAGCCCGAGGTTAGGTTTTTCATTCCCTGTAACGGATCGAACGGTTTTCCATGCACAGTACGGAAAATTTGTCCAGCAGCCCAGCTTGGCTGATCTTTATATAGGCCCTTACGAACTGGCCGGGTTAATAAATCCGAATGCCGGTCTCTTTAATGAAACTCCGTGGGGATTGGATTTAAGACCGACAAGAACCACACAATATGAAATAGGCTTTACACAGCAGATTGCGGATATTGCTTCTTTTGATATTACCGCATATTACAGGGATATATCTAACGAGGTTGTATTCGGTGTTATAAATACAGATGCAACAACCGGCTGGAGGCCGTATCAAATACTAACAAACGGAGATTATGCAACTACGCAAGGTATAGAAATTGCATTTAATATGAGAAGGACCGATAGGTTTATGGTTAACGGCTCTCTCTCTTATCAGAATGCCCGTGGAACCGGTGATAATCCGTATGCCAACGCCGGCGAATACGGCAACCCCGTTTCAAACAGCATTCCTTTAACACAACAGACACCGCAGTACATTATACCGCTTTCTTACAACCATGCCGTTACAGGCAACTTGGATATTGATTACCGATTTGGGCCGAATGACGGACCTGAAATTCTGCATCAATTCGGTGTTTCCTTGTTAATGACTTTTGCAAGCGGACATCCTTATACTCTTGGAACAATAAAATCCATCGGTACAAGCAATCCCAATGCATATTTTATTTACGACGTAAGAAACAGAAATGCAATCGAGCCACTCAACTCTTCTGTTACTCCTTCAACTTTTTCTCTTGATTTAAATATTGATAAAACGGTTGAACTTCCTGCAAATTTATCTGCCGATATTTTTATACAGGTAATAAATCTCCTCAATACAAGAAATGTTGAAGATGTTTTCTCTAATACCGGTTCGGCTGCTACCAACGGATTCTTAACAAACCCCAATCTTAGCGGAATGCAGGACGTAGCTAAGTACGGACCACAATATTCTCAGGTATATCAAGATTTGAATTATGAATATTCTGGTTTATATGGGGTTCCGCGTCAAATTAGACTTGGAATTCGTTTGGATTACTAATATTTAATTTGACAAGGAAAACAATATCAATTAGGAGTTTAAAATGAAATATAAAACAGGCAAATCAAAATATATATTGATTCTAAGCTTTGTCATTTTATTCTTTTTGCCTTCTGCTCTTAGCGCTAGAGGCACTAAAAAAGAAGGTAAGAGAGTAATGGCAAAGACTTCCGCTTCTCAAATAAAGACAGCCGCTATGGATATAAATAATATTAATGCACTGCAGGAAAATAACGGCTTTAGCGATTTTAACCCCAATTCAAACCTTGAAGGGACTGTGTTCCCCAAAGGTACGGGTAAAAATATTGTATTTGAAGGCGGCTTTTTATGGGGCGGCTTTGTACCCGGAGACCCGCAGGTTAGAGTAGGCGGTTCTGCATATATTTCCGGTTTACAGCCCGGCCCTATTATGGCAAACGGACAACCTGCAGATCCAACCGACCCTGCATACCAAATTTATCGTGTAAGGCCGGATGTTTACCCCGGCGGTCCTTCTGTTGACTTAAGCGGAGATGCTGCTGCAGAAAATTATTGGAATCCTTCTGCTCCGCTTTCTGCCGATCAGGTAAGACTGCAGTATGAACACGATTGGACAGACTGGCCGGCCAAAGGTAATCCGAATGCTCCTGATCTCGGCGCTCCCTTCCAGGATGTTAATCATGACGGAAAATACGAACCGAACATTGATATCCCTGGTGTCCCGGGTGCAGATCAAACTATTTACTATGTAGCCAATGATCAGGATACTAATTCTACAATTAGTTTGTACGGAACCTTACCATTAGGCCTTGAAGTTCATGTTACCATGTGGGCTTATTCTCAAGCAGGCGCTTTAGGTGATATGTATTTCAAAAAATGGGATATAATAAATAAAGGATTTCAGAAAAATACTATAGATAGTATGTTCGTTTCTTACTGGACGGATGTTGACCTTGGTAATGCCAGTGATGATCTTGTTGGATGCGATTCCGCATTAAGCCTTCAGTATGCTTATAACGGCGAACCGACAGATCAAGTATATGCACCGCTACCGCCGCCATCAATAGGTTTCGACTTTTTTGAAGGCCCAACGGTTCCCGGTTCACCTACGGATTCGGCAATTTTTGAGGGCCAAGTTCTTCATGGCTATAAAAACCTGCCGATGTACTCTGCTTATACTTTTACAAACCCCGGCGGAGGGTATGCTGCTAATTTTAACGATCCGACTCAGGGCAGTGCAGTGGGTTCAACAGAATTTTATGACTTTTTCAGAGGATTGGATAGGAACGGAGCTCCTATTATTGACCCCATTACAGGAAAGCCATCCAGGTTTATATTTTCCGGTAATCCCGTTACACGTACCGGGTGGATAGACGGCGGTTCTATGTCTCCATTTATGCCGCCAAGAGATATAAGGCAGGGAATGTCTTCCGGGCCTTTTACAATGGCACCGGGTGATACGCAGGAAGTTGTAGTCGGTGAAATTTGCGCCGGTGCAGTTCCCTCAGTAAACTATTTGCAGGCGATTTCTTTAATGGAAGTATATGATCAAACGGCACAGAGTGCATTCAATCATTTCTTCAATTTACCTTCTGCTCCTGCTCCGCCGTTAGTTCAAGCTACGGCACTAAAGGATAAAATTATTCTTAACTGGGGTTATAATGCAGACAGAGTGAAGAAAACCGAAACCACAGTAATTAACGATGCTCTTGACGGCGGCGCATATAAATTTGAAGGATATAATGTTTATCAGCTTCCTTATTTCGGTGCTTCCGTCGACCAAGCAAAAAAAATAGCTACTTATGATGTTATTGATAATGTTACCGTAATACCTTTTACAGATCCGGTAACAAGAACAGTTGAGCCTAGCATTTCAATTGAAAGCGGTACTGATTCGGGTATTCAACGATATTTTGTTGACTCAACAGATGTATTTAACGGTAATAAGGCATTTAATGACGGAACACCTTATTATTTTGCGGTTACGGCATACAGCTATAATCCGGTCGGTGTTCCACAATCTCTTGAGAATCCGATTTCTATTGTTACGGTTACTCCTCAAGCACCGTCTCCCGGTGTTACCGAAACAAGTCAGGGTGATATTTCTGCCAGCAGTGTTAAGCACAGCGGTACTGCAAATGCCTCGGTGAGCGTAAATGTTGTAGATCCTACCAAGGTAACCGGAGATCAATACCAAATATCTTTTCATCAGGAAAAATATGCTTTGGGTCTGGATAAAAACGGAAACCCGGTTTGGACTGATATTACCTCACCAAGTAAAAACTTAGGCAAGGTAACCGATTTAACCGGTTCGTATTTATCTTCCGCAGTAGAATACAGCGAGCAAAAAAGTGCTCTCGATATTCACTTTACAGTGCATGTAATATCACCTAACTACGATTTTTGCGACGGTGTTAAAATGGTATTTCCGGCAGGTGTTACAATAGATACGGCAGATGAACCGGTCAGCAATAATACAGGTTCTCCTATACCTTATACTTGGAATAAAGCAACAAACACGTTATTCTACAGCACCTTAAATCCGGATTCTCTAATGGGAACTGATACAACTTATAGAAGCCAGGATGGTGTTTTTGCCGGAGGCGAAGATATAATAGTTAGGGTTAGCCCGTCAACATTGCCCATACAGGTTAAGTATACTATGTATGACGATAACTGGGGTGATAATAACGGATATTACGGCGGACTTGTTGATGTATCCGGTGTGGATACCGTAACCGGTCCAATAGCACAGAAAATTATTACCCAAAATCAATGGGATGTAAAAGACATAACAACCGGAAGCATTGTACTAAAAAATCAAACTATATTAGACGGAGTTGATCCTTATGCTCCTAGTGCATACTACGCGACACACTTCTTTAACGGTCCCGGCGGATCTTCGGGAAGCCCTGTTCCCGCTGTTGGTACAAGTGCAAATGCAATATTTGACGGACTTCAGGCATCGGTAAACGGCAGCTATAATGCACCGACAACAATTGATCCGCCTTCCGGTCAGGTTATACTGAACGGCAGCAACGTCAGCTATTCTTCCGCAAACGGATATGAAGCAGCCGGATTTGAAGTTTGGGATTTTACGGTATTCGGATTTTCCGACGGCACGGCCGCAGGTTCCTTACCCTCTTACAATGGAAACGTACCTGTCGGTGTTCCTTTAACGGATATAAATGATCTGCAGCAGGATTACGAATTGAAATGGAACGGCGTTGAAGGTGATACAACAATTAACGGTCATACGGTTGTAATAACCAAATCCGGCGGCCAGATGGCAACCATTTTTGGTGCAAGCAATTATAAGTTTGCTGATCATCCTTTAAATCCAAATCCCGGCAGTACAAATCCTTTTACTATAAGAATTCCGTTCCAGGTTTGGAATACGACAAAAAATGAACAGGTAAACCTTTTGGTTTATGACAGGAATTACAACGGATTAAATGATCCTACTAAAGACGGCTTCCAGGTATGGAATACAAGAGATAGAATGTATGTATGGGTAGTGAATACTAAATATACAACTGATGTAGTATCTCCAACCGGTACTGCCGCAAAAGATAGTGCAACATGGAACTGGGTATTCTTTACTTCTAAGTTTAATACCGGTGATGATATGAAGATTATTTATAGTAATCCTCTTCAAAACGGTAAAGATACATTTACATTTACAGTACCAAAACCAACATACTCCGTGGATAAAGCGAGGGTGGATGTAACCAAGATAAATGTATTCCCCAATCCGTACTACGGTGTTAATTATCTTGAAACTTCAAAATACCAGAGGTTTGTAACCTTTAACCATCTGCCTACTAAGGCAACCATCAGGATATTTAATCTTGCAGGTGTAGAGGTTAAAGTAATAAATCATAACGGCGGTAATTTTGAACAGTGGAATCTGGAGAATGAATCCAACTTGCCGGTAGCAAGCGGTCTTTATATAGCCTATATAGACATGCCGAATATAGGACAAACGAAGATACTTAAGTTTGCTATTATTCAAGAACAGCAAGTACCGGATCATTTTTAATGAAGTTTAAAACTCAAGGAGTAAAAATGAAAATAACATTAAGAATTTTAGTAATGACTGCTGTTTTCCTTTTCGGAGTTAACAGCGCATTTGCAGGCGGCGGTACCCGTAACGGTACCGGCGGTGCAACGGAATTATTAATACCGGTCGGTACCCGCGGAATAGGTTTAGCCGGTTCTAATATTTCTACAACAAGCGGTTTGGAAGCATTGTTTTGGAATCCCGCAGGTGTTGCTCATATGACTAACTCTGCTACGGCAATGTTTTCACATATGAATTATATTGCAAACATAGGTGTTGAATATGGAGCCGTTGCAGCTAACTTTCAAAGCTTCGGAATTGTATCTCTATCTCTTAAATCTTTAAGCGTCGGTTCAATTCCAATTACAACAAATGAGCAGCCGGACGGTACAGGGCAGACATATACGCCTCAATTCCTGGTTGTCGGCGCTACATATTCAAAGGCACTTACGGATAGAATAGCAATCGGATTAACATTCGATTATATTTCCGAAACAATAGCTCAGGTCGGCGCTACGGGTATTGCATTCGATGCCGGCTTACAGTATAAAAATCTCGGCGATATTAACGGATTAAGTTTTGGTATAGTAATAAACAATATCGGGCCTCAGATGACTTATTCCGGTTCGGGTTTGTTGGTTAAGGCCAGTCCTTCGGGTTCAACTTCGGATCCGACGATGGCATTCGATCGTTCCCCGAGCTATTACGGTATTAATGCCGCACCTTTCGATCTGCCTTCATCATTTGAAATCGGATTCGGATATCAGCCGGTTCTCAATGATATGAATGCGATTAGAGTTTCGGTAGATTATCAAAACAATAATTATCAAGGAGATTTATATAATATTGGTGCGGAATACGGCTACGATAAAACATTTTTTGTAAGAGGCGGTTATTCAATGTCGCCAAAAAATCAAGATCCTAATTACATATACGGATTTACTGCCGGTGCAGGTGTACATTACAACTTAGGCACAGTAGATTTAAAAGTTGATTATGCTTACAGGGCAGCAAAATATTTTACCGGCAATAATGTATTCTCAGTTGAGTTAGGATTCTAAAATTTTATCCTCCTCATATCTCTCTCTCCTGTTCCGTGCGGTCACGGTAAGCCGCACGGAACTTTTATAGTGAGGAGGTAAAATATTGGATACCGGATGTTTAACATCGAAATTCTGTTAATATCTTCATCCTTGAAAAAACATCCGGTGTTCTTATTTATTCTTTCATATTATACCTGCCATATATTTCTAATTGTTTAGTTACCTTACGCAAAATATGCTTTTGGAGTATTGGAATAATGGAATATTCCACTTCTCCTCTAAAGGAGTCCTTCGGACAAAATTCCATTATTCCAAAAGTTGCATAACATGAGTTATTTATTTTGAATACATTAAGGAAGTTGATGCAAACGAAATTACAATTTCTTTTTATCAAGAAATTTATAATGCAAAAGATGAGCTAGTTGAAATTCATAAAAGTTTCCGGTTGATGAAGGTCATAAAAAGTTGAGGTAAATATGATAATATCAAGGAAGATGTTGGCAAATAAACTTGAGTCTTATTTAAATAATCGACTTACTAAAGAGGATTTAATTGAATGATGTGAAAACGCTATGCAGGAAAACTTATTCGAGAATGAAAATGTTCAACGAATAGTGGCACGAATTGGCTTAATGGATACAGTAAATTTTGAAGTTAGTTATGAAGATTTAGCATCCATGCTAAATCAAATAGGTTTTAAACTTAAGGTTGAAGTTATTTAAAGTTTTATCCCGTGTTTCTTATACCTGCCGCAATCCCGTTTACTGTAGATCTTAACAGAAGCAAAAGTTCTTCACGTTTACTTTTTGGTAAATTTTTATTCCTGAATTGATCAATAAATTTAACCTGTATAAAGCTTATAGGGTCTATGTAAGGATTCCTTAACTGTAAGGAATTCCGGAGGGATTTATTTTTATCCAATAAATTTTTTTCACCGGTTATCTTTAATAAAGCATTGCACGCTAGCTCATATTCATAATTTATCATATCAAATATTTTTTTTGCAGTGGGTTTATTCTTAGCAAGTTTTAAATATTCTTTTCCAATTATCATATCGGTTTTGAATAACACCATTTCAATATTAGAAACAAGAGCGCGGAAGAACTTCCATTTTTCATGCATTTCCATAAGCTCTTCCCAAGTAACGAGGTTACTGTCAATACAATTATTTATTGCCGTACCAAAGCCGTACCAGCCGGAGATAGTCTGCCTGTTTTGCGTCCACGAAAAGACCCATGGAATAGCTCTAAGAAAACGAATGTCATTACTTTGCTTACGTGAGGCAGGCCTGGAGCCAATTTCGATATGCTCAATAATATCAATTGGTGTGACTGTCCTAAAGTAGGTTAAAAAATCGGGATGATTAATTAATTCTCTGTAAGCATTTAATGCATTTTCGGAAATTGTGTCGAATATTTTACTGTAGTGGTTTAGGTATTCAGTTCCTTTTTTGCCGCTTGAATTTGATGTTGTAATTAGAATTGCCGAAGCCATTAGCTCAAGACTGTTTTGAGCTATTTCCGGTATTAAATATTTTGAAGAAATCATCTCTCCCTGTTCTGTTATTTTTAACTTTCCTTCAATAGTACCTGCAGGCTGCGCCAGAATAGATTGATTCACAGGGCCGCCGCCTCTTGATATGCTTCCTCCGCGGCCGTGGAATAAAATAAGTTCGGTACCTTTTGCATCGCATAAGCTTTTCAAATTTATTTGTGCTTTGTAAAGTTCGTAATTACTGGTAACAATACCGCCGTCTTTGTTACTGTCCGAATATCCAATCATAATTTTTTGAATATAGTTCCTGAATTTTAGATGTTGTGAATAAGCTCTATTATTGAACAAGACATTCATAACTTTGTCGGCATTTCTTAAATCGTCAATTGTTTCAAACAAGGGCAGTACGTCAAAGCCGGACGAAATTATTTTCTTCCCTGTAGAAAAAACAAGTCCTGCTTCCTTTGCTAATAAAATAGAACTTAATACATCACTTACAGATGAACAGTTGCTTATTATATAATCGCTGCATGCATTATTTGAGATATTTTCTTTGCCCCATTTAATAATTTCAAGTTCACTTAGAACTTGCCTGGTAACGGAGGTTAATTTACTAAAAGAATTTTTTAAAGGTCTTGAATTTAAAATCTCCGCAGTTAATATTTTTATTTTATCTTCTTCCGATAAATTCTTAAAATTTATACACACCTCGGAATATTTTAAAATTTCTTCAACAGCAGAATTTATTAATGATGAATTCTGCCTAATATCCAGGGCGGCTAAACGAAATCCGAAAGTTTTTGCTTTATAAATTAAAGGCAGCAGAACCGTATCCGCTATAATACCTCCTTTGTTATTTGTAAGGCTGTTATACATAAGATACAGGTCTTCAATAAATTCTTCGGAATTGTTATATCCTTTTGGGGAATTTTGTTTGGTCTCTTCCAATTTTAACGAAATTAATAATATTTTAGACCGGTAAATTTCGGAAGGATCACGCAATATGCTTTCCGTTTTTTCTATACCGAGTAATTGCCTGTCTTTTTTTATGGAATTAAGAAGCCTGGCATTAGCCGTAACAATATGGGATGAAGAACTTAATGCGGTATAAATTAACTCCATATCGCGCCGGTAAAGAGTAATTATTTGTTTCTTGTTGTTGGAAAGAGTTTCTTTAGTTAAGTCTGTTGTAACAAAAGGATGCCCGTCCCTATCTCCTCCTATCCATGAGCCGAACTTAAAAATAACCGGTGCCGGCAATTGGTAGTTAAGACAGGTTTTTAAATTGCGGTTAAATGTTTGATAGAATTTTGGAATTACTTCGTACAGAACTTCCTTAAAGAAAAACAGCCCGTTTTGAATTTCATCTTTTACGGTAACCTTTTGAAACCTAATTTCATTCGACTGCCAGAGCAAAGTAATTTCCGTTTGAAGCTTAGTATTTATTACTTCATATTCTTCGTCCGTATTTATATATAATTCTCTCTCCAGCAGAAACCTGCTAATTTTCAAAATCTTTCTTAAAATAGTTTGTCTTGCTGCTTCCGTGGGATGAGCCGTAAAGACAGGAATTATTTCTATTTTATCTAGAATATTTTTAATGGTTTCTTTATTAATATTTTCTTTTTTAAGCTGGAGAAGTGCGTCCAAAACAGTGCCCTGGGCTGCCGGTTTATTACCTCTTATATTATTTCTTTCAACCCTTATCTTGTGTACCTCATCCGCAGCATTAACCAGTATAAAATATATGGAAAAAGCTTTTACAACTTTATAAGCATCCGGTGTTTTTAGAGAATTGATTACGTTAATTATTTCCTTTCTTGTCGTATCGCTGTAATGTGCTCTTATTCTTTTTGTTAGATGGCGCAGCTTTTCAACTTTATTGTAAAGGTTAAAACCTGCTTGTTCTTTCAAGACATTACCCAGAATAATACCAAGTTCTCTTATGTCTTTCTTTAACGGTGCATCCTGCTGAGATTCATCTATATAATTTATTTCTTTTGCTGCCATATCTTCTTATAAAATTTTAGTAATAATTATTATATCCGTTTCATTATAAATATATAAATGAATTGTCATATAAAAAATACCTTTGGGCTAATATCACAATCTTGTTAAGTTTATTTAATTGTTACGTTAAATTCAATAAAAGACCTTGGTAATTCACCGGATAAAACAACCTCATCCCATGCCGCCTCTCTTTAGCAACGAGAGGGGGAAATAGAATTCAATTTCAAACAAGAGGAGAGCGAAATGGCGTTTCCCCCTTATAAGGAGAGGGTATTAAAAGGCGAGGTTAGTAAAGCAAACTTAACAAAAGTTGATCTGTAAATTTATAATGATTGTCAATAAAAAAATTAACTAAAAAAATGTATTGCATTTGGGTGCAACATACCGGGCTTTTTTATATGTTTATAATTGATATAAATATATAAGTATTTCAAATTTTCAAATCGAGCAGTACAATGAAATATTTTCTTACCTTTTTAACTTCTGTAGTTATTTCAATATTAATTTTAAATGGATGTACATCCCAAACGGTAATAAAAGAAGCAACGCCGGTTAAACGTAAAGTTACAATCTATAATAAAGCCGATGAATTTAAAGCAGCGGCTAAAGAAAAGAAACTTCCGTTTAAAGTTCCATTAGGGACAAAAATTGAGTCTATAAAAATTGATACGGCAGCAAAAACAGTTTTAATAAATTTTAATAGAAATCTTTCCAATATGCCGTTTAGGCAAAACAACGTGTCGGAAATATATTCCGCGGTAAAAAACTTTTTCGGTAATGAATTTAACGATTATAAATTTACAATAAGAACACTACGGCTTCCTATTCAAAAATTTATTCCGAATTATTTTAGGAAATATCCCTTTGAATATGATTACAGCAGACTGCCTAAAGGCTATGTTAAAAGGCCTGCTGCATTGGTTACGGACGTAAATAAAAAATATCTTCCAACGGACGGACTACTAGGCAGGAACATTGTTATATGGCCGAGCCACGGCTGGTACTACAGTAATAATACGGATCGGTGGGAGTGGCAGCGTCCGAGGTTGTTTCAAACAGTTGAGGATAAACTTCCGTTGTCGTTTGTTGTTC
>JBJKQP010000176.1:0-20808 GCA_046705105.1 Ignavibacteriaceae bacterium | reverse complement strand
TTAAGTAAGGTAATTTTAGAGAATAAAACCAATCTTTACCACATCGGACAAGTTCTTCCTTAAAAACGGGATCAAAATTAAATAATTGAATCATCGGGAAGAAATAGTTTTTTATCGCACTCCGGATAGCAATATAACTTAATGCAATGCTTGTTACGCTGTCCGGGCCGAAATATATACCGCAGACATTGGCAATATTTTGTTCGTTTTTATTTTTAAAAACTCGGGCAAGGTTCAGAATCATACCTTCTTCGTTAGTAATTTGATTGTAATATGTTCTTCTAAACAGGATTATTTTATTGCGGATATTTTCATAGTCTTTAATATAATTATTAACTTCGGGGATATTTCTATATTTAAATAATCTAGATATTAAATAACTTTTAATACCGACATTACATGTATCGCCGTAATAAATTTTTACTGAATCCAATAATGAAACAGCATTGGAATTATTTGAAGTTTGAGGAAATACCGGAACTGCAAGAATAACTGCAAAAAGGAATAAAAGTTTATATATCATATAATTGTCCGATAATGTATATTATGTAAACTATGATATCCCCCGCCTAACAGTACCTGTTATATTTTAAAAGAAATATATTTAATAAAATTTTATATTTTGATTTACAAAATACCAATTGTACTTAACTCCATAAATTCTAATAAAAAAAATACTGCTTCCGAAAAAAAACTGCAACATGAATAAGAGTATCTATAATATTTCTGTCTACGGTATTTCTCAATATCCAACAAATTTATATGCTGATATTTATCTTTTAAAGAAACGGTTAAAGAAATCAGAAGCCGGAAATAATTAAAAGTTATTTAAATTATTACATATTTTTCGGAGCAACTATGCATTTATAAAAATCTATTTTATAATTATTGGTTTTGTGAAAATGTTGGATTAATAAAATATAAAGAATATATTTAACTACAGTATCAACGAAAAAAGATAATGTCTGCTGAATTATTGAGGTAAAATCTGAATCATCTGGGCATTTGGCACAAGGCGATTGAGTAATTGTATGCGGCAATTTGAAAATTTTAGAGTTTGTCATCCCGTTTCTGAATTCTTGTTAAAGGTAGTCTTGCTAAGAAAGTATTTTCTAATTTTAAAAGTTATTTAACAAAAGCGGTATCGCTGTTTCCGGAGAGTAGTTTATCGGTAATGCCGTAATATGCTAAATCGTATCGGAGGTTAAAATGAAAATTCAAAATAAAGATACTGAAGACAAGAAACCGGTATTGATAATTTCAAGGGAAGAAGCCAAATCAAAATTAAATGAAAGAATTACCGAGGGTAATAAAATAAAAGAATTTAATATTCAAAATAAAACCGATTTAGATAAGTCTGAGAGATTATATGATAAATGGACCGAATACAATTTTGAATTATTAAAAAGCATTTTTACCAATGATATTATTGCAAAAGAATATTTTTATACCAGCGGTTCTTTAAGTATAGCTCCGGATCCCTCGTGGAGAGATCCTTTTCCCACTTATTATAATAATTATATAAATACTATAGCAGCCAAGCTGGATAAGCTTGATTCTATTATCGGCAGACTTGAATTGTTTCAGGTTTCTAAAGTTAAAGAAGAAAATATAACGGAAAATAATATTAAGGCAGAGAATATAATATATATTGGACACGGCAATAGTAAACTTCGGGAACGATTAAAAGTTTTTTTAGAAGATGAGCTTAAAGTAAAAACCGTATCTTATGAGTCTGAATCCGGAGTTGAAGATTCAATAATAACAATACTAGAGAGATTATTAAACAGCGTTACCTTTGCGATACTTATTTTAACTGCTGAGCATGAAACAAAGAGTGGGAAGATTCAAGCACATCAAAATATTTTATATGAGGCCGGTTTATTTCAAGGGAAAATAGGATTTGATAAGACAATAATTCTAAGACAAGAAGGTATTGAAGATTTAACTAATCTTGCAGGTGTTCAATACATCAAATTTTCTGATGATAATATTGAGCAGACTTTTTATGAATTAGGTAGAGTTTTAAAAAGAGAACAGATAATTAAGTAAGCCACTTCCTTTTAAAATCCTGACCGATATGTAACCAAATAAATTTCAGCACTCCCCTTTTTTATTTCTAAAAAGATAGTTACATTATTATATCTTTTACGGAGCAACTATGTTTTTAAGCGGGGTTAATGTAATAGGGTTAAGCTTACATAATTTGCGATTTCGAAAAGCCTGATATTTATCATGATAAGGTGGCAAATTATAAATATTTAGGGAGATATTTATGCTGTTATATTATGTAGATAGGAAAGCACAAAACACCGGTGAGCATGAAGTTCACAATTCCAAATGCGAACATTTACCCGACACAGAAAATCGGATCTACATCGGTTATTTTGATAATTGCAGGGACGCAGTAATAGCTGCAAAAGTATTTTATTCGAACATTGACGGATGTTTATGGTGCTGCAAGGAATGCAATAAGAAATAATATTTAACCTATTCTTTTAATTGGTTTAGTTATTCTAATACAGCAAATGGAAGTTGGAAAATTTCAATACTGCCAAACGAACAATGGAAGAAAATTTAAAAGCATATAAGCTACTTCATATTTAATACCTCTACCTGCCTTAAGAGCTCTTGTGTAAATTTAACTATGATTTATTAATATTCAGAAAATGAATACGTTAATTACTATTTTTCATTGAACACCTACGGTGTTCTAAATTTCGGGGTTCGGTTCTTTTACAAACATTTCGCTCCTACAGAGCGAAAACAAAAATCTGACTCCTATAGGAGTTATATATTTGTAGAATTAATATAAACCCCCAAACCGTACTCCGTAGGAATTCAACAAATAATTAAATATTTATTCGTTGATAAAAAATTTTCACATTGTCTTTTCCAGTGACATTATGATTTACTTAAACAGGGTTGATGTAATAGGGCTGAGTTACCGATAAAAATATGTTCTATTCTAAAGGATGGTGAAGTTTATTTTATAAATTCTGAAACTGGAGAAAGGGTTGAAGTTGATTCAAGATATACTACAGGAGATAGTAATACTGGAGTTTCAATATCTTGTCCAAATTGTGGTGAATTAGTAAAAAGAGGCGGTTACAGATCTTGGCAGATTATACTATCAATAATCTTATTCCCAATTGGTTTGTTATTCCTTTTAGCAGGTAGAGAACCTTCAAAATGTAATGAGTGCGGCTATTCTTGGATTGCATAGTTTCAAATGCTTAAGAATCTAAAGAATGCATTCTTCTTACCCAATATGTGCTAATTTTAATAGAACAATAATTACAAGTATAACTAAAAAAAGCCAAATTATAGGACTTCGCGTCTTGCGTTTTACTTTTACGTTCCGGGTAAAACCAAGCTTTCTCCTTCTTCTTTCCTTTTCATCTTCTTCAGGCTTGTAAAATCTCGGTGTATAATCGAATCTGCGGTATTGTGGTTTTTTCATAAACATAATAAATACCTCATAAAAATTAATTTTCAAATATTGCCGAAACAAAGAGTTTCGGATTGAATGTCTGAAGGTCGTCAATACCTTCGCCGACTCCTACATATTTTACGGGTATTTTTTGTTTCGAACAAATTTGGAAGACAACACCTCCTTTGGCGGTACCGTCTAATTTAGTTATAACTAATCCGTTTATGTCCGTTACTTTAGAAAATTCATCTGCCTGGACGAGAGCATTCTGTCCTGTGTTACCATCCAAAACTAAAAGAGTTTCATCGGGAGCATGGGGCAAAACTTTTGTAATAACTCTTTTAATCTTATTAAGCTCATCCATTAAATTTGCTTTATTGTGAAGCCTGCCTGCAGTATCTATTAAAACTATATCGTATTTTTCCTTTACAGCTTGGCTTACGGTATCAAACGCCACCGAAGAGGGGTCTGAGCCTTTGGAGCGCTGAATTATTTCCACACCGGCTCTTTGCGCCCAAATTTCAAGCTGCTCATTGGCTGCAGCCCTAAATGTATCTGCTGCTCCCACTATTACCTTAAGTCCGGATTTTTTAAAATTGTAAGCCAGTTTACCTATTGTTGTAGTCTTCCCTGCTCCGTTAATGCCTACAACTAGAATTACGTACGGCTTGGATTTTAAAACTTCGCCGTTGCCGTTTTTCTCCTCATCAAATTTTAAAATAGAAACCAATTCATTCTGAACCGTTTGAATTACATTTACGTTGGACCTGTCCTTATCACTTTTCAATTTACTTCTGACATTATCTATAATGGATTCTGCAGTTTCCGCTCCAATGTCTGAAGTAATTAAAATTTCCTCAATCTCATCCAGGGTTTTATCGTCCAGAACAGCCTTTCCGCTGATAGTTTCGTTTATGGTATCTACAATTCTGGTCCGTGTCTTTTTTAAGCCGTTCTTTAATTTATCTATATTAAAATTATTAAATATTCCCATATTCCTTTTGTTTTAAAAATTCTTTGGCTCTTATTATATAGGCAGCTAAGGATAGAAGCATTAATATTATACTTAAATAATACAAAACCAAAAAGAAAATATTTCCATTATTAAGTTGAAGAATAATTAGGAGTATTACAATTCCAATATTAATGACGGTAATTTTGCCGAGGACATTGGAAGGTAACACTCTGCCCAGCTTCCTGGCCACGATTAGACCGCCGAAAAATATTAGAATGTCTCTACATAACAATAAAGCAATGTAATAAGTTGCAACTTCACCTAATATAAAAAGTTTTATAATTACTGCTCCAACAACAACCTTATCCGCCAGTGGATCTATAATTTTTCCCATTTCGGTAACTTCATTATATTTTCTTGCAAGGTATCCGTCGAGTATATCCGTAAGAGCAGCAACAATGCAAATAACTACCGTAACAATCCTGGTGCTCTGATTTTGAAAATTATCAAGCAATATCCAGATTGGAATTGCCATAAATAATCTTAAGAGACTAAGAAAGTTGGATTTTGTTTTTATTTCGGTAAAATTTATCTTCATTTTATTACGGCAAATTTACCTATTTTTTCTCCAATATCATTATTAGAATCTCCCAGTTGAACAATTCTATAAATATAAATTCCGCTTTCCAGGCTGTTGCCGTTTTCATCTTTTAAATTGTAATCAATTCCTCCGTTGACGGTCTTACCTTCCAGCTCGTTAATTTTTTTCCCGTTTATATTAAAGATAGTAATTTTAACGTGCGTCGGAATATTAGCAAAAGTTATCTTCCCTTCTCCACCGTTAATTTTAGCAGGGCTGGGGTAAACATAAACGTTTGATAAATTATCCGCAACCTTTGCAAGAACTATATAGCTGCCTGCTCCGTTTGTAATTGAAATATTTCCTGTTTGCCGTGATGAAGTTAAATGAACTATGTGCAAAGTATATTCCTTACCGACTGATCCGACGGGTCTTGTTCCATCCAGATTCAAATAAATTACTTCCTTATTATTATCATCCCATTGAATACCTGAAATATTATTGTAAGGAGTAAAAATATAATTATTCTTATTAAATGCCTGGGCAGAATCTACATCATAATTAAAAGTAACCTTAATTTTGAACGGAGATATAATTTCATGGGATGATATAAATAATTCATTCTTTGTAATTACGCTGTTTACTTTAAAGCTTAAAGTATCCTCCGTTATAGGAGAGCCATAAAAATCATTTAAATCCATTATTGCAAGTTTATTTGCTCCAACCGGCAACGGATTTGTATATGAAAGTAAATATGAAAATTGACTGGATGCAGAAATAGAATTTGGATAACCAGCGCCTAGTACTTCGAAAGAATGCAAATTATATATTGTGTTATTAATTTTATTTGAAAAAGTAATCTGTACGGAATTTTGATTTTCACTTACGGCTCTTACCGGTACTGCCGGATTATGTGAATAAACTTGAATTACCTGGCTTAAATTTGATTCGGGAATTTTTTTTGAATAATCGACGGCTTTAATTCCGTAAAAATAATTTTTCCCGGAGGAAATTGATGTATCGTAATATTTGCCGGTAGATGTTGAATCAATAAGTAAAAGATTTGCAGTTGTATTCCCTCTGTAAATAAAATATTTTGATGAGCTTCCGTCCCAGCTTAATAAAATCTTTGTTGAATCTAGACTGTAGCCGGCAAGGCTGGTCGGAGTACTGGGGCTGTTGGAAACGGTAAACTCGTAAAATTTTATTCCCAGGCTTGTAGGGAATGCAACATCCGGAACGCCGTCTTTGTTTATATCTCCCACAAAAACCGAATTGGAATTTATATTTTCTTTGTAGGAAATAATTGTATTCTGTCCGTTATTATATTTGAATATATACGAGTAAGGATACATGAAAAGGATTAGATCGTCCGTTCCGCTGTTTTCTAAATCTGCAAACCTTAAACTGTTCTCCGATTTTTGGAACTGCGAATTAAATTCCGTTGTGGGGTCCACAAATGTTTGGTCGTAAACGATGTTTAACGAATCGGAAATAAAATTGAAGATAATCAAACGGTAATACGGTGCAATATCCGTACCGGTATATGAATGCAGCAGCACTGCCATTGATTCCTTATTACTATCAGTATAATGTCCAGCCGCTAAATATGCGGTAGAGCTTTGAAAGCCGGAAGAGATATCTTTGTCTTTTTGATATTTATTGTTTCCAAGAATTTTATAGCTGAAAATATCACCGTCCTGGTCTACCATCCAGATTTCGTTCTTTCCGTCACCGTCCATATCGGTAATTACAGCATGAGGATAGGTTAAAGCATTTCCTCCTGGACCCGGCTTTGTAAAGTTTACCAACCGTACAGAATCAGATAAGCTTAAATCGTTATTAATTTTCCATATTACAAAAGAAGTATCACTGTCGATTTCCATTAATTCTGTTTTACCGTCGTTATCAATATCCTTAGCAAATACCGGCCAGAACTTAGTTGTAGTATCTGCAAATTTAGTATCAAATTTAGTTGAGTTTTTGGAATCCTGTTCCATTAAAAATCCGTTATAAACAAACGAAGCCAAAAGATCCTTTTTACCGTTTCCGTTAAAGTCGCCGAAGTCGTTTATAATTTTATTCTGCAGCGAGTCAATTTGAATAAAATTATTTCCCGACAATTTATAAATAGCCGAAACTTTCGGATCCGATGCCTTTCTTAATATTACTTCATTGGAATCGGCGGAGGTTATGTTAACAGGATTTTCATAAATTTCTCCGGGAGGCAAATTAAAAGGCTGTTCAATTTGGTATGCAGGCTTTAGAGGAAAGTTGGTATTAAAAATAAAATTCTTCCCTGAATTATTAATTACGGTTTTTAATCCCATTAAGTTTTGTGCTTCAAAATATACTTCATAATTAGTGTTGGGTGTAATTAATCCTTTCGGGATAAATCCGTAATGCATTGCATTTACCATTTGAACATTTGTATTAAATCCGTCCAATGTTACAAAATTAAAGTTGTTAGTCCCTTCCTGTTTGTAATACATCCTTACAGTTGTCACTTGATTTGTATAAACAGCGGCAAGTATTGTAGATTTCTCTCCGTAAAAAGCCGGGCCTGCAAAGACAAGTTGAGTCTTGGGCGGATTCCTTATTATATTAAAGTTAACTCTCTCTTCCATAGTTCTGCCGGTGCTTAAGTTTACTACCAGTCTTAAGCAATAAACGGAATCTTTAAAACCGGAAATATTAAGAGAGTAAATATTCTTATCATTAAATTGATATTGACCGTTTGAAATTAAAGTTGTCCATGAATCAGGGTTTAATCCGGTTCCTTCATAAAGACTATAACTGTTAAAATATGCAGATAAAATAGTAGCATTTATATTAATTGTATTGGAATTAGTTGAAAAATCCTGCTGCGGATAATTGAATTTTATTATAGACGGAGCAGTTACACTGACTGCTCTATAAAGATTTAGCCTGCCTGCACCGCTTTTAATGTCCCAGCCCGGCTGCTCTATATCATCCGCGGTGGATTTTAATATTTGCTTTACTTCTTCGTTTGTATAGTTTCCAAGTGATAGGATTAATCCGGCGGCGGCAGAAACGAAAGGTGCGGAAGCAGATGTTCCGCTAACGGTGGCATAACCGCCTCCCAGTGCGGTTGTTAATATATCGGTTCCCGGTGCAACAAGGTCTAATGTAGAGCCGTAATTTGAGCTTGGTGCTACATCATCGTTTATAGTTGAGTTGCCGACGCAAATAACCTGTGAGTACCCAGACGGATAATGCGGTAGTTCATCTCCGTCGTTGCCTGAACTTGCAACCAGCACTACGCCTTTATTATAAGCATACCTAATTACATCTCTTAAGACATAGGAAAATTGAGTATCGCCAAAGCTCATGTTTATTACTTTACAACCCATCTTTACCGCATATAAAATAGCAGCGGCAACATCGTCTTCTTGTCCGTATCCGGCAGGATCAAAAGCTCTTATATTTAAAATCTTAATATCAGGAGCAGTGCCCGCAATACCAATCCTATTATTTGTTTCGGCAGCAATTATTCCGGCAATGTAGGTACCGTGCCCATTTTCATCCATCGGGTTATTATCCCAGTTTAAATAATCTCCCCCGCTGGAATCAAACGGAAAGCCCTTCTCATCGGTAAAATCCCATCCCATATAGTCATCAATAAATCCGTTATGGTCATCGTCTATACCGTTTGTTTCTTTGTTTCGCCCCTGGGAATCCGTACCGGTTTCTCCGGGATTAATATATATTTTATTTTTTAAATCCGGGTGAAGATAGTCTATACCGGTGTCAATTACTCCTATTAAAACCGTATCCGAACCCTCCGTTATATTCCATGCTTTAAATGCTTCGATTTTTTTTAACGCCCATTGTTTGCTTACAAGACTGTCGTTTGGAACGGAATCAATTTTATAAACATTCGCAGGCTGAACATATTGGATTGAAGGATCGTTTTTAGCATTTTCTAAAAATGTATTTGCCGCATCTTGATTAGCAAAAGTAAGTTTGACTATTCGAGAAAGGTCGGGGTCGCCTTTGCCCAAATCATCTGCAAAATATTGAGCTGAAAAATCTAAAGCGGATATGGTTTTTGCCTTACTAAACTGGAAAAAATTTTTAGATTGAATTTTTTCGGTTATTGAATTGCGGCTTACGTAATTTCTATACTTAATAAAATATGTAATTTGAGAAAATGATGTGGTGGTAAAAATTAAGATAAGAGAGAAAATAATTTTTGCCCTAAAGTTCATAAATTTCCTTCTTAAAGCTCACGTCAACTGCTGTAGGATATTCACCGGAAAAGCAAGCCGTACAAAAGTTACGCGGATTTGCTTCCGATACGGCTTCCAGCATTTCGTCAATAGTTAAATATTCCAGGCTGTCAACGCCTAAATATTGTTCAATTTCCTTTACATTACCGTGCATCTGGTTTGCAATTAACTCTTCCCTGCTGGGAAAATCCATTCCGTAATAGCATGGATGCATTATAGGTGAAGAAGAAATCCTTACATGAATTTCTTTTGGATGAGCTTCTTTTATTAAATTTACCAGTTGTTTGGAAGTTGTTCCCCTTACTATGGAATCATCTACAATAACTATCGTTCTATTTTCAAGAACGCCTTTTACAATATTGAATTTAATTCTAACCCCAATCTTTCTTTTCTCTTGTCCGGGTTGTATAAACGTTCTGCCAATATAATGGCTTCTTATCAACCCGATTTCTAGCTTGGAAACAATTCCCTGTTTTTCCAGTTGATTCTGATATCCTAAAGCTGTTGTATTGGAACTGTCCGGTACGCTTATAACAATAACCTTCTCGCCGTCTTTATCTTCTACCGGGTACTTCCGCGCAAGAATTTTTCCAAGCCTTCTTCTCATCTTGTCCACATTATGTCCGAAGATAAAACTGTCCGGCCTAGAGAAATAAATGTACTCGAAAATGCAGTGCTTGGGACTTGAAATTTCCCCGTCAAAAATTCTGAATGATTTTATTTGATTGGTTTCTTTAACTTCGTTATCAATTACAACTATTTCACCCGGCTCAACCTCTCTAATAAATTTTGCGGAAATTATGTCAAACGCACATGTTTCGGAAGCAATTACAAAAGAACCGTTTACTTTGCCGATAGACAAAGGCCTAAAGCCGAAAGGATCTCTTGCCGCAATTAATTTATCATCCGTTAAAATTGTTAGTGAATAGGCACCTTCAAGACGCGACAATGCCTCAATAATTTGATCAACCTGGTTATTTAGCTTGCTTCTGGCTATTAAATGAAGTATAACTTCCGTATCGCTGGCAGTCTGGAAAATCGCTCCTTCGTTTACAAGTTCTTCCCTAAGCTGTTTTGCGTTTGTTAGATTGCCGTTATGAGAAACAGCAATGTTGCCTAGTCTATAATGAACAACAAAGGGCTGAATATTTTTTAATGATTCGGATGAGCCGGTAGTTGAATACCGGTTATGCCCTATAGCTGCATTCCCGGTTAATGTGCTCTTAAAAACTTTAGGATCGGAAAATACTTCTGATACAAGGCCTTCACCTTTAAATATATTGAAAACCGGGTTTCCGTTTGCTTTAAAGTCTCTAGTAACAATTCCGCTGGCTTCCTGTCCCCTATGCTGCAGTGCATGTAATCCGTAGTAAGTATTTAATGCAGCATCGTCGGTTGTAAAAATACCGAATATGCCGCAGTGACATTTCGGCTTATCTGATATAATTTCCATTAAATCGTAACTTTAAAAATTTTTGATGCAAAGTTAAGAATAAAATTAACGTTTTAAAATAAAACAGCTATTTAAAACAAAAAAGGTATTCTTAAGGTACATTAAAATTAATTAAGTCTCTGGCAATTGCCGCAAAAATAAATACTTCCTCCCATATAATTTTCTTTTTTTATAATGCTACCGCATTTATTACAAGGTTTTCCGACAGTATTTTTACTTAGTTTTGTAATATATCCCCCTAAATTACCCAATAAATCTTTTTCTGTGTCCCTTCCTCCCTCTTCTACCATATCTGTTATTACTGTTTTAATTGAATTAAACAACTTGCTTTTTTCCGCCTTGCTTAAACTATTAACTTTCCTTTTGGGATGAATTTTAGCATTAAAAAGAATATCCTGTAAAACGCCGTTCCCCAGTCCGGGGATCCTCTGTTCGGTGGCAAGAAGAAATTTAATACTTTTATTCTGCAAACATTCCAAAGATATCATGTCGTTGAAATATTTTTCATTAAACTTTTTAGTTAAAGGAGACGGTTTGTCTTTTGAATTCAAATAATATTTATTGTTAAATAATTCCTCTTTAAAACAAAAGATACCGCCGTACATTTGTATTGAAATTGAGAGGAATGTATAATTATCAAATTCAATTAATAGCTGATGTTTGGCGGGAAGTTGTTTGTATTCATTATGTAATCTTATTCCCGCACCATCGCAAAATACCAGGTAAGTATCATTTATTTTAATTTCAACCATGCCGCCCACATTTACGGCTTTGTCAATTATTTTACCGGATAATAACGTTTCATAGTTTTTAGGATCTCCGCAGTACCATGCAAACTTATGAGGTGAATAAGCAGTAATTACTTTTGTTATCGTTCTTCCTCTTATCATTTTATTCAATTGGCCGGCAATAACAACAGCTTCAGGCAATTCTATCATAGTATCCTCCCACTTAGATAAAAATTAATTTATTATTCTTATTATTAACGGATAGATTCTATAACGTTTAAATTGTCTTTAATTTTTTATTTTTATAAAAAAATTTTGATAATCAATAAGAAAAGAAATACTAATATCGGACAATATCAAGTAATATTATGATGCGACAGAAGAGTATTTAAAACCATTTTTTTTATTTCTACAATCGGCAGTCCTGTCTTCTCCGAAACTTCTTCAAAACTCATTGTTTTTTTAAGCCTGCCGACAAATTTCTCCATAGTTTCCCCGATTTCTAAAATATGATCATCCGGATCGTATATTCTTATTGTCCTTTGCCCCCATGATTCTTCCTTTACATTATGCAGCTTTTTAATTTTATTTGCTTCTATTAGAGAAATAAATTTTTTAAGATTATTGGTTTCAAAATATAATTCAAATTTATTACCTGCGGGTTTTTTTACCATATTCCTGCATATTTCATGATTTTTGTCTATTTCCCATATTGAAAATCCGCTTTTAAATACAACATTTTTTCCAAAATCATAAAGTATATTTTGCTCGGCTATCTTTGTATAAAATTCTTTGGATGCTTGAATATTTTTAACGAATATTACCGAAGAAACAAATTTTAAATTGCTCATTTTTTAAGTCTCCTCTTTACAAGCCGAAATTATTAAAAACTAATTTTAAATGCCAACGCAATCTTACTTTAATTTTGAAAAATAAAAAAGATTAAAATGAAGTGAGATAGTAATCGACTGGTAATAAAAATTTAGTTAAACTTTTATTTTCCGCAGTTAAAACAGTATCCTCTATGAACACAAATAGTACCGCCGCAGGATTTGCATGTCCATTTCAATTTTTCATTTTTTAAAAATTCTCTTATGCCGTAGTTTTTTATTTGCTCAAGATTTTCTATTTCACTCATATTATATTTAGTGCGGTATCGCTTGTCCAAATGTTTAAGCAGTTTGCATGGATAATCCTTACAATCGAAACAGAACTTTGCATTACCTCTTCTAAAATTTAGACAAGTTTTTATTCTGCAATTTATACGGGTAATTGGCTGAGCAGAATCGATTGCCCTGCAGCCGGGACATTTGTTTTTCTCCCTTAAATAACCCATGCAAATGCTGCAGTTTATACCGCAGGGAGCAACAAGAGAATATTTGTTTAAGGATTTCATTTTCATATACTTTTTTCTTCTCTTCTTATCTGTCCTAAACCGGAATCGGTTATATATTATTTACCGGAACCCGTAAATACATCACGGACATCCGGTTCATTTATTTTTATTGAATGTTCACATTAAAAAAATCCCGGCAGTAAAAGAAATAATGCAGTCTCCATATAAATATACCTCATCTAAATTCCTTTTAAATATTTCTAACAATGAAATTAGAAGTTAACTTTTAATTTTCTTACCAAAGCTTTTCTGCAAGTAATCTATTATAAAATAAGAATCCGGGAAGGGCATTACGGTTTTTTTATTAACAAAATATTCCCGGAGAATTCATATTAAAATTTTCCGAATTTAAGAGTTAAAATGGCAGAAGGTCCCGCCAGATCACTATTTCTTAAATCATCAAAATTTGCACCGGAAATAAATCTATAGCTTACGCCGGCATTTACTCTCATAAAGCTTATAATATTCAGTTCAATATTAAAAGACGGTTCAAATACAAAGAACGCATCATTAGGGGAGTTCCGACCATAATCTCCGTTGTTGTCTTCTGTCAATGACCTTCTATATGATACTCCCCCTCCGCCTATTAGAGTACAAGCCGAATAATGAATGAGCTTATCCGATTGAATAATATATTCAAGTTCAAGTCCTCCGTAACCGAAATTTATATAAGGCCAAACATCCAAATAATAATTTACAAAGGGATTATTTGCATTAATGTTGTTTACGAGTCCGTAGCCCCCGCCGCCGATAATAAAGGTATGATTTATAATCCATCCGCCTCTGCCTCCTACCAAAACAGCAGGTTCTCCTTTTATATTTGTATATTTTACAACAGGGCCGCCGAAACCTCCGTTAGTAATTTTTCCTTTTCCTATTAATGTTTCTTCTTGTGCAAATGCTGCACAGCTTATAATGAATGTTAATACTATTGCAAATAAATATGCTTTCATGGTTTCCTCTTTTAATAAAAATTCGATTAAAAATAATGAATAAATTTATCTTTGTCGTCTTAATAAGTAAAACCGTACGAAAGTTTTTTGCTTGTGGTCTATGTTAATGATTAACGGCTGATTATTAAATTTATAATAATAGATTGATCCCCGCTGGAAAAATTTATAGTCGGAACGGTGGGATTTGAACCCACGACCACCTGAACCCCATTCAGGTACGCTACCGGGCTGCGCCACGTTCCGAAATTTTATAATTTGGATACCAAAAGTTCTAAAATACTTTTGATTTCTTCAAGGTCTTTTTTAATAGATTCTTTATCTTTTTTATTTAATTTATCTACGCTGCTACTGGCGTCGGAAGTTTCTTCAGAATTTTTCTTCGGATTTTCCTGTTCAGGTGAATAATTCTCTAATATCTTTTTTGCTCCCTCAATAGTATATTTTTTTTCTCTTAAAAGATCTTTTATATAAAGGATTAATTGAATATCTTTATTCGTATATATTCTATTACCTGCTCTATTTTTTTGAGGCTTTAACCCTTCGAACTCGGTTTCCCAATACCTTAAAACATATTGTTCAACCTCCGTAATTTTACTTACTTCACTAATTGAATAATAGAGCTTTTTTATCGAAAGGTTTTTCATTTTTCCTCAAAATAATTTGAAAGAAAGATAATTAATCATGTCTTTAATAGCAAGATTAAGGTAATTAAATAAGTTATTCCTTTAACTAAAATATATAATTTATTTACCGGAAAGTTTTAATATTAAATATACCGCAGCTAAATATCCTTTCTCTTTAAAGCCGGATAAATAACCATCGCAGGCAGAAGCTGTTACCATTGCCTGCCTAAAACTTTCTCTATTTGTTAAATGAGATAAATGGACTTCAATCTTCGGGAGCTTACTTTCTGCTAATGCATCTCTTATGGCAACGGATGTATGTGCATACCCGCCAGGATTTATAACTATACCGTTAAAGTATTTTCCCGCACCTTGAATTTTATCAATCAACTCTCCTTCCAGATTTGATTGGAAAAAAGTAAATTTAATCTCTGGATATTCTGTTTCAATTATTTTATTTATTTTTTCCAAGCTCAATGCTCCGTATTGACTTTTATCTCGTTTACCGAGCAAATTAAGATTAGGTCCGTTTAAAATTAAAATTTTCATTTCGATTCCGCCATTTCATCTATTATTTCTCTAAGCTTGGGCGTTAAATAAATTTGATCGATTCCTAATTCCTTTAGCGCCATAGATAGTATAACAACTTTTCTCTGCAGACTTGCCATTTTATTTATTACTATTACTTTGTTCTCATTTAGAATACAATAACCGCCTTTAAAATCGCCTTTTTCAAATCTTACCTCAGCACCTAATTGTGCTGCCAATGCTTTCAAATCCTGAATTATTTCTTCAAATTCTTTTTCTTTTAGTTTCATTATCTTTCTTTAAGTTTAAGTTTGAACGGCCGAAAAAGTACAAAGAAAATTATCGCCAAATAACAAATGATTTCAATTATGGGAAAACTGCTGAGTACTTTAAATCTTTTTATATATAAATCCAATACGGCATTTACATTAAAGTTGCTCATACTTACCAGCATAATTGATTTATAATCTATAGACATTAAATATAACTCCAAAGGAAAAGTAATAAAAATAATACAAGTAACTATAAACAGCCATCCGTTTTGTTTTAAACTAATTTTAGATGATATTAAAAAGATTATAAAACTAATTATAAAAATAATATAAAGAACCGATGTTAAAATTACCAATACATTTATTATTGTTAGTATACCCGGTAAGTTATGTGCATTTATATAATTATCCAACTGAAATTGATTATCTTTAAATAAATTGTAAGTTACTGTTAACCTGGCAAAGTAACTTCCGAACCATAAAGTTCCGGAAGCAACACAGATGAATAAAAATATTTTGGAAAATTTATTTATGTTTCCCATAGCTAAATTTTTTTATAAACTAAAATAAAAAAAATTATGATTATTTCTTCTATAGATATCGGAACAAATACCGTTTTATTGCTTGTTGCGGAAGTAAATAACTCAACAAAAAAAATAATCTCCCTTAGAGATGAGCATAGAATACCCCGGATAGGGAAAAATGTTACAATCGGTAAGCCTATAAGTAATGGAAAAATAACCGAATTGTTCGAGGTTCTTGATGAGTATAATAAAATAAATAGGGAATTTAAAAGTGAAAGGACAATAGTTTCCGCAACTAATGCATTTAGAATCTCTTCCAATGGTATGGAGATATCTAAAAGAATTGAAAAAGTATTTGGATGGGATGTAAATATCTTAAGCGGCGATGACGAAGCAAAATATTCTTACTTGGGTTCAACGTACGGAGACCATTCGAATGTTAATACTTTAATTATAGATATAGGCGGCGGAAGCACCGAACTTGTATTGGGAAGAAATGAAAATATCTTTTTTAGAAAAAGTTTCCCCGTAGGAGCGGTAATTGCGACCGAAAAATATTTGAAGCATGCTCCTCCTCTATCAAAAGAGGTAGAAACTTTTAAGGAATTTGTTATTAAAATATTCGATAATTTAATGGAGAATGTTGAGGATGTTAAGAAATCTATCGCGATTGCCGGGACACCTACAACGCTGGCATGTATTAAACAAAATATTTCGGAGTATAATGAAAGCTTAATTGAAGGCAGCGAGCTGACAAAATTTGATTTAGTAAATTTGTCGGATACTCTGGCGGCAATGCCTACTAATGCTATAAAAACAAAGTACGGAAACGTAGTTAAAGGACGTGAAGATGTTTTGTTAAGCGGCAGCCTAATATTATTATATATTATGGAATTATTAAAGTTGCCTTCCGTTTTAGTTAGCACAAAGGGAATTAGATATGGAGCAATTGTTAATTATATCCTGGATAGTAAAGCTAACTAAAATGGAGAATATATTATAATTTATACTCAAGATGCCGGATACTAAATACTTGATTTTAGGATTATAAATTGAGTATATAAAATCCAGAATCACACATTATTAAAAAATCACATACTTCAAATAGGAACATTGGATTACAATTAATCAGGGATTCAAATTTTGCAGATAAGTATCAATTGTATCCTGCTCCGGCAATTTATCAGGGTAATCTAAAGTGTAATGTAACCCCCTGCTTTCTTTCCTCATTTTAGCAGATTTAATTATCATATGTGCACATGCCGCAATATTTCTTAATTCAAGAATATCTTCAAATATTTTTGTTCGTTTGTATAGATCCTCTGTTTCAATAAAAATGTTATGAATTCTTCGGGAAGCCCTGTCAAGTCTTCTATCTGATCTAACTATACCGACATAGTCCCACATAATTTGCTTAATTTCCTTAATACTGTGAGAGATTAAGATTTTTTCATCATATGTTAGAGCACCCAGGTCATCCCAGTCCGGCACTTCCGGATAAATCCTTGAATTCTCTTTGAGAAAATTTTTAATATCACCTGCGGCACGGTATGCAAAGACTACAGCTTCTAACAGGGAATTGCTGGCAAGCCTATTAGCTCCGTGAACTCCGGTCATGCTTACTTCTCCGCAGGCGTATAATCCTTTTAATGATGTTCTTGCAAACTCATCTACAGCTACTCCCCCGCAAGCATAATGTGCAGCCGGAACAACCGGAATAAAATCCTTGCTGATATCTATATTCCGATTAAAACATTCGTTATAAATATTGGGGAAATGGTCAACTATTTCTTCTTTCTTCTTATGAGTAATATCAAGATAAACAAATTCTTCACCGCGGACTTTTAGCTCATTATCAATTGCTCTTGCAACTATATCTCTTGGAGCAAGCTCTTTTCTGGAATCATATTTAGACATGAACTCTTTGCCGTCAATGGTTCGTAAAATTCCGCCGAAACCTCTTACAGCTTCCGAGATTAGAAAAGCAGGCTTTTGCGGGCTCTGGTTTCCGTTTGAACTAAATAAGGAAGTAGGGTGAAATTGGATAAATTCCATATCACCTATTTTTGCTCCTGCCCTATATGCCATTGCAAATCCGTCACCGGTTGCAATACTTGGATTTGTAGTATGCAGATATACCTGGCCTAAGCCGCCTGTTGCAAGGACAGTAACTTTAGCAGTTATTTTAATTACTTCACTTTTATCGCAATCGAGCACATACGCACCCCAGCAGTTTCTATTATTTAATGGTTCTTCTTTTAACCTTTGAATATTATGTTCGGTAATAAGATCTATGGCCAAAGTGTTTTCAATTATTCTAATATTTTTAATAGAATTAAGCTTTTCAATTAATGCTCTTTCTATTTCTTTGCCAGTCAAATCTTTAGCATGTACAATGCGGGCCATAGAGTGCCCGCCTTCTTTTGCAAGGTCTAATTTCCCGTTTTTTCTGGTGAATTCGGTACCTATTTCAATTAAATCGTTTATCCTATCCGGACCCTCAGTTACCAGAATTTCAACGGTTTTTTTATTACATAAACCTGCTCCGGCTATTAAGGTATCGGATATGTGTTTTTCAAAAGTGTCGTTAGGATCTATAACGGATGCAATTCCGCCTTGAGCATAATTCGTGTTGGATTCGTTTTTATTTTTTTTAGTAACAACAATAACATCCGCAAATTTAGATATTTCATGTGCTGCAAAAAGTCCGGCTATTCCACTCCCTATTACAAGAACATCAGTTTTAACTTCCATTTATATTACTACTATATTAGAGTTTGATAAATAAATTATTTGAATAAATAAATTGAATTAAGAAAAATTACAAAATACATTAGTGCACTAAATATAATTCCTCCAAACAATGAATATACAAAATTTCTGCTTTGTGTTTTTATTGCTGTAATTGAGAGCACTATTCCCCATAAAACTACAAGCAATTCAAAAACGGTAAAAGTTATGGCAATACCTTCTTTAATTGTAAAAGGTGATGGGTTTGTGGAAAAAAGTGCTCCGCCAAAAACCGTTAACTCAACAATAAAAAGAATGATTAAAGCGAAGACCTGCGGTAATAAAGAAAATAATAGAATGGAAAGATTATCGCGGAATCTTGTTTCTAAACCCGAAATCTTATTTGTAAAAGTCAAAAGAATACTTATTAGAAGAAAAAATACCGCAAGCGAGACTGCTACAATTATAAAATTTTGTATAAGGTTATTAAAAGCCGGTTCGTTTTTATGGGTTACCATGGCAAGATACATGGAATCTATAAATAGCTTTACCGAGGCCAATAGGAATATTGTCAATAAAAAATTTTTATGTTCGGATTGAATAATTATTTCAAATCCCTTTTTGGGGCTTGAAATTAACAAGTCCATTATTTTAAATAAGTCAACATTAAAAATTCTTTCCCTAAGATATGAACCGCAGTTGTTACAAGTTAGGCCGTAGAAGGGATTTTCCTCTTTACAATTTTTGCAGACAATTGTGTTTTTCATTTTAGGTATATCCTCATGTTTAGCATGGGAGAATTTGTCATTGAATTCTGCTGTACGGAAAAATCAAAAAGCTCGGCATCAACATAGGCATCGACAAGGTTCAGCATGTAAGCTAAGCCGAAATAAATAGCAAACAAATCCCGTTGATCCTGATAAAATGTTTTATAGCCTAAATAATCCAGTATATGGGTTTGATTATATAAATCCTGGGACTGCTTATAAAATTTATTGTTCTGATACCACTCATAACCTAGCCAGCCAAGCACTCCCCAAACAATAGGAATTTTTAAATAAGAATGGTTATAGAATTGTCCCCACCCCGGAAGGATTGCACTTCTTAGTACTGCACCCCACGGAGATTTTTGCATAACAAAAGTTGAATCTCCCTTTGATGAGGAATTTGCAGATAATGTATCTTGCTGAGAATAACCTACTTGTATCAACAAGAACACAAGAATAGAAATTTTAATTAAATGTTTTATCAATGATTTCAAACAGCTCAAATAATCGTTCTAATTCATCGTTTGAGTAAAATTCAATAATTACCTCACCGGAACCGTCTTGTTTTTGTTTGCACATAACTTTCGTACCGAATATTTTACGCAGTTTATCTTCCACATCGTTTAAACTTGCATAGGATATACTTTTCTTAGTGGGAAAAGAAACAGTCCGTTTACCGGAGTCGGGGGACCTTAATAATTTTTTAACCAGGTTTTCAACTTTCCTAACGGAAAGACTGCCTTCAATTATTTTTTGTAATGCTTCCAACTGCAAGGTTTCCGTAGGCAGATTTATCAGTGCCCTCGCATGTCCCATTGATAACTCTTCCTTAATTAGGCTTTGCTGGATTTGAGGCGGAAGCTTTAACAATCTTATAGAATTAGCTACGGTTGATCTGTCTTTTCCAACCTTATCTGCAATTTCTTCCTGGGTAAGATGGCATTCATCCATTAATCTTTTGTATGCAAGACCGACTTCAATAGGGTTTAATTTTTCCCGCTGAATATTTTCAATTAAAGCTAATGCAAGCATTGTCTCGGGCGCATCAACTTTTATTATGTATGCTGGAATTTCTTTATAGCCAATATCCTTGCATGCCTTTAAACGTCTTTCACCGGAAATAAGCTCGAATTTTTTATGATCGATTCTTCTTACGGTTATAGGTTGGATTAAACCGTTGGAAAGTATGGATTTCTTCAGTTCTTCAAAAGCTTCCGGTTCAAAGCTAATCCTGGGTTGATATGGGTTTGGTGAAATAGTTTCTACGGGTATTTTTGCCAGTACGTCAATCTGAACACCGTCGTCTTTATTTATTTCACTAAAATTTAAAGGCGTACCGGTATTTTTGTAGCTTTGCTGGTTTATTAAAGCATCCAGTCCTCTTCCAAGTCCAGATTTAAATTTACCCATACTTATTCGGTTTTAATTTCAGTTGAATTTCTTTCTAATAATTCGGAAGCAAGAGCAATATAATTTTGCGAGCCTGTGGATATGGCATCATAAAGAATTACAGGTTTACCAAAGCTCGGCGCTTCCGATATCCTAACATTACGGTGTATAATTGTTTTAAATACTTTTTCTCCGAAATATCTTCTTACTTCCTCGGCAACTTG
>JBJKQP010000175.1:0-21179 GCA_046705105.1 Ignavibacteriaceae bacterium | reverse complement strand
AAGGGCAGCTTGAAGTTACATTGGTAAAAAAAGAATCGCTTAACTCAAGCTTATTTGAAGTCCCATCTGGATACAAAAAATGTGACATGCCGAAGATGGATAGTCGGCACTAAAGTACATCTGCTGCAACATTATTTTGATACTTTATACGTCATAAGTTTTTGCAAATATTTGAAAAGACATTGAATAGCGTCAATCGATAACGAAGCCCGTATCGTTTAGCGTAAAATGTCTGTCGGTCGGTGCAGACGAATTGCGTAACCGTATGACGAAACGGGCATCCTAACAGTAACCGAATGACTGGTAGTTTTTATTTACTTTATCATTTAGGCCCGGCTTATCCGGTTTATAGTATTCGGTATAGTAAAACAGAGTATTGCAAGCAAAAAAATATGTTTACAGGGTTGTGGAATATTTACATATGTTTTGTATTTATAATTCAAACCTTTGTAATACAACTTTCTTGACTTTCTTAAACTATAGATATAAATTTGAATTCTTTATTTGAAATGATACTTGGTTTCGGAGGAAATTTACGTGAAACAGGAAAAAATAACAAGATTTGTCAGCGCCGAAGGAGCTGATAAAAAGTGGTATATAATTGATGCTAAGGATCAGGTGCTGGGCCGTTTAGCTACGAAAGCGGCAAGAATAATCCGGGGAAAGGAAAAACCTTCATTTTCTCCCAATGCAGATACCGGTGATTATGTTATTGTTATTAATGCATCCCAGGTAAAAATAACCGGAAAAAGGGAGTTCCTAAAGGATTATTTCCATTATTCTGGTTATCCCGGCGGATTAAAAATTAGAAGCTATGAAGAACTTATGGCTAAGAAACCGGAGTTTATTATTGAAAGCGCTGTTAAAGGAATGCTGCCTAAAAACAGGCTAGGAAGAAAATTGTTTAAGAAATTAAAAGTTTACCCCGGCGACACTCATCCCCACCAAGCTCAAAAGCCGGAAACATTAAGTATAACGGAGAAATAATGGCAGACCAGATTTATGTCGGCAGAAGAAAAACTTCTGTTGCAAGGGTTATTTTAAGAAACGGTAACGGAAAAATTACGGTAAACGGAAAAGAATTTGAAAAAGCATTTCCCCAACTCTTAAGCAGAGAAGATATTCTGAATCCTTTTAAAGTTACTGAGACGATGGGACAGTACGATACTATTGTTAATGTTAAAGGCGGTGGAACTACCGGTCAGGCACAGGCAGTTCGTTTAGGAATTTCCAGGGCACTTATAGCAATAAATCCTGAATTTAGGCCGGCACTTAAGGTGGAAGGATTCTTAACTAGAGATCCCAGAATGGTTGAACGTAAAAAATACGGCCAGCCGAAAGCAAGAAAAAGATTTCAATTTTCAAAACGATAATACAAGTTCAAGTTCAAGATTAAGTTTAAGAAGTTCAAAGTATACTTTCTTAAATTTAAAACTATTCTTGAACTTAAACTTACACTTAAACTTTATTTAACACATATTCCTAGATTTGCTTCCTGTGTTTCGGTTTAACCGGGATGAAAAGCAAAGTTGACGGGAATAGAAGAAAAACAGGAGTAATAAAATGCAAAAAATGGATATAACCGCACTTATAGAAGCGGGTGGACACTTCGGACATTTAACACGCCGCTGGAATCCCAAAATGAAGCCGTATATTTTTATGGAAAAAAACGGCATTCATATAATAGACCTTAAAAAAACTCAAGTCCTATTAGAAGAAGCTGCTGAAAATTTAACACAGCTTGTATCCGAAGGCAGAAAAGTTTTATTTGTCGGTACCAAAAAGCAGGCAAAGGGTGTTATTGAATCCGAAGCCAGAAGATGCGATGCCAACTGGGTAAGCGAAAGATGGCTCGGCGGAATGCTTACAAACTTTTCAACAATACGTAAGAGTATTAAGAGATTAAATAATATAGAGAAACAGGAAACCGACGGAACCTTCGATAAAATAACAAAGAAAGAAAGACTGTTCCTTTCCAGGGAAAAAGATAAGCTGAAAAAAGTACTTGAAGGTGTTGAATCCATGTCCAGGCTGCCTGGTGCAATGTTCGTGGTGGATATTAAAAAAGAATCAATTGCGGTTAAAGAAGCGCAAAGATTAAATATACCTGTCTTTGCAATTGTAGATACTAATTGCGATCCTGATCCTATACACTATATTATCCCGGCCAACGATGACGCTGTTAAGACAATCGAACTAATTGTAAAGTATATGGCGGATGCTGTTGTGGAAGGTGAAGTAAAAGCAAAAGAAATAAAAGCCCAGGAAGCTGCCGAAGCCGAAAGAATTAGAAAAGAAAAAGAAGAAGAAAGAAAAGAAGAAGAAAGAAAAGAAAAAGAGAGAAGAGAAGAAGAAAAGAAAGAAAAAGAGCTTAAAGCTGCTGCTAAAAAAGAAGCTGAGAAAAAAGCTGAAGAAGTAAAAAACGAAGAAAAAAAAGCTGATGTAAAAGCAAGTGAAGAAAATCCTACTACTGAAAAATAAATTATAAGGAATTGGAATAAACATGGCTATTACTGCTGCACAAGTGAATGAATTAAGACAAAAGACCGGCGCCGGTATGATGGATTGTAAAAAGGCGCTAGTAGAAGCCGACGGTGATTTCGAGAAAGCTATTGAAATTCTTAGGAAGAAAGGTGCTGCCGTTGCTTCCAAAAGAGCCGAAAAGAGTGCTAACGAAGGGATGGTATTAACCAAAGTTTCCGATGATAAAGAAACAGGTACTATTGTCGAGATAAATTGCGAAACTGATTTTGTTGCAAACAGCGACGACTTTGTAAAGTTTGCCAATTCGGTTCTGCAGGTAGTTGATAATACTAAACCCGCAAGTGTGGATGAACTTTTAGATAAGAATCCGGATGTAAAAAATCAATTAACGGATGTAATGGGAAAAGTCGGAGAGAAAATTCAAATCTCCCGCTTTGCAATTGAAACTGCACCCGGCGGAATGATTGCCGACTACATTCATTTAGGTTCCAAACTTGCCGTACTTGTTAAGTTTGAGAATGCTGCCGAAAGTAAAGATGATTTTGCGGGAATAGGAAAAGATATTGCGATGCAGGTCGCCGCAATGAAGCCTATCTGCGTAACTCGTGAAGAAGTTCCTAAAGAGTTAATAGATAAAGAAATTGAAATATATAAGGAACTTGCCCGTAAAGAAGGCAAGCCGGATAATATTTTGGATAAAATTGCTCAAGGCAGGTTGAACAAATACTACCAGGAAAATTGCCTGGTCGAGCAGGCGTTTATAAAAGATAATACCAAGACAATTAACGGTTTGTTAAAGGAATATAATACAAAACACGGAACGCAAATTAAAGTTTCGCTGTTCCACCGCTTCCATCTTGGCGATGTTCAAAAATAATTTAATAAAAAAGGTCTTAATATTTTAAGACCTTTTTTTGTGTATTTTTAGTAACTTTCCGGTTAAATAATCTAACTTACAATTAAAGAAAATAATTTCATGGAGAAATTAAAATATAAAAGAATACTGTTAAAACTGAGCGGGGAATCTTTGATGGGGAAAAAAGGATTCGGAATTGATCATAATGTATTGAAGTTTTTTGCCGATGAAATTGAAAAGATTCATGTTATTGGGACTGAAATAGGCGTAGTAATAGGCGGCGGAAATATTTACAGGGGGCTAAGTGCAAGCGATCAGGGAATTGACAGAGTTACCGGCGACCAGATGGGAATGCTTGCAACCGTAATAAATTCGCTTGCATTACAAAATGCTATTGAACATAAAGGAATTTTTACAAGACTAATGAGCGCAATCCACATGGAAGAAATTGCCGAACCGTATATAAGAAGAAGAGCAATAAGGCATCTTGAAAAAGGCAGGATTGTTATTTTCGGTGCGGGCACGGGGCATCCGTATTTTAGTACGGATACTGCGGCATCTTTAAGAGCGGTTGAAATTGAGGCAGATATTATTATTAAAGGTACGCGTGTGGATGGTGTTTATGATTCCGACCCGGAAAAAAATCCGGAAGCTTCTAAATTCGACATTATTTCTTACCTTGATGTTTTACAAAAGAATTTGCGTATAATGGATTTGACAGCCGTTAGTCTATGCCGGGAAAATAATTTGCCGATGGCGGTTTTTAATATGGATGTACCGGATAATTTATTAAAGTTGATAAAAGGTGAAAACATAGGTACGTTAATTAAAAATTAAATTAAGTATTGACAAAAATAAAAAATTCCGGTAAACTCGTTTTATACATTTTTAATAAAATGCGAGGAGATTATGGAAGACACAATTAAAGATGCTGCACAAAGAATGGATAAAACTCTTGAAACTTTAAGAAATGAACTTGCCAAAATTAGAACAGGCAAAGCTACAACTGCTTTGCTTGACGGAATTAAGGTTGAATATTACGGCTCAATGACTCCTTTAAATCAGGTTGCAAACGTAACCGTTCTGGATGCTCATACTTTATCTGTTACACCGTGGGATAAATCAATTGTATCCGCTGCCGAAAAAGCTATTCTTGAGGCAAACATTGGTTTTAATCCGGTAAGCGACGGAACGAATTTAAAAATTCCGGTACCTCCTTTAAATGAAGAGAGAAGAAAAGAGTTTGTTAAAATAATTAAGAAGTTTGGTGAAGATTCAAAAATTGCCATAAGAAATATTAGAAGAGACGCAAATGATCATTTAAAAAGGGAAGAAAAGGATAAGAAAATTACCGAAGACCAATTAAAAGATGCTGAGGATAGGGTTCAAAAATTAACAGACGAACATACTACAAAAATTGACGATTTGCTGAAGCATAAAGAAAAAGAAGTTATGGAAGTCTAAATATCAATTCTTCTTCTTTATAACCGGAGTTATTTATCAATGAATTGTTAAACCTGCCTGCAGCAGGTAAGTTGCTGCATTGTAAAACTTTTATAAACAGTGCAGAAGTTAGGCAATTGGTTTTGTTGTCTTACAAAAACCGACAACTTTAAGTTTGGACGCCTTTTCTCTTTCATCCTGAACAAGCCTAAATCTTTTTTAAAATCATTTTATAAATTATCTAATTTTATTTAAATTCCAATCCGGCAAATTTGAAATTCCACGGCCCGCGTTCTTTACTGACTTTAATAAATTAATGAATACTGATAATAGTAAGATTCCAAAACAAAACTTAAAACATTATTTATCTTATTTTAATATAAATTTGATAAAGAACATTGTATTTTTCAGCGGCGGTATAATATTATTTATTCTCGGAGTAATTTTATACGGTGTTTTCCTAAACTTAAAAGAAGTTCCGTTAAAGGAAGCAATGCTGGAAAAGGGATTTAAGAAATTAGAAAACCCGTACATTGTAATAAACCGCAGTACATATTCTCTTGATTTATATGAAGATACCGTTCTAATAAAATCGTACAGAGCTAATTTTGGAAGAAATGTACTTGTCCCCAAAACTAAAGCGGGCGACCTTGCTACCCCGGTAGGCACTTACAAAATTTGTGAAATTGATACGGGTACCAAATATTATATGTTTTTCAAGCTTAATTATCCTAATTTAAATGATGCTGCCAACGCATTAAGAAAAGGGGTTATTAGCCAGACGGAATTTGACAAATTAAAATTTGAATTCTATTATGGTCAATGCCCGGATTCGAATACACCGCTTGGCGGTAACATCGGAATTCAGGGAATTGGAAAACTGGATTTCATTTTCAGATATTTGCCGTTTAATTATAACTGGACGAACGGCTCTATTGCAATTAGTAATGAAGATATAGATGAACTTTACTCCGTAGTAAAGAAAGGAACAAAAGTTGTTATCAATTAAAAAATATTTACCCTATCTTTTGTTTGTAGCTTTTATTTTTTACTCTTGCTCAAGTAAAAAATCTAAAAAAGAACAGGAAAAGACAAAAATAAATTTTAACAACCCCGCCTATGTTTTGCAGCAGACAAAAAAAATTTTGGGCAACGATGTAAAGTTTGCTTATAAAGGAAATTTCGATGGGGACTCCGCTATTGAGGTTGCTGCGGGCGTGGAATTGAGAAAGAATAAACAATGGGGAATAAAATTCATTCTTCTTAAAATGGAAAACGATCATCTTAAAACCGTATTTCAGACTTCATTACTAAACGGTTCATTTAGAGAATGTCTGGTTCAAAAAATTAAATTCCCTATGTTCAATTATGAATTAATTTATTATAATTCCCAGGATTATTTCCTCGGCAGCGGAGGAGGAGAAGTATATTCATATATAATTAATTATAAAGAAGAACGTGCTTATTATGCCCATTTGGTTGTGGAACCGAATAAACCTGTCTCTCTCTATTTATCCGATAATATAGATGTGCCGGGAATTAAATCTTTCTTTATAAGTGATTTTAAAAGGGATTTCCATTCATTTAAAATTGTTTCCAAAGATCTTGTGTTGAAATATTGATAAAATATTCCATTATTTTAAGACGGCTTTTTTAATCTTTTGAAACAAATAATATTTTTATGTCCGCCAAACAATTAATCTTAGTTATATTCCTATCTGTGAGCATTCAAATGTTTGCGCAGACAAACGTTCGTTACCAGTTGAATTCAATTAAGTTTACCGGAAACAATTCTTTTTCTTCGTCTACCTTATCCGAACAAATTTATTCCAAAACAACCCCATGGTGGTTTTGGAGATTTGTACATTCATTTTCCAGCTTCGGTAAAGCACCGGTATATTTCGATTCTACAAATATTCCGTTGGACATTCAGGCTATAAAAGATTTTTACAAATCGAACGGGTATTTTAATACGGAAGTCGGCTATAAATATAAAGTGGATACGGCTGGCAAATTTGTAAACCTAATTTACAACATTAAGGAAAATGCAATGTCAACTTTCGGAAAACTTAATCTGTTTGGCCTCGATAGAATACCTAAATTCCTTTACGCAAATCTTTATAAGGAAGTAGCTTTAGATACTAACATGCGGTACTCCGAAAGTTTGGTTGAAGATAATACAACAAAAGTTATAAGCTTTTTACTTGATAACGGTTATATGTTTGCAAGATGGGACACCACAATAGTTATGATAGATACGGTAAGAGATAAAGCAAAAGTTGATATGTACTTCAATACGGGAAAAAGGTATTCTATAGACACGGTGCTGATACAAAAAAACGGAGTTGGGGCTCATCTTGTTACGGATGGATTGCTTAGGGATATTAGCGGAATACATACGGGTGAAATTTATAATCTTGACGAATTGCGAAGAAGTCAGGTAAGGCTTTACAGAACCGGTTTGTTTAATACCGTTATTCTTTCAGCCGATGATAAGGATACTACTGATAGCAAAGTACCAATCAGGTTAAACGGTAACATAGGTTTGATGAATGAGCTTTCCCCTGAAATAATTCTAAACAACCAGCACAGTGCATTTAATGTAGGTCTCGGATTTTCTTTTATTCGGAAAAATTTTCTTGGTGATGCCAGGAAACTTACAATAAGCTCTTCCTTTGGAGCACAGGATATTTTTAATCTGGATGTAGCAAACTTAATTAATCATTTTTCTTTTAGAGATACTACGCTTCTCGGTTATGTAGATTCTCGTATTACCATTGATCAGCCTTATTTGTTTGAAAAGCCTATCTTCGGTACATGGGAAACTTACGCAACCATAAACAAACAACCGGATTATAATAATACTCTTTACGGTACCAAGTTTACCCTTGAATTTGAGTTGCCTACTTATACGTTTATTAACCATTTAAGCACAACGTATACTCTGGAACAGTCTAATGAACTTTACAGAGTTTATTACGATAGTATATCAACAAAGCTGGTTTCGGATATTGCCGTGGATGCAGCTTCAACAACTGCAAATAATATACTATTCCCGACAAGCGGTTATAACCTTGCATTCCATTTAGAGGAAGGCAATTCTTTCCCCCAGGTAAATTCCAGTGCAGCGGACTTTTATAAGGTTTTACTCGGAGGTTCATATTATATTACTCTGGATAAGCACCAAAATTCAATCGGAGCTTTTAAATTAAAAGTCGGCGACATACATATTTTCTACGGCAGCTTTGCAGGCGTTCCTATAAACAGAACTTTTTATGCAGGCGGAAGTACGTCAATTAGAGGATGGGGCAGTAACCAGCTTGTTCCCGAAGGGAGTCAGGTTGTTACTGCAATTACAGGTGTAAAGAATTTTAAAGGCGGTACTTTTCTAATAGATGGTTCGATGGAATTTAGAAGAAAATTCGCTCAAAACTTAGGCTACGCATTATTTTTCGACTACGGCAATACATGGATGGGATATCATCAGGTTTCCTGGAAGGGCATTGCAGTTGCTACCGGATTCGGATTTAGATATTATACTCCTATTGCTCCGTTTAGAGTCGATTTCGGCTTTAAATTTTACAACCCAAGCAACCAAGAGTTTTTATGGCAAAGCTGGGATAAGCGCGTTTTAAGAAATATTGTTGTGCACTTTGGTATAGGCGAAGCTTTCTAACGGATAATTATTTTGATTGGCTTTATAATTATTCTTATTTTTAAGTTCTTTATTTAAAGGAATTATATGATTTATAGTATGACCGGCTACGGTAAAGGTGCAGCCGAAAACGGCAAAATTAAAACTGCTGTTGAAGTTAAAAGCGTAAACGGCCGTTATCTTGATATTGCTTTAAAACTCCCGTCTTCGTTAATGAATAAAGAATATGAGCTTCGCGAGCTTATAAAAACAAAGATTAAAAGAGGGAAGTTACTTGTATCCGTACAGGTAAAAAGAAACGGCGGCAATGATGAAGATATTTCTTTAAATAAGGAGAGGCTTAAAAATTATATTTCTTTAATTAAAGAGATAAAAAAAGTTTCTAAAAGCACGGAAAAAATTAAGCTTGAGCATCTTCTTTTTAACAAGGAAATTTTTGAAACTAATGAACTGGAGTTTTCCGAACATGAATTTAATGTTTTGAAAAAAGCTCTAAACACCGCTCTTTCCGAACTTCTTAAAATGAAAAAGAACGAAGGCAAAGAGCTTGCAAAAGATTTAAGGAAAAGAATTGAAATTATTGAAACCAGGCTGGATGAAATTGAAAAAGAATCCGGCGCAAGTGTAAAAGAGTATTTTGAAAAACTAAAAGAGAAAGTTCAAGCTATTATGGGGGATGTAAATGCGGATAAAGACAGGCTTGAGCAGGAGCTTGCTATTATTGCGGATAAAGCCGAGATTACGGAGGAATGTGTAAGGTTAAGAAGTCACGTTAAGTTCTTTTTGGAAAGCATAGATAATGACGATGAGCCCGGAAGAAAATTAAATTTTATTTGCCAGGAGATGAACCGTGAAGCAAATACTATTTCTTCCAAAGCAATTTCAACTTTAATAACTCATAATGTTGTAAGTATTAAAGAAGAAATTGAAAAGATACGGGAACAACTTCAAAATATAGAGTGAATGTTGAAGGATAGGAAAGGAGCTGTAATAGCCGTATCCGCTCCTAGCGGAACCGGTAAGACAACAATAATTAAACAAATTTTAACCGAGTTTCCGGAAATAGTCTTTTCGGTATCCGCAACCACACGTAAAAAAAGAAAAGATGAAAAAGACGGTATAGATTATTTCTTTATTTCCGAAGAAGACTTTAAAAAGAAAATAAAAGCCGGGGAATTTGTTGAATGGGAAAAATTTTACGATTATTATTACGGTACATTCAAAAGTTATATTGATGATAATATTAATAACGGTCGTACGGTTCTTTTAGAAATTGATGTTAAAGGAGCGCTGCAGCTAAAAAAAATTTATCCCGGTGCAGTTTTAATATTTTTTTATCCACCTGATTTTGAAGAACTTGTAAAACGACTTAAAGGAAGAAAAACAGAGAGCGAGGCGGATTTTACAAAGAGAATTGAGAGAGCGAAAATGGAATTGAGTCTAAAGGATAAATTTGATTATCTTATAGAAAACAAAGATTTGGAAATAGCTGTTAAAGAAACCATGAGTTTAATAAAAAAAATAATTAACAAGGAGAATGGTTAGATGGAAATAGAACCTGTAGATTTAAGAATTATAGATGAGCGTGCTGCTAATATTTATGAAGGAATTATTATTGCTGCAAAAAGAGCTCGCCAAATAAATGATGAAAATAAAGTTGAGTATAATGCACTTCTAAGTACTATTCCTACATCCGGAGTTGAAGATGATGCTGAGGATATTGAAAATCCTGCACAGCTAAAAATTGCTTTGGAATTTGATAAAAAAGAAAAGGCGCATGTCCAGGCACTAAACGAACTTATAGACGGCAAAATAGAATATAAATACAAGAACAAATAATTTCTTTTTTAATGAATAAAGAAATATTCCGGGGGAAAAAAATACTCTTGGGAGTAACAGGATGTATAGCTGCATATAAATCGGCTTACATAGTTAGGGAACTAATTAAGAGCGGTGCCGAAGTAAAAGTAGTGATGACTCCTTCCGCAACAGAATTTATTACGCCGCTTACTCTGTCAACTTTATCCCGCAACGAAGTAATAATAAGTATGTTCCCCGCCGATAAAAAAAGTAATACATCTTTTTCAACCGGACACATTGAAAATGCAATGTGGGCGGATTTAATGATAATTGCTCCTTCCACCGTGAACACTGTTGCAAAAGTAGCTCATGGTTTTGCGGATAACGCATTAACAACATTAGTCTCCGCGTTAAGATGCCCGTTGCTGCTTGCCCCCGCAGCCGATGTAGATATGTATCAAAATCCTTTAACACAGCAGAATATAAAAAAGCTGGAGGAATTGGGACATTATATTATTAACGCCGAAGAAGGTGAACTGGCAAGCGGCCTTTCCGGCAAGGGCAGGCTTGCCGGTATTGATAAAATTTTAGATGCGGCAGAATTAATTTTATCCGGCTACAAAAAAGATCTTACTGGTAAAAAAATTTTAGTAACTGCCGGACCAACTTTTGAAGATATTGATCCGGTGCGTTTTATAGGCAATCGTTCTTCCGGTAAAATGGGCTTTGAATTAGCCAAAGCAGCTTTCTTAAGAGGTGCCGGTGTAACACTTATCTCGGGACAGTCTTGCGAAATTTCTTACCCCGAGATAAATCTTATTAAAATTAGGTCTGCGGCGGATATGAAAAAAGCAGTTGAAAAAGAAATAAAGAACAATGATGCGCTGATTATGTCGGCCGCAGTTGCCGATTATAAGCCCTCAATTTTAAGTAAGAGTAAAATTAAAAAAGAAGATAAACTTTCTTCCGTCAAACTTACTGAAACGGAAGATATACTTGCTTCTCTGGATAAAGGGAATAAAATAGTTGTAGGCTTTGCGCTGGAAACAAATAACGAATTACAAAATGCTCAAAAGAAACTGAAGAATAAAAACCTGGATATGATTGTACTGAATTCCCTTAAAGATAAAAACAGCGGGTTTGAATTTGATACAAATAAGGTTACAATAATAAATAAAACAGGGAGAAAAATTAATTTACCATTGCTTTCCAAGTTTCAAACTGCAAATAAAATTTTAAATGAAATAAATCATTTGCCGGAATTCAAAACCATAGATAAAGAATGAGCAATATTTTCCCTGTCATAAATTTTTATTTTGGATAAGTCTGTACTGAATTTATTTGCATTGCCGAAAAACTCGCTTGCGTCTTCGTCATATCTAAACATCATTCCGGCATTTGCATCTTCAAGAATTTTTTTAACTTCGTTGTTGTCGTTACCGAAAGCTATAATAGGTTTTCCGGTACGTAAGTATTCGAATAATTTTCCCGGCACATGTCTGGGTTCTGTTGCACACATAAGAAGATATGAAGCCTTACTTAATTCCGCTAACATTTTCTCATAAGGAAGGAAGCCTAAATATTCCGTATAAGATGATAGTCCGTTTTTATTAATTGTATTTTTTATTCCGGGGCTAACTGTTCCGATGAATTTAATTTCTAACTTTCTACCCGACTCAATTTCTTTTTTTACTCTTTCCCAGAATTTCGGCGTGTTCTGAAAATCAAAAATATTTCCCGCATGAACTAGGGTCTGCATTTCCATATTATTTGCTTGTTTGTTTACCTCAGTTGAATAATTCTTGAAATTATCTTCGTTATACCCCCAATAAAGGACATGGGACTTTTCTTTTAAAAATTCATATTTATTAATATAATCTTCCATCATAGTTTTTGTAACAAACACAGCCTCTTTTGAATTCAGAAGTACTTTTCTTTCAAGATAATTATCAATTGTGAGTGTAGGTTTGCTTCTCTTAAAATTTTTATAATATATAATATCTACCCACGGATCGATGAACACGGGGTAATGGGGCACATTAAATTTTTTACTTAGACTCATCCCGACAAGCTGCGAAGTGTGCGGAGGCCCGATAGAAACGATTGCATTAATTTTTTCATGCTTGAATAATTCCGTACCTCCTTTTACGCCAGGATAATACCAGCCTGCTCTAGCATCCGGGATAAAAAGATTCATTCGAATCCAGATAGAAATTTTATGCGTTAAACTTTTATTGGTCTTGGATATGGTTTCCGATGCAACAAGTTGCTCGTCCTTTTTCTTACCGGTAAATTTTTTGTATAGTGAAAACGGCTCAAATGCTGTTGTTTTCTTAACTATCATTTTAGGGTCGATTTCTTTTAGAAGGCTTTCGTCTTTACCGGAGAAGGTATCTTCTTTAACGGTTAAAACCAACGGCTGCCAGCCGAATTTTGACAGGTGCTTTATTATATATAAAGGCCAATGCAGCGATGCTTTGCCTGAAGGCGGCCAAAAATATGTTACAAAAAGAACTTTGTTCATTGGATGTTATTCATATAAATAAATTCCGGTTATATATCTGCTCATGCAAGGATTAATTATTGCTTCAGAATGTGTTCCACAGCGCAAATATGTGAAATACCGGGTTTTGCAAATTATTCTTTCCGCAAATTTAAATATATTAAGCTGGAAATTAAATTTAAGAGATAAAACTTTGCTAATTGATATACAAACATCGCTGCCACCCAATAAAGCATCCCAGCATAGTGCCGCAGAAGCTCTAAAGAAAAGAATGGCTGTAAGGCCTGCAATTGCGAGGATGATTGATTCCGTCTCAAATCATTCTCAAATAGAAAGCCGGTATTTTGTTGTGCCGGATGCTGACGAATTTGCGGAAAATAAATTTTACTCGGAGGGTAGCCGGTATATAAGTCCGGATACAAGAACCAGAATGTTCGAATATGAAAACTGGTCGAAAAAATTATCAAAGGATGCTGTTGGTAAGTTGCTGGAAAAGAATAAAATTAATTCAAATGATATTAGCAGAATAATTACTATTTCATGCACAGGCTTTTTTGCTCCCGGATTGGATTATTATTTAATCAACCAATTTGGTTTTCCTTTTGCAATTAAGAGAACCAATATAGGATTTATGGGATGTGCAGCTTCAATAGTAGGGTTTACCTCCATTCTGGATGCAATAAACCGTATTGATGAAAAAGAGTGCAATGTCCTTTTAATATCTGTTGAGTTGTGCAGCCTTCACCTGCAGATTGAACCGACTAAGGATAATATTCTAGCCAACATGATTTTTGCCGACGGTTGTGCCGCAGCATTATTTTCAAATAAAAGAACCGACAATCAGAAATCGAAATTAAAATTGATTTCAACCGATTCCGTTTTATTTAAGGATTCGGAGGATTATATGGGCTGGAAAATAGGCAACGCAGGATTCCAAATGATTTTATCTTCCGATCTTCCGAAAATAATTCTTGATGAAGCAGTTCCGGAATTAAAAAAGATTTTGACAAATAAAGGAATAAGACCGGAATCAATAAAGTGCTGGGCGCTTCATCCGGGCGGAAGAGCCATACTGGATTCGCTTCAAACGGGACTTATGTTACCTGAAGAAAAGATGCTTCCTTCCAGGTATGTCCTAAGAAATTTCGGCAATATGTCTTCGGCGTCTATTCTTTTTGTTCTTAAAAGAATTATTGAGACCGAAATAATTTCAAAAGGTGAATATTGTTGTGCAGTTGCATTCGGGCCGGGGCTTACTATGGAAGTTGCTCTCTTCAAGGGTGAATAATGTTTTTTAGGAGAAGCTACAAACCGGAATTGATGGATGATTTTTCCATTATAGATGACAGGATTGATCAAGCATTAATTGAATTAAAAATAATCAACAAATATTTAGGCGGAAATGCAGCATCGCAAACGGGATTCAAGGAACTAATGAAAAATATTCCGCGTGATTCCGCCTTAAAAATCCTTGATGCCGGTTGCGGTGCTTCCGATATTATTTTGCCTATAAGTGAGGTTTATTCAAACCTTAAGGTTTTCGGTCTGGACATTAATCATAGAACTTGTTTTTATGCTAAGAGACATTCACCCAAATTAACAACGATTTGCGGTAACGTTTTAACCGTGCCGTTCAAAAATAATACTTTTGATCTTGTTCATACATCATTGTTCCTTCATCATTTTAGAGAAAATGAAGTAAAATTAATTTTAGAGGCACTGCTTGAAACCGTAAAATACGGAATTGTTATAAATGATTTGAGAAGATCGATTCTTGCTTATTGGGGTATTAAGGTTTTAACATTTTTGTTTTCTAAAAGTGAGCTGGTAAAAAATGACGGGCCTCTTTCTGTAAAAAGAGGATTTGTCAAAAATGAATTGTTAAAAATATTTGATGAATTAAAGATTAAGAATTACAAGATAAAAAGAACTCATATGTTCCGTTGGCTTATAGTTATTTATAAAAATGAAATCGATAAAATTTGATGTTGCAGTAATCGGCGGCGGACCTGCAGGCTCAATTGCTGCAATGTATTTACGGGATTCTGGCGCTGATATATGCCTAATAGAAAAGAAAGTTTTTCCGCGGGAAACCTTATGCGGTGAATTCCTTTCCGGCGAAGTTATAGAGGAAATAAAGAAACAGAAACTTTATGAAGAGTTCTTAAATCTTAATCCAAACAATATAGATACTTTCAGATTTATTAGAAATAATAATGAAATATCTTCCGGCATAAATTTTCCTGCTTTCGGGTTAAAACGTTCTTCGCTGGATAACTTTCTGCTTAATGCAGCAAAAGGAAAAGGTGTTGTTGTTTTTCAGCCTTTTGAAGTTAAAGAAATTAAAAAAGAATATAATCTATTCAATTTAAAAGCCAACAATGGAAAAGGGGAAGAAATAAATATATCCTCCCGGTTTGTAATAGCAGCATACGGCAAGCAAAATTTTCTAGACAAAAAATTAAACCGGAAGTTTGCATACTTTAACTCCGGAATGAACGGGATTAAATTTCATCTTGATAAAAATAAATTGAAAAATTTCGAAAGCCGGGAAATAAGAATTTATTCGGAACCCGGAATTTATTGCGGTATAAATTCTGTTAACGATAACCTGATTACAATTTGCTTTTTGTACAATAAAAGAACTGATTATATTCCTCCCAGAAAAAAAATAATAGATTTCATTGCATCTAGTAAAAACTTTGAAGATTTATTTAATGAAAACTATAAAGAATATTTAAGCACGGTTCGGCTATACGGAACAGGCAATATATATTTTGGAAAGAGAGATTTATTTGACAACGGTATTTTTATGATAGGGGATGCTGCACAGGTAATTGCACCGCTTGCCGGAGACGGAATAGGAATGGCAATGCAATCCGCTGTTTTGGCTGCGGAAATAATAAGCAATGTTTTAAAAGGCAGATCCTCATTTTCAAAAGCCGGTGAGATATATAGTTCGCAGTGGAAAAAGCTTTTTAACTCTCGCTTACTAACTGCTGCTTCAATTCAGCATATAGTTTTATCCCGTTTATTTAACAATGCGGGAATGGAAGTGGTAAAAACGATTCCAGGGCTGCTGCCTGCTTTTATAAAATTAACCAGGGCTTATAAGGAGTAATACTCACTTATTCCAAATAAGCTTATATAATTGAAATTAGCAAAAGTTTTTAGAATAAGAGATGGCATTTTTTATTGCAAGCATAAATATTCGTTTCAGAAAAGAAATATGATGTTAATCGTAGTCTTTAATAAGAAAAAATAACATCCCTTTTCATGAGTAAGTTCACTATGTAAGCAAATTTAAGATTATGTTTAAGTACATTAAGCAGCATACGTAAAAAGTGAGTCTCACCTTATTATAATATTTTATATATTTGAAAAAGCGAAAAATATTTATATCGTTGTTATGGAATTAAATCTAAAAAATCTTCAGAAATTTATAGTAGTAGGCGACAGGGTTTTAGTCCGACCGGAAGAAAGTACGGGAAAAACTTCAAGCGGGTTGTATTTACCTCCCGGAGTTTCGGAGAAGGAAAAAATTCAAAGCGGTTATATAATTAAGGCAGGTCCGGGATATCCGGTTGCAACTCCGGTTGATGAAGAACCATGGAAAGAATCAAAAGAGCCTGTGAAGTATATTCCGCTTCAGGCAAAAGAAGGAGACCTTGCTATATTCTTACGCAAAGAGGCTTTTGAAATAGAATTCGAAAAAGAAAAGTTTTTAATAGTCCCGCAATCTGCAATTTTATTATTAATTAGGAACGATATTTTCTAGCTTATAAGAAGAATAAAATCTTATTAAGATAATATTTTACTCGCCAGCTTTTATCTCCGATAGTACCGTAATCTATGTCCTGTATTTCAGCTTGCGGTTCTTCTTGCGATGTTGATTTATTAGAGGTGTTTTTATCATTTAGATCATCATACGCAGCAAGAATATAAAATTCCAAGGTTTCTAAGTCTTCATTGCCGGAAACCGGCAATCTTAGATCATAGCATGTCTCAACGAGTTCTTCTCTTTTATTTAGTCTGTCTGCTTCCATAAAATTATCCAAAACATTTGAATTAAATATTTATTCCCACCAGCTTGTTATTTTAAATTGGGAAGATTTTAAATTTCTCTGAGCATTTTCAATAGCCTGGCTGCAATAATAAAATTTAGCATTACCGCTTGCCATAAAGTTAATTCCTTCACCGACAAAGATAGCGCCTCCCCAAATACCGGCGTTACCGGTGGTTTTGTTTGTAATTTGAGACTGGCCGTAAGCAATTATTATTCCGGCATAAGTAAAGTTTCCGCTTAAAGTAAGATTCCCGTTAACTATCATAATACCGCTGCCGCTGGCGGTGCCGGAAAAATTAACATCCCCGTTCACATAAGTAATTTTAGGATTAGTATCCGTTCCCAAGACGGTTCCTGTTGAATAGGTTCCGGAAGGGATAGTATAATCTGCGGAATAGATGCAAGTTTGAGTTAGTTTAAGCCAATCGGTAGTATCTTGAACTACACTGACGCTAGGTGCTCCTCCCGCACCCATAATTGCATTATCAATTTTTGACTTACAACTGTCCATCACATAAGCACTGTCGGATGGATCCGTTACTCCTATTCCGGGCAAAGGGGGTTTCGGCCCGGCCGTAGTATCATATAAATTATGGTCATTGCCGTTTATGTCCATCTCGCCGGAGAGATGAAAATTTACGTTATTTGAAGAAATATAAACTGCCGCATTGATACTAGGAAGTTTAACTTTGTTTCTCTCGGCTGTTATTATCGTTGTATGAGTGACATTCCTATATTTGCCGACAGAAGAAATATTTAATAGTGAATCCGTACCGGAAATATTTATGTCGCATGTACCTCCCATAAGAGAGTTGCTGTACGAACTGTCTGTTAATGACTTTTCTTTTCTCAATTTTTCAAGGCATATTTCGATTCCGGAATTTGAAATAAGCCTTGCCTGAGTTTCATTAAAGTAATCGACCGTGACGTCCAAATCTTTATTGGTATTTGCATTCAGGTTAACTATTAACAAGCCAATTAAAACTGCCATACCCATAACTATTATAAGTATTCCTTTACCCATGCTAAATATTCCTCGGATTTATGGTAACTTCCCAATAGGTTTTTGCGTAAGATGTATCCACCTTATTCGGTGATTCCACCCAGATTGTTGCTTTAATAAATTTTACACTATCCAATATAGTTGTAGGCTTTTCGATGGAATTTAAATAATAAAATTTTAGACTTGTAAGCCCAAGTGAAGGACCTTTGGAAGTATCGCCGTTTATTATCATATAAAGAATTTTATCATGCGGATTCGGAGTTGAAGTTACTATAGTGGAATCACTTGTTGTTAAAGTAACCGTATCTATGGCACCTGTTCTGTATATATCCGAGTAAAAAGTAAATTTATTCTGTGTAGCAGTTTTAATAGGCATACCGTGATAATTAAATCCGACTTTCCTAATGTCGTAATTAAGTATATCGGCTATAGTCTTGGCATTCTGCTGCAATCTTAATCCCGAATCCGACTTAAACTTTGTTTCGCTTGAATAAACATTAAGATTCAAGACAACTAACAACACTATCCCCCCGATAAGAGAAGCTCCAAGTATGTCTAAAATTGTATCCATTATTTTAATGTAAAAATTGATGATAAGCTAACCGAATGCTTTAGAAACGGGCTGGAAACAGTAACGGTTGCTTTTTTAAAAAAAGTTTGTGTTGAACTGGCAATATCCGGGTCACTAGCACTTACATATTCTACAGTGCAAGAGACATAAAAAGTTTCGAAATACGGTTTGGAAACGGTATCCTTAAAACCGTTGTAATCGTCAACATCATTAAAATAAGGATAAACCTCTCCTGCTTCCGGTCCAAGGCTGTCCGGCGGAGTTAAACTGGCCGGGTTAGTTGTCGGAAATTCCACAGTTGCCTGGTCAAAACTTTTTTGCTTTATCTCTTCGATAATATTGTCGGAAATGGAAAAAGCAGTTAAGTATATTTGATTTTCCATATCCGAAGTGGAAGTATTAAGCACTGTGGAATTAAAATTGAGAGATACTATTGCCAAGAGAAGCATAGCACCGATTGTTAATAATGTTTGGACATTGCTCATAGTTTAAAATTTTTTTTCTAACAAAGTAAAACATAAAGCCAACACTATACTCAAACAATTATTATGCCGCATTTAGCTAAAATAATAAATTGAATTTCCGGCTAAAAATCGAATCATTTATTTGATTTATTGAAGTAGGTAAAACGACAAACGACAAACCTGACGTCAGATTTGTCGTTAGAGTGGAAATTATTTCCCTTTTAATTCGTTACTGATCTTCCCTAATTTCTTTTATTCTTCTTTGGAGTGTTCTTTCGCTAATACCAAGAATTGCCGCGGCTTTTTGTATGTTATGGTTTGTATAATTTAAGATCGATTTAATATGCTCTCTTACGGCTTCATCAATTGAAATCAATTTTACTTTGCTGTCGCTGATTGACTCAACTACTTCCGGCTGATACGGCAGTTCTAATTCCGTAATTAATTTTTTACTTTTTGTTTTAGCTGCTGCGTTAAAAACCAAATTTTCCAGTTCCCTGATGTTTCCCGGGAATTTATACTTCTTCAATAAATTTTCGGCACCCGGTGTAAAGCCGGAAATATCTTTCTTATAGATAATACTGCTTGTTTTTAGAAAATAATTTGCAAGTAAAATTACATCATCACCTCTATCCCTTAACGGAGGTAATTGTATTAAGCCCCTATTAAGCCTGTAAAACAAATCAGTTCTGAATTCTTTTTTCTCAACAGCTTCCATTAAGTTTTTATTAGTAGCTGCAATTATTCTAATATCAAGTTGAATAGGTTTCGGGTTTCCTAACCTGGAAATCTGATTATATTGAATTGTCCTTAGCAGCTTGCCCTGCAATTCTTTAGGCAGTTCACCTATTTCATCCAGAAAAATAGTACCGCCGTTTGCTTCTTCAAAATATCCCTTCTTACTATTTTCAGCTCCGGTAAAAGCTCCTTGCTCGTGGCCGAATAATTCACTTTCAAATAATGTAGGAGAAATTGATGCAAGGTTAACTGCAATAAAAGGATAATCTCTTCTTGGAGAAAGCTGGTGAATTTTTCTGGCGATAAGGTCTTTACCCGTACCGGTTTCGCCTGTAATAAGTACCATTTCGTTTGTCGGAGCAAAAATTTCCACAAGTTCCAAAACTTTATACATTAAGGGAGACGAAGTAATTATATCGGAAAAATATGTCTTCTTCGTTGCCTTTTTAGAATGCATGGACCTGTGAGAATTTAATTCCATTTCCAGAATTCGCTGGTCTAAAGCTCGTTTAATAGATAAAAGCAGCCTGTCCGTATCGGTTGGTTTTGTAATAAATTCGTATGCACCTAGTTTAATGGCTTTTAACGCTATTTCAATTTCATCAACGGCAGTAACAATAATTACAGGTATGTCGGGGTGTGTCTGACTTATTTCTTCAAGCAAATCCAGGCCGTTAATTTTGGGCATATAAATATCAAGCATAATTATATCAACCTGGTTTTCTTTAAGAATGCTAATTACTTTTTCCGGATATTGTTCCGTTATAATTTTCTTGTAGCCTTCCTCAAGGAGCAGCCCTTTCATAAGTTCAAGATAAGCCGGTTCGTCATCTACTATTAAAATTGTTATTTCCCGCATAGTTATATTTCTTTTGTGTTAAAGAATCATTTATCAGTCCAAAAGGATACTAACATTATTCGATATTTATTAAGTTGCTAACATAACAAACTTAAAATAAAAATGTTACGCTTTTTTTACTGTATACCTTCAAGCAATTTAACCATCTTTTTGTTATTTTCGTATTAAAAATGAATAGAAAAAAATTAAGGTTAGAATTATGGCAGCAAATATTGATATGATAAAAAAAGTTTATGCTGATTATAAAAGCAAATTAGATAACATAAGAAAAGTTCTTAATAGACCTTTAACTTATGCTGAAAAAGTGCTTTATACACATTTAAGAGCAAATCCTTCTGCTGAATTAGAAAGAGGGAAGGATTATGCGGAGTTATCTCCCGATCGTGTTGCAATGCAGGATGCAACTGCACAGATGGCGCTTCTGCAGTTTATGTCTGCTGGAAGAAAAACCACAGCCGTTCCGTCTACCGTGCATTGTGATCATCTAATCCAGGCGCAAGTTGGAGCAAAAGATGATCTTTTAAGGGCTACCTCCGAAAACAAGGAGGTTTATGATTTTCTGGAAAGTATATCCCGAAAGTACGGAATAGGATTCTGGAAACCGGGTGCAGGAATTATTCATCAGGTTGTACTGGAAAATTATGCATTCCCGGGCGGTATGATGATTGGTACGGATTCTCATACTCCTAATGCAGGCGGGCTTGGTATGATTGCAATCGGAGTCGGCGGTGCCGATG
>JBJKQP010000174.1:0-23385 GCA_046705105.1 Ignavibacteriaceae bacterium | reverse complement strand
CCGCATGTTTACCATGTTTCTTTAACAAATAAATTATGGGAATTGAAGCAGAAATTGATAAACGATATGAACAATAATTAATTTGATATTATAGAAGTCTAAATTTGGTAACTCTTGGATCGATGATTACTTCATCTTTTTCAAAGTCAAGTTTAAAGCGCCACTTTTGCATTGTTGCCGCTCCTATTATTATTTCTTTCGATAATTCCGGAACAATTATAAAGTCATCGAAGAAACGATAATTATCAATATAAAAATCCAGCAAAATTTTTTCGTATATATCGCTAAAACTATGCTCAGAGGCTGTTCCTACTCTTAATGATCTTCTCAGTTTAATTGTATCTCCTAGCTTTACAGCATGCATGTGCTTAATGCATGAAAATGATGCCCCGCTATCGAACATAGCATTCAATTCAAGTTCACCTTTGGAACCTTCGAACAATATTTTTTTCTCAATAATCATTTTATTCCCCGCTTTTAAATATGAATTTGAAATTGTTGACATAGGTGACTTCTTAACATACTTAATGAAATTCCGATAATCATAATATTATAAACATGACTCTAAATCAAATGTGTTTTTAATCAATAAAAAGATACCGTACATGGAATAATCTATTGACAGATGTAAATTAATGTCTTATATTTCGACCCGTCAAGTAAATTAGTCGAAAGTTAAAAGATATGTCTCAAGAAGATAATTTATCGGAATCGACCGCTTTGCGGAAAGAGAAAGAATCCCTAATTATTCAAGCTGCAAGGGAACGTTTTGCACATTACGGCTTTTCAAAAGTAACTATGGATGAAATTGCCGGAGATGTAGAAATGGGAAAAGCTTCTCTTTATTATTATTTCCCGACAAAGGAAGATTTATTCCGGGCAGTGATTTCTCAGGAATTAAGTGAATTACAAAAAAATATTGAACTAGTACTTCAAAATCAGGATTCTGCCGAAAACAAGCTTCATCAATATGTTGAACAGAGAATGATCTTTTTTAAGAAACTTTTAAATTTAGGCACGTTAAGTGTTCATTCCTATTTCGAAACAAAGTCGTTATTCAGAGATATATTTTCGGACTTTGCCGACGTTGAAGTAAGCCTAATAGAAAAAATTATAGATGAAGGGAAGAAATCAAAAGAGTTCGATCCCAAATTATATAATGAAGCAGCAGTTGTCTTTCTTCATATACTTCAGGGACTAAGATGTAATGTACTTCGGTGGTCTAGAGGGCACGGAGTAGATGATAAAATTAGGAAAAATTTACAGAAAGAAATGAATATCGCTACGGATATTTTTATTCACGGAATTAAAAATAGTTAATATTAGAATTTCTATTTAACAAGGAAAAACTTATATGGGACAGAATGAAGAAATGAAAAATCAAAATCAGAAAGAGCCCGGTGAAACCGGGAATTCGAAAGGGAATGGTAATTCAAAGTTTAAAAAGAGAATCATTATCCCGATTATTATAATTCTGCTTGCCGCAGCAGGTGCAATATACTGGTATATCGGGCAGCTTGGTTATGTTTATACGGATGATGCATATATCAATGGGAATAAACTGGCAATAAGTTCCAAGATGCTTGGAAGAATTACAAGCTTAAAAGTTGACGAAGGTGATACGGTTAAACAAGGTCAATTACTCGTACAACTGGATTCTACCGATCTTATGGCTCGGGAAGATCAGGCACAGGCTATGCTGGAACTTGATAAGGAAAGTATACCGCTGGCTAAAGTTAATGTTGCTAAAGCCCAGGAGGATTTTAACCGAGCCAAAACGCAGTACAAGGATAATGTAATTCCCAAAGAACAATACGATCATATGCAGAAGGCACTTGAAGCAGCAAAAGCGTCTTACAATATTGCACTATCAAAAATCGGCACGGCGGAGGCACAGTTAAAAGTAATTAAAGCCGAGCTTTTAAATACACAAATCTATTCTCCCATGAATGGTGTTGTTGCAAAACGATGGGTGCTTCCGGGCGATGTTGTTTCTCCCGGTGAGCCAATTTTTACAATTTATGATTTAAAAAATATATGGGTAACCGCAGACCTTGAGGAGACAAAGCTTGCACAAATACATTACGGCGATACAGTTGAAATATCCGTCGATACTTACCCTAATCAAAAATTTGAGGGGCAGGTTTTTCAAATAGGTTCTAATACTGCATCGGAATTTTCTTTGATTCCACCTGCAAATGCATCCGGCAATTTTACAAAAATCACACAAAGGGTGCCTATTAAGATTTCAATAAAGCCGGTATTTACCAAAGGAGAAAAAGATCCGCAGAAAGTGTTTAACCTTTTACCGGGAATGTCAGTAGAAATAAGAGTTAGGGTTAAGTAAGAAATGGCATCCAACAATAGCAATGCGATAAGTCTTTCAAACCTGCATGAGCATTCGTCGTACCGCTGGTTTGTTCTGGCAAATGTAATGATGGGTACTTTTATGGCCGTACTGGATGCTACTATAGTTAACGTAGGCTTAACTAAAATGATGGCAACCTTCGGTGTAAGCGTAGACAAAATAGAATGGGTACTGACGGCTTACTTATTAATATTTGCCGTTGTACTTCCTTCTTCTGGATGGATTGCCGATCATATGGGATATAAAAAAACCTACTTCCTCGGCTTACTTTTATTTACATCCGGTTCACTTTTGTGCAGCCTTTCTTCTAACGAAAATATGCTTATAACTTTTAGGGTATTACAGGGTGCCGGCGCAGGATTTATTATGCCTGTAGGCATGGCTATAATTACCCGTGAATTTCCGCCGGAGAAAAGAGGAATGGCTTTGGGATTCTGGGGAATCGCTTCTGCTTCTTCCGTCTCTTTAGGTCCAATGTTTGGCGGATATTTGATTGATAGTTTCAGCTGGCATGCAATATTTGATATAAATGTTCCTATCGGTATAATTGCTATGGCGGCAACTTTAATTATTCAAAGGGAATATAAAACCGAGCGCACTCGTTCATTCGATATGGTTGGTTTTATTTCGATGACATTATTCTTGGTTTTTCTTTTGCTTGCATTATCGGATGGTAATGCTGCATGGAATACGGGAGGCTGGACATCTCATTTTATTTTAACTTGTTTTGCAATTGCATTCGTTAGCTTTGTTATTTTTATATACACCGAGTTAACTGTCGAACATCCTATTATCGACCTTAGGATTTTAAAGAACCGGAACTTCGGGATGGCAAATATAATGTTGTTTGTATTTGGCCTTGCTTTCTTTGGTAATTCATTCCTATTACCGTTGTATCTTCAGAATTCTTTAGGCTATACAGCGCTGCAGGCCGGTTTGGTGTTTTTCCCTGTTGGAATTATTCAAGCAATAATGTCACCAATTGCCGGAAAATTAGCCGATAAAGTAAATCCTAAGATACCTGTATTAATAGGAATTACTTTAACTTTTATAAGTATGTATATGTACAAGGACTTATCACTTACCTCCGAATACAATCAAATAATACTTCCTCTAATTATTAGAGGTTTCGGTATGGGATTCATGTTTATACCTTTAAGTACAATTGCAATTAACGATATAACAAAAGAAAAAATGGCACAGGCTACAGGTTTGTTCAATACCATACGACAGGTGGGCGGTAGTTTTGGAGTTGCAATATTAGGTACTCTTCTAACAAGAAGAGTAATTTTTCATACGGCAATGTATAGTCAATCTGTTGATCCGAATTCTTCCGCCTTTAAGCATGTTGTTTATGGATTACAATATTTTGTACAACATGTAGATGGCGGTGCCGGCGTAAAAATATTTGAACAGGCACAGGCATTAATAGTACAAAACCTAACAAACCAGGCTTTTATTAGCGGAATTACCGATGATTTTTTTGTCGGTGCCGTTATTACTTTATTCATTCTAATCCCGTTATTTTTCCTTAAATATCATAAAAGAAAAAGCGGTGAAAAAATAGAAGCAATGGAATAATTCCTTTTTCCCAATGGAGCATAGAATATGAAATATAAATTTATAATCACAATACTTTTTAGCTTGCTTATTATGGGCAGCGGTTATTCACAGCAATCAATTGATGACTCGCTTACTCTTAAGCAGGTAATAAAATTGACATTAACAAACCAGCCTTTGTTAAAGCAGGCTGAAGAACAAATAAATGCTGCCGAAGCAAAAATTAAAGAACAGAAAAGCTTTTACTATCCTCGTGTAGAAGGCAGTCTTACTTACACCAGGATTGGTCCTATTCCAACAATCGAATTCGGCGGACTCGGATTTACATTGGCACCGGCTAACAATTACGATGCTCACATTGCTGCATCTCAGCTTGTTTACGATTTTGGTAAAAGAGATGCGCTGATGGATTTGATGAGATCGTACAAATTATCTTCCGAGGATAAAATAAAATTACTAAAGAATAATTTAAGCTACCAAGCTGTTCAGGCTTTTTATGCAATTCTTTTTATCGAAAAAAGTATAAAAGTAAAAGACGAACAAATTAATACTCTTAAAAAACATATTGGAATAGCCAATAAAAAAGTTGAAAGCGGCAGCGCAACAGACTTTGATGTACTTACTACAGAAGTACGGGTAGCAGCAGTACAAAATCAAAAAATTGATCTGGAAAATGCTTTAAATAAAGAAAAGATATATCTTAAAAGCCTGTTAGGATGGCCGTCCGATAAAGTACTAAATTTGTCTGGTAATTTTAGCGAAGACTCATCGGCGATTAATACGGGATCTTTAATTAAGGAAGCATATAAAAACAGGCCTGAAATGAAACTAGCCAGGGATGCTGAAAACAGTGCTAAAGTTTCCAAACAGGTTGCTTCACTTACAGACAAGCCTACTTTAAGCGTAATAGCAGATTACGGTTTTAAAAACGGTTATGAACCCAACCTTGATGTTTTGCGTGGGAACTGGGCTGCCGGTATTAATGCTTCCATTCCTATTTTTAACGGTAACTTAAAAGATGCAAAAGTTGAAGAAGCGGAAGCAAATTTAAAATCTTCTTCGGATAAAATTTTGGAATTGGAAAGAACAATTAAAACACAGGTAGAACAAGCGGCTACCGATCTAAAATCAAGCATGTTAAAAATCAAAACAACTGAAGTTCAGGTTATGCATGCTAAAGATGCGGTATCCAGGGCAGAACTTAGATACCGCGACGGTGTAATTACAAATTTGGATGTTATAGATGCCGAAACTTCTTTATCCGAAGCAGAGCTTCTTCGTTTAAGAGTTTCATATCAAAATGTTATAAATACCTATGCTCTAAAGGAAGCTGTTGGTGAAGTATTAAATGACGAAAATAAATAAAAGCTCACCCGGAATTTTTATAGGACGCTTTAATGCATTAAGAGCTTTAAATCATAAGAATTTTAGACTTTATTTCGAAGGGCAGGGTATTTCTATTGTTGGTACATGGGTCCAGCGGATTGCTTTAACCTGGCTTGTGTACCGATTAACCAATTCAGCTTTTCTGCTTGGAGTAGTGGGGTTTTCCGGACAGATTCCACTTTTAATTGTCACCCCTTTTGCAGGCGTACTTGCAGACAGACTTGATAAACATAAAATACTTTTATACACTCAAACCCTTTCGATGATTCAAGCATTTGTTCTTGCCGTATTGGTTTTAACAAATACAATACAAGTTTGGGAAATTATTGCTCTCAGCGTCGTACTTGGTTTGTTCGATTCTCTTGATATGCCGACAAGACAATCATTCATGGTAGAAATGGTTGGCAACAACCGAGAAGACTTGGGAAACGCAATTGCTATGAATTCCAGCATGGTTAATTCCGCCAGGTTAATCGGGCCGGCAATCGCAGGAATTCTAATTTCTTTGGTAGGCGAAGGCTGGTGTTTTATGCTTAATGCCGTAAGCTATATTGCCGTTATTATATCATTGTTAAAAATGGAAGTTGTTCACAAATCGACACATTCAAAAAAGAAAGAAACATTTAAAGAATTAAAAGAAGGGGTTCATTATGCATTCGGGTTCGCACCGATAAAATACATCCTTGTCCTTCTGGCAATTGTAAGCTTTATGGGAACACCAATTAGAATTTTAGCGCCGGTATTTGTAAAACAATTTTTTCACGGCGGTGCGGATATGTTCGGCTTTTTAATGGGTGCTTCCGGTTTAGGTGCCCTTTCCGGCGCAATTTTTTTAATGAACAGAAAAAGTGTTTTGGGAATAGGAAAGCTGATAACTTATGCTGTTTTTACATTCGGCATTGGTTTAATTGCTTTTGCAATTTCACACGTATTTGCTCTTTCCGTAGTCTTTATGTTTATGACGGGAATTGGAATGATGATTCAATTGGCCGGTAGCAATACTATGCTGCAAACAATTATAGAAGATGACAAGCGAGGGAGAGTGATGAGTCTGTATGCAATGTCTTTTAGAGGTGTAGCTCCTTTCGGCAGTCTTTTAGCTGGTGCGGCGGCCGGTTTAATTGGTGCATCATTAACACTTGTTATAGGCGGAATTTTTTGTGTTATCGGCGCAATCTATTTCTTAGTTAATCTCCCTAAAATGAGAGTTCTTATAAGACCGATTTATATAAAGCTCGGAATAATTCAGGAAGCATTACATGGTGTTGATACCGCAACGCGGTTGTCATTTGAAGAAAAAGAATAAGCTGTGATGCTGTAAAAAGAAAAGATTAAAAATGGTTACTAAAGTAAAAAATGGATACTCAATAAATTTTTCTAATCTGCAGGAAAGTTCATCTTATAAATGGTTTGTTCTTGCAGTTGTTATGATAGGTACGTTTATTTCTGTGTTAGATGCCTCAATAGTAAACGTAGCTATGCCCAAAATGATGGCTGCTTTCAGCGTTAGTGTAGATAAAATTGAATGGGTATTAACTATCTACCTGCTAATCCGCTCAGTTGTTTTTCCGTCATCCGGCTTCATAGCGGATCACTTGGGATATAAAAAAACATATAATTTGGGTCTAATCCTTTTTACAGCAGGGTCTTTATTGTGCAGCCTTGCCGTAAACGAAAATATGCTGATTTTTTTCAGGGTAATTCAGGGTGCCGGCGCTGGTTTTATTATGCCTGTTGGAATGGCAATTATAACTAGGGTGTTTCCCCCCGAAAAAAGAGGATTTGCTTTGGGATTTTGGGGTATTGCTGCTGCAGCATCAATCTCCCTTGGACCTATGTTTGGAGGTTACTTAATAGATAGATTTAGCTGGAATGCAATCTTTGATATAAATGTACCTATAGGAATAATAGGCGTTGCCGCAGCATGGGTTATTTTAAAAGAATATAAACTTCCAAGAAAAGGTAAATTCGATATGGTTGGACTTATCAGCATGAGTATTTTCCTGGGAGCTCTCCTGCTTGCACTTTCGGACGGAAACTCTGCATGGAATACCGGAGGCTGGACATCCAATTTTATCTTATCATGCTTCTTTATATCTTTTATTAGTTTCGTCATTTTCTTATATACGGAATTAACCGTTGAACATCCTATTTTAGATTTAAGGATATTAAAGAACCGTACTTTTGGAATTTCCAATATAATGTTCTTTATTTTCGGCATTGCGTTTTTCGGTAATTCATTTCTTTTACCTATATACCTTCAGAACTCGCTTGGCTATACTGCTTTGCAGGCAGGACTTGTATTTTTCCCGGTTGGAATAATACAAGCATTTATGTCACCCATTGCCGGATGGATGACGGATAAATTAAATCCGAAAATACCGATTGGTATTGGAATTGTGTTAACATTTATTAGTATGTTTTTATATAGGAACCTAGCACTTACTACGGAATACGCACAAATTATAATCCCCCTGGTTATTAGAGGGTTCGGGATGGGTTTTATGTTCATTCCGTTAAGTACAATTGCAATAAACGATATTACAAAAGAAAAAATGGCACAGGCTACCGGATTATTCAACACAATTCGTCAGGTAGGCGGAAGTTTTGGTGTAGCAATATTGGGTACCTTACTTACGGAAAGAGATATTTTCCATACTGCAATATACAGCCAGTCTGTTAATCAAAATTCGGAAGCATTCAAACACATACAAAACGGACTAAAACATTTTGTTCAGCAGTCTGTCGGCGGTACCGGCAGCCAGATTGCTGCCAGAGCAAAAATTTTAATTGCAAAAAATTTAACCAGCCAGGCTTTTGTAAGAGGTATTGCAGATGACTTTTTAATCGGCGCCGTAATTACAGTAATAATAATAATCCCTCTGCTTTTCTTAAAATACAAAAAGAAGGTAAATGCAGCTAAGCCAAGAGTATCGGAATAAATTAGATCAAATAAACATTATAGGATTATAACCGCATAAAAGCATAAGTAAAAAATTAATGAAAAGTAATATATGAAGAATTACATGAAGTGTGTTGGGCCTGGGATTATTCTTTATTGCAGGTAATATGTTATGCGTTCTTCCGAATTTATTTTGGTATATTAATTTTTTCCTGTCGCTTGTACCAAAAAGATAAGGTACATACCATGTAAAATAAATTATTATACCGCGGAATATAAAATAAGCAAATACTATAAGTCGAATACCAAAAGGTTTCCATTCACCGAAATATAAAATCGCTAATATTAAAACAGCAAGAGCAGGAATGGAATTGATTATTGTTTTTATCAATTTTTTTAAGGGCGGAACATTTTCACCAATCTTATCAACATCATTAAAGGGATATAGATCTATATAATCACGAAATAATAAAGATAAAAAATGAATTAGCAAAAGGTCTACAAATAGAAATTCCGAGATAGTATAAAGTATCAATTTATTATATTAGAAATTTTTAATAGCTGTAATGGTAAAGATATAAAAGATGATAATACTATAAAACAGTAAAAAAATATATTATATCAAATAAATAAAAAAACCGGTGTACCCTATTAAAAACACACCGGTAAAATATAAAAACAATTTGATTGCTATTGTTTTAATAGAGAAAGTGTAGCTACTTCGCCGGCTACTTTCCATACACCGTTATCTTTCACTAAAGTAAAAAAGCCGGACTGTTTTAGCCTGGGATCCGTAATATCAACTTTGGCAATAGCAGTATTACCATCCATGTCAACAGAATTAATTGTTAAATTTCTTACCCAACCGCCTTTTTGACCGTTCTGAACCAAATTCACAAATTGATCACCGGAATAATTTTCAACTTTATTTGTAATGTTATTAATAATTACAATTGAACTTCCGGACATAAGTGTCTTGGATAAGTTATCTGCTTTTCTGCTATCTACACTTTTTACAAAAGTCGTAACAGCCTGCTCTATATCACTTTTATCTTCCTTTAAAGGGTTATTTGCTGCTAGTACAGTATATGATAATGAGAGGAATAAAACAATTGTTAAAATTTTAACAGCTTTCATAATATCACCTTTTTTTAATTGGAGTTTTGAACAATAAAGAATAGTACCTTTTGAGTACAAATTTATTTTTCAAAATTACCGTTTTATTTATAACTTGAACCGATAAAATTAATAACGGACAAATAGTTACATAAACGGTATTTTTTGTGTTTCAAATTTACAAAATATTGAGGAAGAGTTGAATTATATTAATGTGATATTCTTACCAGATTGCAACTTTTATCTTATTAAAGATTATTCTTTTTGTTTTGAATTTGTGTTTTTATAAATGTATATTATTCATAGTAAAATATTAATAAACAATATAAAGGGGTAAGCCATGAAAACATTTATATTGTTAACTAAGTTATCACCGGATATTGCTAGTCAACTAAATAATAGAGCTAAGCTGGGCAGAGCATGGTTGGAACAGGTAAAAAAGAAATGTCCGGATGTTAAATTTATCGCTCATTATGCATTACTCGGACGGTATGATTTCCTTGATATTTACGAGGCACCGGATGAAGAAACCGCTGCAAAAATTTCAATGATTAGCATGTCGAACGGTGCATTCCAGGCAGAAAGCTTACCGGCAATTCCTTACAAAAGATTTCTGGAATTAATTAAAGAAGTGGAACCATAACTACATTTTCTGTTTAATTTCTTTTGCGGCAAATTATTTTTTATTATTCAAATAATAATTATTAGGAGGGTAAAATGCCGGTTAAAATGTTAAAAGAATTTTTAGACAGCAACAAGATAAAGTATATAACTATAAGTCATTCACCTGTATATACGGCACAAGAGATTGCTGCTTCCGTACATATTCCTGGTAAAGGATTGGCAAAATCCGTACTAATTAAAATTGACGGGAAAATGGCAATGGCTGTTTTACCTGCTTCGGATAAAATTGATTTTGATATACTGAAATCAGTTATTGGCGGAGCTAATATTAGGCTTGCATACGAACAGGAATTTATAGATAAATTTCCCGATTGCGAAATTGGCGCTATGCCGCCCTTTGGCAATCTTTACGGGCTTGAGGTTTATGTTTCGGAAAGCTTATCAAAAAATGAAGAGATTGCTTTTAATGCTTGTTCGCATTCCGAGCTTATAAAAATGTCTTATAAGGATTTTGAAAAATTGGTTAAGCCTAAGATATTGAGTTTTTCTTATCAGTCTATGTTATAATAATTTTTATTTATCCATTCTTCACTTTTTTGTTAGTAATTTCATTAAAATTATATATTTTTAAATTTTAGTGAATTTAGACCTGCACGATTTAAATTCAAAATGTATATTACTAATAAAAACTGGGTGGATATAATGGTACAAAAATTTTTCAAATTTCCTTCTCTAACATTTTTAATTTTCCTATTTTCCGGGATTATATTTTTATCCTTCGGACAGATAAAAAAAGAAATTGTTAAAAGCGATATGGATACAACTGTAAGTCCCGGACAAGATTTTTTTGAATACGCAAACGGTAACTGGTTGAAAAAAACTAAAATACCGGCGGAATATTCGGGATGGGGTTCATTTTATATTCTTCGTGATGAAAACCTTGACAAAATAAAAAATATTTTAACCGGACTTGAAAGCAAAACCGGATATAAAAAAGGCAGCAGTGAACAGCTTGTCGGCGACTTTTATTATACGGGTATGGATTCATCTAAAATAGAAGATGATGGTTACAAGCCTATTAAAAAGGCTCTGGATGCGGTAAGTTCAATCAAATCTCTTAATGATTTTTATAAAGAACTTGTTAATGTGCAGCTAGGTTATTCTAATCCGCTTTTTTCGTTCGGTTCCGGACCGGATGCTAAAAACAGTAAGATGAATATTGCACAGTTATTTCAGAGCGGATTGGGCATGCCGGATCGAGATTACTATCTGAAAAAAGACAGCAATACTGTTTCCGTTAGAAACGATTATGTATCTCTTATAAAAAAATCTTTTATGCTTACCGGTGTTAATCCCGGGCAGGCAGGAAAAAATGCCGAAAATATTTTAGCACTTGAGACAAAGCTTGCAAAGGCTTCTATGTCAAGAACAGAAATGCGAAATCCGAAAAAGATATATCATAAAATGACAGTTAAAAAATTGATTGGTCTGGCACCGGATTTTGAATGGGACAATTATTTCAGTTTAATGGGGATTCCCAAACCCGGGGACATAAATGTCGCACAGCCGGATTTCATTAAAGAAATAAATGAAATTATTAAGTCCACACCGCTGCCGGTATTAAAAGAATATTTACAGTGGAATATAATCCGTTCTGCAAGTCCTTACTTAAGTGCCCCCTTTGTTGAAGCAGACTTCAATTTTTACGGTAAAGAACTTAACGGTATAAGTGCTATGCAGCCGCGGTGGAAACGAGTCCTGGGAACTTTAAACGGATCAATTGGTATGGAGCTCGGAAAATTATTTGTTAAAAAATATTTCCCTCCGTATGCAAAAAAACGTGCACTGGACATGGTTCACAACTTAATGGCTTCCTTAAAAAACAGGATTGAAAATCTTGAATGGATGAGCCCTGCTACCAAGAAGGAAGCAATAAAAAAACTAGCTGCCTTTACTGTTAAAATCGGCTACCCGGATAAATGGAAAAGCTATAAAGGTCTTGTAATAAATAGAAATTCATATTTTGGAAATGTGCTAAGGTCTTCAATTTTTAACACCAAAAAAGACCTTGCTAGGATTGGAAAGCCTGTTGATAAAACAAGATGGGGAATGACTCCTCAAACAGTTAATGCTTATTACAATCCTCAGAATAATGAAATAGTTTTTCCTGCCGGTATTCTGCAGCCTCCGTTTTTTGATCCGAAAGCCGATGATGCAATTAACTACGGCGGTATAGGAGCAGTTATCGGGCATGAAATGACTCACGGATTTGACGATGAAGGAAGGCAGTATGATGCTTCCGGTAATATGAAGGATTGGTGGACAAAGCAGGATGAAAAAAAATTCAATAAAAGAGCGGAAAGAATTATTAAACAGTTTGATAACTATGTTGCCGTAGATACTCTGCATGTTAATGGTAGATTAACCGAAGGCGAGAATATTGCAGATTTAGGCGGTGTTAACATTTCTTTTGATGCCTTTAGTAAAACAAAGGAATTCAAAGAAGGTAAAAAAATTGACGGTTTTACACCTGCCCAAAGATTTTTCCTTTCATTTGCAAACATATGGAAAATTAAAAACAGGCCGCAAAGATTGAGACTGCGTGTAAAAATTGATCCGCATTCTCCCGAACATTACAGAGTTGACGGGCCTTTAAGCAATACTCCTGCTTTTTGGAAGGCATTTAATGTAAAACCCGGCCAGCCAATGAGAAGATCCGGCGACAAATTAGTTAAGATTTGGTAGAATTATCGTATTCTCCGTATTTATTTTAATTGTAAATCAAAATCTTACTCTTGCTCTTATTCTTATTCTTTTTTTTAGATTAAGATAAAGAGCACGAGCAAGAGTAAGAAATAGATTTTTTATTATCATCCAACCTTAAAACTTCCCGATAGTGAAAAGAACTTTTTCCTTATTTCCCGAAAAATAGAAAAATAAAAAATTTTTATTAAATTGTTGTTTATTAGCAAACAAATGATGTTGGAACAATTATTGTTATAACTTTTGCCGGTTTATGTTGTTGGAATATAATATCGGATCAATATAATTCAAAAAGTAATACTAACTAACTTATCATTTCCTTCAAGGTTATTTACAAAAACCTTGAAGGATACTAATACTTAAAGGTTTTTCATTTCTCTAAGTTTTTGGAGAAGAATACCTAAGGAAAACTTCAAATATACTGATAGGATTTAATTGATCTATATTGCCCTAGTGATAAAGACAACTACACTTTTTTTATTTTTTTGGTATTGTTTGGATTGCCAATTATGATAAGAAAGGCCTCAACAAGAGACCTGTAGTTTCAAAACATTCAAATAATTTCGGAGGACGTTTTATGAATAAAAAGTTAACAAATTACAAAATTATTACTGTTCTTATAGGGATCTTTCTTATTTCTTTTAGTAATGTATCATTCTCTATTCCGAGTTTTGCGCGGCAAACAAATTTGCCTTGCAGTTCGTGCCATTATGTTTTTCCCGAGTTAACACCATTCGGCAGGTTATTTAAATTGAATGGTTATACAATGACGGGAATTTCAACAATTCAGTCTACTTATAAAGAAAAGAGTACAAACTTAAAGTTATTGTCCATGCTTCCTATTGCTGCAATGATTCAAGGTTCACACAACGAAATTGCAAAATCAATTCCCGGCACCGCTAACGATGTTACGGAATTTCCCCAGCAGTTCAGTTTATTTATCGCTGGTGAAATATCTCCAAACTTCGGCTCATTCATCCAGGTAACATACGATGATCAATCAGGCAGTTTTGGGCTTGATAATACCGACTTAAGGTTTGCTGATCATACATCTTTGTTTTCAAACGATCTTTTATATGGTATTACATTAAACAATAATCCTACGGTACAAGATGTTTGGAATACTACACCGGCATGGGGATTTCCCTATGCTTCCTCATCGGTTGCACCTACGCCGGGTGCCGGCCCTATGATTGCAAATTTAGGAGGACTTGTTTCCGGACTTGGCGCATATGCACTTTATGATAATCTGGTTTACGGCGAGTTTAGTCTTTATCATGTTACAAAACAAGGAGGTCCTATACCGGAAACTACGGCGGATTCTTCTATGACTCTTGCAGGCTATGCACCTTATTGGCGGCTTGCATTACAGGAACAATGGTCTTCGGATTACCTGGAAATAGGAACTTTCGGCATGGCTTCCAGGTTTTATCCCTTAGGTATAGGGGGAAGCCAGACAGACAAATACACAGATATCGGATTCGATGCCCAATATGAAAAAACTTTTAACAGCGATGTTTTTATAGTTCATACAAGTTATATAACCGAAAAACAAAACCTGGATGCTACTTATGCAATGGGCGGTTCTCAGAATCCTTCTTTAAATCTTAATTCATTTAAAATTGATGCGAACTATAATTTGCCGGTTGGTGTAGCATTTACATTAGCATACTTTTTAACAAACGGAAGTAAAGATGCTATAATTTATTCCCCCGATCCTGTAGACGGATATAGAACTAATTCACCAAACAGCAGCGGATTGATAGCCCAGGTAACTTATTTACCATGGTTAAACACTCAATTTTCGGTTCAATATGTTGCTTATAATAAATTCAACGGAGCAAGTTCAAATTACGATGGTTCCGGTAGAAATGCATCGGATAACAATACACTTTACGTGTTAGGATGGGTTTTATTTTAATAAAGATTGAAAATTGAAATAACTTTTACGGAGTTAATAAAAATGAAATATGTGATAGGCTTTGTTGCGATAGTTGTATTTATGTTTTTTGCATTTGGTAATGTTCACGCCGGTCAAATTGTTAAATCCGGTAGTCCTGTTTTAACATATAAAACCGTACAGGATTCTGCAAAGACCGAAAAGCAGGTAAAAAAAGAAGCTGTTAAAAAGAAAATGGTTAAAAAAGAAAATATAGGTATTGGACCAATTAAAGAACTTAAATTAGGTCCTCTCAATAAAGCAATGGTAAGTGAAGGGAAAAACATTTTCAACAGTAAATGTTTTGCATGCCATAGGTTAAATTCCAAGCTGGTTGGTCCGGCATTAATACCTATAGTAAAAAAGACAAATTCTGTTTACTTGATGAATTATCTTTTAAATACAACAGAGATGCAGAAAAAAGAACCTGAACTAAAGAAATTAATAAAGGAATACAACGGTGTTGTAATGCCCGATCAAGACTTAAACAAAAAGCAAGCCCGCTCTGTGCTTGAATATTTAAGATCCGTAATAAAAGGGAAGTAAGTTAATTTGTTAGGACTGATCCCGATTTAGTCGGGATCAATCTTTTTATTATTAGTAGTTTAAATTTACTTTGAAATCAAGGACTCTTTTATTCTACTTTGTTATTGATGATAACACGGATAATGCAGAATAAATAAAAGTCTGCCTAGAAGAATAACTAAGAATAATTCTTATATAATTTTTAAGGAATTACTGTAAATCTTATAATTAAACCTTCCCGGCTTTAAAACTATTATGCGTTCCGTGAAAAAAATAAGTTATGAAAAAGTACAAAGTTTAAAAATAAGATTAGTTAAAATTAGGAAGAATATATGTCACCGGATAATTTAAATACGGAAAAAGATAAGACGATGTCTAGACGAAATTTTTTTAAAATAGTCAGCGGTGCTTTTACAGGTATTATTGTCTTTACTTTAGGTATCCCTTTAGTTGATTCAATTGTAGGAACAATAAAAAACAAAAAGAACAAGACGTATTCTAAGATTACTTCCGTAAATTCAATACCGGAAAATAATCCGGTAAACTTACCGTTTACAATGACGGAAGAAGACGCTTATATAAAAAATATTCAGCCGGAAAATGTATGGGCTGTAAAACTAAATGAACCGGAAGTAACGGTCTATTCTCCAATTTGTCCTCACCTTGGCTGCCGTTATCAATGGCATCCGGATAGAAGACTTTTCATTTGTCCTTGTCACCACAGCATTTTTAAATTAGACGGCCAAGTTGTTTCCGGCCCGGCACCTAGACCTCTGGATACTTTACCGACAAAAGTTAAAAACAATTATTTATATGTTCTGTGGGAAAGATTTAAACCCGGAATAGCAAAAAAAGAAATTATATAGGATTTTATAATGGCCTCGAAAGTTTGGAAATGGATTAACTTTAGAATACCTGTTTCAAAAATACTTCAATTAGGTTTGGATGAGGAAATTCCCGGAGGGGCAAGCTTTTTTTTCACCCTGGGAAGCGCAACTTTATTTGTTTTTATTTTACAAATAATTACCGGAATATGGCAACTATTTTATTATGTTCCTACAATTGATCATGCATATGATAGTTTAAACTATTTACGTCTTTTTGTTCCTTACGGCTGGCTTATACACGGATTGCATTATTGGGGTGCAAGTGCAATGGTTGTACTTATCGGCTTGCATATGCTTAGAGTATTTATTTGGGGAGCATATAAAAAACCAAGAGAAATGACCTGGTTAATAGGAGTTGTTTTGTTATTGTTAACCGTAGGCCTTAGTTTTACCGGCGCCGCGCTTCCTTGGGACGAAAGAGGTTATTGGGCAGCAGAAGTAGGAACCAGTATTGCCGGGACTGTTCCCTTCATAGGGAACGGTTTAAAGTATTTGTTAATTGGGGGTAAGATGATGGGTCAATTAACGATTTCCAGATTTTTTATTTTGCATACTGCCATACTTCCGGGTATTGCAATAATAATAATTTCAGTACATTTAATAGCTTTCAGGAAATTCGGAAGTGTTGGGCCATGGACGGAAAAGAAGAGACTTATTAAAGGAGATTTTTGGCCGGACCAGGTTGTAAAGGATGTAGTTGTAGTTTCACTTTTGTTTTTAATATTAGTTACTTTGTCTGCTTTTTCTCCTCCCCCTTTTATGGGACCTGCCGATCCGTTGGACATGACTTTTACTCCAAAGCCCGAATGGAACTTTTTATTCTTATATCAGGCTCTCAAATTTTTCCCCGGTGCTTTGGAAGTACTCGGTACTGTAGGAATTCCTACTATTGTAATTTTGCTTTTTGTTTCTCTCCCGTTTTTCGATCGTAAGCCGGAGCGAAACCCGCTTAAGCGTCCGGCAATGATGGCTGGCGGTTTTGTTTTTGTAGCTTTGTTATTAACATTAACAATAACAGGATATAATAGTAAAGGAAATAAAGTTCATATAAAAGCAACAAAAACCAAAACAGCTTCCGTAAAACATATAAAGCTTTCTGCCTCTGCTTTAAACGGTAAAAATATTTTTAATACCCATGGGTGTATAGCCTGCCATACTATGAGTGGAAAGGGTGGAAAATTAGGCCCGGATTTAACTAACGAATACCAAAAAGGCAGAACAAAGCAATGGATACTTGTACAGCTTAAGGATTCCAAAAAGCATTTTCCAAAATCAATCATGCCTCCGTTCTCTATGTTAAGTAAACGGCAGTTAAGTGATCTTGCCGACTATATTTTAAGTCCGCATCCGGCAAGTACTTCATCAAATTCCGGCTCTCAGGCTTTAAGTAATACAAAACCGAGTAATTCCGCAGCGTCTAATAGTAATAACGTAACTGCTGAAAGCAAGCCGAAAAACTTTGATATTACCGGAGCTGCTGCAAGTATGATTGGAAATGTTGCACACGGCGCTTTGTTATTCAGACAGGATTGCTTATCATGCCACGGTGCAAACGGCAAAGGCGGAGTTCCCAATCCGGGTTCGTTAACCGGAGTAGTGCCGCCGCTCAATCCCATAAGCAAAAAATTATACAACAAGCATCCTCAGATTTTCGCAGATAATATTGATAGGTATATTCAGCATGGTGCAGTACCGGCAGGGAATAATCCCGCATTGCATATGTTTGATTATGGTGATTCATACACATTAACGCAACAGGAAATAGCCAATATAGAAGCCTATGTTTTAAATCTTAACGGCGTTAACCGTGCAGAAATACAAATAACTTCTTTTAGCTCTACGCAGTATTATATAATTGTTATAAGCATATTTGCTGCGGTTACGTTAATTTTGTTAATTATAGGTTTAATAAAAAGAAAAAGCAGCAGTTAACCGGAACAAAGAGTTTGGAGTTTTTTCAAATTAAACTCTTCGCCTAGAGCAATAAGTTTATCTCTTTCTTCCAGCTTAGTAGATGAAGTCGGATTATAAATAAACTTTCCGTCCGCTTTTTGGATAGATACAATAATTATATTTAAATCTTTTCTTATAGGAGATTCGGCAAGTGTTTTACCTGCCAGTACCGCACTGCTGTTTATTGTCACTTCTTCAATATTTAAATCTATGCTTTTTTCTCTCGCCACTATATCAATAAATTCCGTTACTCCAGGCCTCAATAAAAGTGCAGCCATTCTCAGTCCGCCGATTTCGTAAGGTTTAACTACCCTGTTTGCGCCCGCTTTTTTCAACTTGGATTCGGTCTCTTCTTCTACAGCTCTAGCCACAACAAATATTTGGGGATTAAGAACTTTAGCTGATAATGTAGCAAAAACATTTTCGGCATCGTTGGATAATACCGCAACCAGACCTTTTGCTTTTTTAACTCCGCCTTTAATTAAAATATCATCACTTGTGGAATTGCCGTTTACAAATACATAACCTAATTCTATCAGCCGCTCAATTTTGGAAGGATTGTTCTCTATAACCAGGAAAGGAGTTTTAGATGCTGCTAGCTCATCGCAAATATATTTTCCCATTCTACCATAGCCGCATACAATATAATGGTTTTCCATTTCTTCCACTTTTTTACTCATTCTCCGCCTCCTGAAAATTTGACTCTCAAATATTACTTGAACTGCCCTGCCCGACGTATATGCGATAGACCCTATGCCCATAAATATAATTACAAGAGTAAAAACTTTACCGGCATTGTTTAATGGATGAACTTCTTTAAACCCTGTAGTAGTTATAGTAATAATAGTCATATAAAAAGAATCTATAAAATCCCATCTTTCTATAATCATATACCCGAAAATACCGCAAATTACGGTAATTAATAAAAGTGATAAACCCAACTTTAATTGCCGGACAGCATTACCATACATAAAATCCCTGTTCCAAATTTTATTTGGTGATATTTACAGAAATATATAAAAATTTCAATTTAAAGTATTAAAAAATTTTTCTTAATCTTTCTACGAATTTTTTATTAGTTTAGAGATAATAAATTAATATTTATCATCTTTATTTTTCGAGGTAAAATGAATAAATCCTATTTTATTTCTTTTGCAACAATTATTTTTGCCATAAGATCGTTTTTATGTGTTTCTTATTCGCAGGGAAATACATCCGTTATAAAAAAAGAAATTTATCCCGGCATTGTACACGAAAAAATAATTAATAAAAAGGTACGCCTTGTAATAAACATCCTGTCGATAGATTTAAAAAACAAATCGTATAAAATAAACATTGTAAAAGCGCATAATCTTTTAGGATCAAAAGAAACAACCAGCAGTTTATCGGCAAGGTTGAATAAAGAAGGAATAAATGTTATAGCGGCAATCAATGCAGACTTCTGGATGCCGGACGGTGAAATTATTAATAACATGGTTTCAAGCGGCAAATTTGTCAAAGCTGTTTCGGGGCATAGTGATGATAAGCTGAAACGTATTTTCTCCCAATTTGCATTAACGGAAAATGAACAGCCGCTTATGGGAAAATTCGATTTCAAAGGAAAAATATTTTTTAAAGACGGAACCCAAGCTGATATCGACAGAATAAATTCAAGAACAGACAGTTCGAAAATTACACTCTATAATTTTTATCAGGGTAAGGAAACGCCTGAGCTTCATAAAGACTGGAATTCGTTTGAAGCCGAGTTACGACCGGCCGGTTCAATAGGTGATACTTTATTGTTCGTTCCGGACGGAAAAGTCAATCGAAACGGTAAAACATACATTCCTCATTACGGTTATATTATTTCATCCAACAATGAAGAAGCAAAAAAACTAAAACAAGAAATTCATAAAGATGATACCCTTAAAGTTTTACTTCGTTTATTGCCGGATTACGGAAAGATATATGCTTTAACTGGTGGTCTTCCTCGTATTGTAAAGAACGGGGAAAACTTAGCAGCACAATCCGATACACTAAACGGAACAAAGCCTTCATTTACGTTAACCAAACATCCTCGCACCGGGATCGGAATTTCCAAAGACAGCACTACTTTGTATCTATTCACTGTAGACGGAAGACAAGAATCAAGTTCAGGCATGTCACTTAAAGAGTTTGCGGATTTAATGATTAGTCACGGAGTTTATCAGGGACTTAATTTGGACGGCGGCGGATCAACAACAATGGTAATTAACGGAAAAGTTGTAAATCATCCGTCCGATAAAACCGGTGAAAGACCTGTCGGAAGCTGTCTTGTAGTAATAAAGAAAAAAAATTAAATCCGAAATATCAAGTGTAAAACAAAATCAAATAGATTTACATAAAAAAGAAAGAGAAAATTATTCAAAAAGGTAGAAGTATTTTTGTAGAGAACTATGAAAAGTTCAGGGTGAAACTTTAATCTATAATAACTTAATACATCAAGTATTATGTAAACCTATCCGGGTAAAATTTTTTCCCCTCCGGTTTTTTTTATTTTCCTTGAATAATTGAGAAACCTCACACTCAATATTAATGTAAATACAAATTATTGCCAAGATTATATGAAATACTTAATATTGTTAACTTAATTTAAAAGAACTTACCATAAATATACTCGAATAGTGTTGCGGATAATTCCAGGAGGAATTGATGAAATTTAAATTTTTTATATTAATCATAATCGGACTAGCATTAATAAACGTATCTTGTTCTAATAATAAATTTGAACATGACAAACAGCCTTTACCGGATACTTCGGAAACACCGCATAAAGCTCCTGTTAAAAAAGTACAACAGACAAAGCCTGTTCAAACTGAGGCTAAATCCAAATATGAATATCCTAATGATAACGGTATTGGCCCTATTAAAAATGTTAAGCTGGGTTCAATTAATAAGATGCTTGTGGAAAAAGGAGAAAAAATCTTCGATACAAAATGCGTTGCTTGCCACAAACTAGACACAAGGCTTGTAGGGCCTCCTCTTAGGAATATTACAAAAAAGAATACTCCTGAGTATATTATGAATTATCTTTTAAATACATCCGAGATGCAGAAAAAGGATCCTTTAATGGAAAAACTTGTTGATGAGTATAAAGTGATTATGCCCGACCAGGGATTAACTAAGGACGATGCAAGAGCCCTTCTGGAGTATTTTAGATCCGTTGAAAAATAAATATTAAGTCATTTTAACTTTTAATTGAGGTAGCTTAATGCAGGCAAGTAAATATATAAAACAAATTTTTGTAGTATTATCCGGTTTATTAATTATTAGCATTACAGTAGGATGGTCGGGACCAAATGTAAGTTCAAGTAAATCTAATAAAGTAAATAATTCAAAAAATGACAGTGTAAAAACTACCAATGAAGTATTCAAAAATATTAAAGTATTAAAGGGATTGCCTGCTTACCAGCTATTACCTACAATGCATTTTATTCAAGCATCTTTGGGGCTGGACTGTTCCAGTTGTCACGTACGCAATCATTTTGCCAGTGATAAAAAAGCAGAAAAGAGAAAAGCACGCAAGATGATCAAAATGGTAGAAGAAATTAACAAAGATAATTTTGACGGGAAACAACTGGTTACATGTTTTACCTGTCATCGCGGAAATGCTCAGCCTAAAACTATTCCGGCTGTAATGACTGCTGCAATGATGAAAGCAGAAAGAAATAATAAGGACAGCGAAGATTTAATTATGGTTCCCAACCGTTTAAATACTGCCGAAGAAATAATTGCAAAATATCAACAGGCAATCGGCGGGAAAAATAAATTTGAAAAAATAAATTCATTAAAGATGGAGGGAACTGTTTATGCCGGAAACGGAAGGAACTTTCCTGTTACAATTTACCAAAAAGCTCCCGATTTATATTACTCATCCTCTGTGCTGCCGTTCGGAAAATTTGAGAGAGGATATAACGGTAATATAGGTTGGGAAAAGAATCCCCGAGGTGTAAGAAGAATAGGACAACCGGATATTCAGGACTTAAAACTGGATGCTGATATCTATGCACCAATTAATTTCTTAAAGAATTATTCGCATTTAAAGTTTAACGAGGTAAGTATTATTAACAAAGATACTGTGTACGAGGTTGACGGAACTTCTTCCAAAATTAGAAGATATAAATTTTATTTTAGTACTAGAACAGGACTGCTATTACGTAAGGTTCAATATGATAAGACCCTTCTAGGCAATTTGCAAACTCAAACTGATTACAAGGATTATAAACCAGTCAACGGAATTTTATTCCCGTTTGAAATGCATGTTGCCGACTATGAAAGGAATGAAAATATTAAATTCTCGGATATATCCGCAAATGTTCCTGTTAGTGAAAAAATATTTGAAATGCCTCCGAAAGGAAATAACCAGCACAAGTAGTATTTAAGGCTGCATGATAAAGTTATTTTCATGCAGCCATAGCTTAATTTTTATTATTATCGGAAATATTAATTTTTAGCATTGGTCCCCTGGTTTTTCTCATAATAATTTCTGAAAAACCCTGTGCAACATAATCATTTAACTCTCCTATTTCCTCGTACCCAAGCCTTAAGTATAATTTTTTAGCTTCAGTGTTGAACGAAGATACGCATAAAAATACATTATGCTTTTCTTTAAATATTCTGTCTTCCGCAAACTTCATTAATTTTGAACCTATCCCTTTTCCTCTCCAATCCTTATGAATACAGATTCGTTTTATATAACCCGTAAAAGCACCTTCCATTTGAATTGAAACAAACCCTATAGTTAAACCGTTTTCCGATATTACATAAAATTCCGCTAAAGGTTCTTCAAAAGATTTTAGACATAATTCATAACTAAAGTTTAGCCTCTTCCACGGATCGGAGTCGGCCATTATTTTGGCACATGCTTCCGCATCTGATTTCAGATCAAATTTTTTTATTACTATTTTTTCCATATCACTATTATAATACAAAATATTTAAGAAAAAATCTTTTTGATTTAGGTATAAAGCTGCGGTAGTATACGGCTATACGGATAGCCCTTATACCATTATACCGCGTTCCTTATTCCTACTTTAAGGCTTTGGCTTACTCAATAGTTTTAGTTAGAATTTAAGACTTCCGAGGCTGATTCTAAAAGGATAAAGTAATTTAAACTTTGTCCCGCTGTGGGTAAATTCTATAGCGGGCGATGGGAGCTTAAGAAAGTTTAAGCCCTGCCTAAGCCAGTTCCAAAAGCTTCCGCCGCTTGGCAAAAGTTTTACTAGGTTATAATCAAGTCCTATTACAAAACGACGTTGGGATAATTGATCCGGCGGGCCAGCAGGATTTACTTTTACATCAATTGCGTTGGCGCCGTAACCTACTGCAATATTTAACCAAGGCA
>JBJKQP010000173.1:0-20328 GCA_046705105.1 Ignavibacteriaceae bacterium | reverse complement strand
AAAATTCATTTGTGGGAGGAAGTATGTATTCGGCTTCCAAACATGCTGCACTTGGATTTACCAGGTCTTTAATGCTTGAAGTTAGAGAGTACAATATACGTGTTGCGGCAATCTGTCCCGGTTCTGTCGATTCCGAATTTAATAGTCCGGGCAATAAACCGGAAAGAAATAAAATACTTAAGCCGGAAGATATTGCGGAGACTATCCTAACTATACTAAAACTTCCCGTAAGAGCTTTAATAAGCGAAGTTGATATCCGTCCTACAAATCCAAGATAAGCCTATTTATTTTAAGAGGGATTATTCTCACTGTTAACTCGACAGTAAAATATTAGCCAAATGTACAAATTTTCGTTTTGTGGAAGTAATTTCTTAGTAGAAAATCCATATGAAAGTAATAAATTAAATTTTTATAGTTTTTTTGTCTCTTTTTTGATATAAAAACAAATTTACCGGTTTGGCATAAAATCTGATAAACTATAATGTTAAATAAGATAGAGGCAGATTTCAATGAAAGTTTATCAAGTTTTTTTATCGCTTCTTGCATTGTTCATTTTATTGCTGACATTTATTTTATTCGACGGATGTTCGAATAACATTTCTTCACATTCTCGTAATTATTCAATAAACTCTTCCGTTGAACATATTCCTATAAAGTTGCTGTAGAATACTCATTTTCTTTCTTCCGCAAGAATGATAGCAGAAAATTTAGATGTAATTAAAAGCAGTAATAATTAGACTTTAATTGAACTCGAATGAAAATTGTAATAAGTTTTTAATGTAAACTTTTAATAAAAGATGCTTTCTTTTTTATGCATTAAAAAATGACTTATGATTTTAATCATATACCTGAATCAATACAATTCAATCTTTGGAAACATCATTTAAATTATATAAAAGAACAAATAAGAAACTCTGCAAGTTTAGGTGAGAGTGCTCTTATTGATATAAAACACGAAATATTAAAAATCGGTGCTTCACAGATGGATTTGTATTTAGGGGATTTATCGCCGTATACTATTTCACGGGAAATTATCAATATGCTTACCGGCCTAAAAATTAATAACAGAATATTATATGAAAAATGGATATCATCCGGAGTTAAATTTTACCGGTCGTTAATTTTAAGCGATAATTCGAAATGGATTTTAAGGCAGGGCAATGATGATAAAAAATATATTCATATTCATCCGGCAAGAAGATCAAGTTTTTGTATTAGGGTTAAAGCAGTTACTTTAAAAACCGCAATTTTAGTATCTGTGCTTTCGAACATACAAAATTCGATCCCGGAAAATCTGTTATTAATAAATTCTATTCGTAAAGAATTTTTGGAAGAACCGCCTATTAAATCTTTATCAACGGCAGGAAGTCTTGTAAAACTTATACAATTAATAAAAAAAAGTCCGGCATAGCCGGACTCTTAAAATTATTTCCACATCATTTGATGCTGCATTGTTCTAAACCGTCCTCCCTGCATACCGGCTCGATTTCCCATCATCCCCCAATGATTTCTCATCATACCGAAATGTCTTCCCATCATTCCAAGCCTGGGTGCAATTTCTTTCCAAACTTTCTGTTGTTCGGGAGTTAATATTTCATACATATCCATCATGTGATTTGCAACAGCAAGCGAAATAGCATCGCGGCTCTTATTAATTTTTTCTACTGCTGCAATAACGTCGTTACGGTTCAAACTGGTTCCTTGCCTTAATTCTTTTAAATCTAGCCTGCTTTTCTGCAAATTTGCCTTTAAATCAATCATCTTCTTTTGAAAATCGAACCTAAGGCTTTGTATTTTTTCTTTCTGCTGATCCGTAAGGTTAAGTTTTTTTAGAAGATTAGCTTTTTGAAATCTTTCCATTCTATTCATTTGCCTGGCGGGTCTGTTAGGCTGTCTTTGATTTTGCGAATAACCTATCGTCATTAAACCGAATGACAATAAAACTACTAACACTAATGTTATCTTTTTCATTTTGTACTCCTTCTATGCCATTTAATTAATTTTGTACTTTTGACATCATAAAGGTATTTTTGGTTTAACTAAAAAAAATTAAACCTTAATTGTGTATTTAATGTCAAAATATACAAAGAATTATAGGAAATGACTGATACAAACAATGATTTTGAACAAGTAAAAAAGTTTATTGCCGGCGATGAAAGCGCATTTAATAAAATTGTGATGAAGTATCAGCAAAGAATTTATTGGCATGCGAGAAGAATGACAGGCAACCACCTGGATGCCGATGAAATTGTTCAGGAAGTACTGCTTGTTCTTTATAATAAATTGAAAAATTTTCAATTTAAATCTTCGTTGTATACCTGGATTTATAAAATTACTTCTACAAGAAGTATTAATTATATTAAAAAGAAGAATTTGAAACAGTTCTTTTCCATTGAAGACAACGAAGCAATTTCGTTAAAAAGCAAAGAAGATATTGTTAAAGATATAGAAACCAGAGAAAAGTTGAATAGACTTGAAAAGGTGCTGCAAAAACTTCCGGCAAAGCAAAAAGAAGTTTTTATACTGAGAAGTTTTGATGAACTTAGCTATGAAGAAATTTCGGAAATTACAGGTAAGAGTGTTGGAGGACTTAAAGCAAATTATTTTCATGCTGTAAAAAAAATTACGGAGATGATAAAAGACAATGAAAATTGACGATAGAATAATTTTGTATATCGACGGTCAGCTTAATTCCGAAGAAAAAGTTGCTTTTGAAAAAGAGCTTGAAAATTCCGAATCTTTAAAAGAGGAATTGGAAAAGTACAGGAAATTCATTGGCGGAATTAAGGAATTAAAGACATCATCGCTCGATGAATCTTACTTTACCGAAATGATACCTAGATTCAGAGGCAGAGCAGAAGAGAAGAGGAAACTTAGGTTTATTCCTAAACTTGCACTTGGAACAACTGTAATCTCGGTAGCTTTAATTATATTTTTATTTACATTTGTACATAAAGAAAGTAAAGTAATTCAATCTCCCGTGGCTAATATTGCAAATAACATAACAAACTCTCAAGGTTTACAATCTTATAATTATTATTCTTACCAACTGGATCCTAATGAATTCTCGCAGCAAGAAATTTCAAATATAGATTCAACGCTTAATAAAATGATATCCCAAGAAATTGATTTATCACCGCAAAGTATGAATTATATTTCTGCGGATAATAATACGGATTTGAAAAATATGCTGCAGGGTATAAATGAAAAAGAAGCTAATGAGATATATAAACAAATATTGCACAAAAGAATTTTTTAAAGGGTAAAATTATGAAAAAGATAATAACTTTATCGGCCTTTGTTTTATTATTGCCCTTAATTTCTTACGGACAGCATATGCATCGTGATGATAAAGGTGCATTTAAAAAAATTGAAGAACTGGAAAATATTAAACTTATAAGTGCCCTTGGCATGGATGAAACTACAACATTAAAATTTTTTGCCAGGAGAACTAAGTTTAGAGAACAGCAAGGTAAATTATATCAAGCTGCCAATGATATTCTTAATAAACTGGATGAAGCGGTAAAAAGCGGGAAAAAAGACGATAACGAATTAAAGAATGATTTAAATCAATACTGGAAGATTCAAAATAAACTTACGGAACAAAAAGAAAAGTTCTTTAATTCTCTAACCGATATTCTTTCTTACAAACAAATATCGGAATTATTGGTTTTTGAAAGAAGATTCAGGGAAGAAATAAGGAAAATGTTTTTCCAGGAAAGATTTAAAAGGAGAAACTAAAGTAATTGACTTTATCCTCAAATTAAAATAAATTATTAAAAAAATAGCGAACTAAGGGTTGATTTTATTATTTATCAACCCTATTTTTTAGCACTTTTTTTTTGCGGAAGTGGTGAAATTGGTATACACGCTACTTTGAGGGGGTAGTGCCTTAATTGGCGTACGGGTTCAAGTCCCGTCTTCCGCACTGAGAAATGTTTTACCAACCAATAATAAGAAGGAGATACTTATGAAAAAACTATCAATCGTATCTTATTGTCTATTTTTTATTCTGACCCTTGCGGTGGGCACAATGGCCCAGACTATGAAACCTGATGCTGCTAAATTATACAATGCCGGCAATAAGATGATGAAAGAAGGTAACTATGACGCTGCATTAAAAAATTATAACGATGCATTAAAAATTGAAAAGGATTTTAGAATTTATTACCAGCGAGGTGTAGCCTTTATAAAGAACGGGAATTTGGATTCGGCTAAGGCATCTTACGAAGCTTGCATAAAATTAAAACCGGATTTTGTCGCGGCATACAATGCGCTTGGAAGTGTTTATTTTGCAATGGGTAAATACCAGGATGCTGCTACAAATTTTGAAAAAGTACTGCCCGATTTAAAAAATAATTCGGATAAAGATAAAATAAAGAAAAATCTGTCTCTGGTTTATGCAAAGCTTGCAAGTGAATACAACAATGATAATAATCCTAAAAAAGCGGTAGAAGCTTTAAAAAAAGCAATTAGTTATAGCAACTATGATGCTGCTTACCTGGAACTGGCAAAAACTTATTCCGATTTGGGGAAATATGATGAATCCCTGGATGCTGCTCAGAATGCTTTAAAATATAGAACAACTATTGGTAAAGGCGGTCCCTATTATTATATGGGAGTGGCATATAAGAATAAAGGAGATAAAGAAAAAGCCAAAGAAATGTTCGACAAAGCTAAGGCCGATCCGACTTATAAGAAGTTAGCGGAATATGAATTGACAGCACTTAAGTAAACTAAAAACTTTTCAGATTAAACCCCCGTTAAGCGGGGGTTTATTGTTTTAAAACAGTAAAAGTATATTTAATGTAAGTGCGTTAATACTGCCTTCACCGCTGCTTTTACCTATTAAATTCATAAACTGATATTTTATACTTCCGTCTATATCAATTTTAGGTAAGATAGATAGAACAGCTCCCACACCTAAACCGGCTCCGTATCTGGACATCCCGGCTTGGCTTGCCATCCCTGTTTCTTCCAGTTTACCGAATTTATTTAGCGCAACATCGACGCAAAAATAAGGGCTTAAAAAAGGAATGGGAAGCAAAGTAAACTCACCCTCCAATCCCAAAGAAAAGATGTCCATGGAAGTTTCCACAGTTTTAGAACCTATTGAACCGCTTCCTCTTAAAATATGGTAATCGATAAATGCGGCAGGCGTAAAAGGTACCAACGGCAAAGATAGTTTGGCCATTACGGTATAATGGTAGTTCCCCGTAAAACCCTTACCGCCGCTGGAAATACTTTCCTTAAGAGCATTAGGAGATTGTATGGAAGTTAATCCACCTCCAATTCCAATTTTAATTTGAGCCCTGTTTAAGCCTGCGAACATAAAAATAAAACATAATGAAATTAAAATTGTTGTTAATTTTTTCATCGATTCACCTTTAGTTATAAATTTAAAAGCAATTTAAATAACGTATAACAAAATACGTTTTCGGGTTTTAATAAAAAAGACTGAATTACTGCTGAAGTAACGCAAAATGTATGAGAGCAAGAGATGGCATCTTTTATGGGAAGAATAAATATATATTTTTTGAAAGAAATAAAACTTTTATCGAATTCTTCTTCAAAAGAAAAGATGCCATCTCTCTTTCTGCTTAAGCTCAGTGAATTAATTAATAGTATTAGCTGACCGGAATACTTATACCATTGATCGATAACTATTAACAATTAATTAAGATGGTAGATTATTAATCCAAGACTTGATGGTAACGCTACAAAATATTCCATTTAAATTTTATTTTTATTCCGTAAAGTATTTTAAAATATATAATTAAATTAGACTTATGAAAAAGCAGATTTTTATCGGAATACTTTTAGCTTTTTTCATTTCGATATTTTCCTTTCGCTTAAAATTTTTAACATTAAGCGGAAGTGTAACCCAATTTATACTTGGCAGTTTAATATTCGGTCTGGGAGGGTTAAAATGGGCTGTTCCTATTCTTGCGTTCTTTATCCTTTCAAGCTTGCTTTCCAAGTTAAGGAAAAAGAAAAATCCGGATGTGGAAACCTACTTTGAAAAAACCGGGACACGGGATATGTTCCAGGTGCTGGCAAACGGGGGAATCGGCGGTGTACTAATTATAATTAACCAATTTCATCATTCGGAACTTTTATATGCCGTTTACGTCTCATCACTGGCAGCTTTTTGTGCAGACACTTGGGCAACGGAAATAGGTACTCTTAAGAAAATGAAAACAGTTAGTATTTTAAACTTCAAACCTGTAGAACAGGGAGTGTCCGGGGGAATTTCTGTTAACGGGTTTATAGGAACCGTATTAGGTGCTTTTATTATTCCGTTATCATCATTAAGTTGGGTAAGTAAAAATATTTTTATTTTCATGCTTATCGTGACATTGGCTGGTATAATTGGGAGCGTGGCGGACAGCATTTTGGGAGCGTTGGTTCAGGCACAATATAAATGTAAAATTTGCGGTAAAATTACCGAGAAAAGATTTCATTGTAACCGGTTTTCGGTTTTAACAAAAGGGGTGAAATGGATTAACAATGATGTTGTTAACTTTGCAGCCGGTATAACCGGCGGATTATTTGTTATCTTTTTTAAAGAATTGTTAAAAATATAATGAAGAAAATTCTTTTAGCTTTTACTATTGTAATATTAAACATAGGTACAATATGCTTTGCTCAAACGGTTGCAAGCAAATATTCGGAGGCTATGAATGCATATAACAATAAAGAATATGCAAAGGCCGGTACCTTATTCCAAAAATTCTTTTCCGGTTATAAACTAACCGACGGTCTCTATGCAACTGCAAAATATTATTCAGCAGATGCTTTAATGAAACTGGGTGAATTTAATGCTGCTGCTGCCGGATTTGAATTTTTTGTAAATCACTTTAGCTGGTCCGGTTTTACCGATGATGCTTTGTATAATCTTGGACTAATTTATTATAAGGAAGGGGAGTACACCAAAAGCAGAGAAAGATTTAAACGAATAATTGACGAATACCCGGAAAGCGGTCATACCGGTTCGGCTTATTACTGGGTTGGTGAAACTTATTCGAAACAGAACAAACTGGAAGATGCAATTGTCTTTTTAAAAGACGCAATAAACAAACATCCTTATAATAAATATATTGATTATTCAATTTATACGCTTGCAAGGATTTTTGAAAAAATAGGTGACTATAAAAGTGCGGAAAAATATTACGATAATTTACTTTCCTATCATGCAGACAGCCCTCTTGCTACCGCTGCTCATATAAGAATCGGAATATGTTATTTCAAACTGAAAGAATATAATTCATCCGTTCTTGAGTTAAATGATCCCGTATTAAAGGATTTACCCGCTAACGTTTATTCACAGAGTTTATATTTGCTTGCAAATTCATATTACCGTTTGAAGGATTATTCGAATGCAGAGAAAGTATATCTGGAAATCTTAAAAAGATATCCTTTTTCAAGTGAAGTAAGGGATGCTAAATACGGACTTGCCTGGACGTACTTCCAGGAGAAAAAATATAATGAAGCCTATAGAATTTTCAATAATCTTTCTGAGGGCAATGATAGTCTTGCGGTCAATTCATTTTATTGGAAGGCAGAATCCAAAAGATATGCCGGTCAGCAGGAAGCGGCATTTAAAATTTATCAGGAATTTTTACAGAAATATCCTAATAATAAATTAATGAAGGGAGTTGAATATCAGCTTGGTCTGCTGTATTATAATTCCAAAAATTATAACCTCGCCGAGAAATATTTAAAAAGTTCGATTAATACATCTGAAAATTCTGTTAAAGCACGTGCATATACTGTCTTAGGAGAGATGAAACTCATACAAAAAGAATTTGAGGCTGCCACTAACTATTTTGAAGACGCAATGAATGTTCAGGGGATAAGTGAGAATTTAATCAACCGTTCGATGCTGGGGCTTGGGGCCGCTTATTATTTTTTACATAAGTATAACAATGCAATAACCAACCTTTCGGATATTAATTTTAGGGATCCCGATTTTGAAAAAGATAAAGTAAATTTTTATATGGCGGAAAGTTATTATTCAATGGGAAATTACAAGGATGCTATCAGCCGGTACGATAATGTAAGCAGCCGTAACAGCGAACTTGCGGGAATGTCGTTATACGGTAAAGCATATTGTTATTATGAATTGAAAGAGTATAACAACGCCGCTAGAGTTTTTTCGGAATTTATCGGTAAATACCCCGACAGCCACCGGGCATTGGATGCACGTTTAAGACTGGCCGATAGTTACTACGGCAGTAAAAATTTTGCTGCTGCCGGTAAAATTTATCGGGAACTAATTCATTATGATAGAAGGTTCTTGGATAATCCGTACGATTATTACCAATATGCCCAAGCATTATTTAAGGCAAATGATTTTCAGCAAGCAATAAACGTGTTCTCGGATCTTCAAAAAAAATTTCCTAACTCCGAATATGCGGATAAGTCCTTATATTTTATAGGATGGATTTATTTCCAGCAGGGAAATTATAATGCTGCAATTGCCGGGTATCAAAATGTATTAAATAAATATCCTAATTCTTCAATTGGCGCTTTAATATATTATTCCATAGGAGATTGTTACTATAATTTGGGTAATTATGATTCTGCTGTTGTAAATTATCAGCAGGTTATGGTAGAATATCCTTCGTCTAATCATGTTTACGATGCTGTTACAGGAATTCAGGACAGTTACGTTGCGGAAGGCCACCCGGAGAAAGCAATTAAATTTATAAACCAGTTTGTTAATCAAAACCCGGGATTAAGTTTTGCGGATCAAATCTTTTTTCAAAAAGGGAATATTTATTACAGCATAGGTGATTATAAAAATGCTTCTCAAAGTTATAAAGATTTTATAGCAGACTACCCCAGAAGCAAATTGGTACCGCAGGCTTATTATTGGGTCGGAAAAAGTGAAGAAAATCTTAAGCAGTACAAGGATGCAATTTTTAGTTTTAATCAAGTGTTTAATACTTACCCGGAGAGCGAATCCGCAGCGGCATCGGCAATTGAATTGGGCAATATTTACAACGTACAAAAAAATTATAAGGCAGCTTTAAATATTTATGATCAGGCTTTGGCAAAATTACCGAGCAAGTTAAGATTCCCTGAAATAATGTTTATGAAGGGAATGACAATGCTAAGTAAAAAAGATTCCAGCAATGCCGTAAATGTTTTCAGTCAGCTTATAAAGAAGTACAGCGGGACAATCTTTTCTGAAAAATCCAAATTGGAATTGGGTTTAATATCATTTGACGCCGGACAATATGATGTTGCTATTCCTTACTTTCAAGACCTTGCACAGAACAGAACCGATGCAATAGGAGCACAGGCACAATATTATTACGGTTTAGTTTTGTACAATCAAAAAGATTATAACGATGCCATAACAGCATTTGTAAGGGTTGGTACTATTTTCCCTGCCTATGATGAATGGGTTACCAAATCCAACTTAAAGTTAGGGGACTGTTATATAAAATTAAAAGACAATCGAAAAGCCAGGGAAATGTACAGAATTGTATATTCAAAACACCGCGGCGATAAATACGGCAAGGAAGCATTAAGAAAATTGAGGAGCGTAAAATGAAAAAAGTAATTTTTATTTTAGTTATAGCTGCCTCAATATCTTTATATGCTCAGAATAAAAATCAGCAGAAGCAGAATTCAAATGTTGAACTTCCGGAGTTTGTTATTACGGGTAAAGATATTGTAACATTAAGGAAAGCAAAAAAAATTCCCCCGAATTTTATCTCTACTTTATCACCGGCATTTATTAAGCCTGCATTTCCTACGGAAAACCTGCCTGTTAAAGAATTAGCAACCCCGGTTAAAGGTACTATCGGATTATTGGATTCTCTAAATTTTGTAAGAGGACATGCTGATTTCGACGTTGGTTCTTACGATTTGCCTAATGCGGATTTATATTATTCCGCACCTTTTCCGGTAGGATTGTTTTCGGCTTATGCCAATGCATATAACCGGCGGCCTTATATAAGCAATACTGAAAAATATCATATTAACGGAGGAGCAAATCTTTTACTCTCCGTTAAAGATAATGCCGGCTTTCTGCCGGGCACTCAAATAAAATTTCACGGAGATTTAGGCACAACTTCATACAAGCTTTTCGGTTCAAACACTCCGAATTTTAAACGTGTTTTTAATGCAGGTGACGCTTTTGTTAAGGTAGATAATTTAATGAGTAAATACTTCCTGTTTTCCGCAAAGTTTGCCGACGGGTATTATTCACTTGGTAATAATGAAAACTTTTCCGAAAATATGTTTAAAGTAAGCGGCTTGGCCAGGTTTACCCTGCCTAATTTTAATTTAGGTGGTGATGTAATTTATAAGAGGCAAATCCTTACTAATAATGCGTTAAACCAATACCCAACATCGTTTATTGCGGTTAAACCTACAATGGGATTAAGCATTAATAAATTAATGAAAGTTTCATTCGGCTTCAATTATGATAACTATAAAAAATCGTTTTTACCTTATGCCGCAATAGCCTTAGATTTTGGAAACGGTATTTCAGTTTACGGCGATATAGATCCCCATACCGAGTTTTGGGGAGGAGGTTATTTCCTTAAACAAAATCCGTATTTCATGGCTCAAAAATTCACTAATATTTTCCTAAGAAAGAAAATTGCATTTAACTCGGCAATAAAGTTTGAATACTTTACTTATTTTGAGATTGATGCAGGCTTCAAATATTATTCGTCGGATAATTTGCCCTACTTTACGGATAAAAATAGTATCGGAAAGTTTGACCTTGTTACAACAAGTGCGAATAATTATACTGCATTTGTTAACTTGTTATTTCATCCCGGTCCTGCAGGAGTATTTTACAGTACTGCACAGCTATCCGACACAAAAAATACTTCAGGTAACTTTATACCGTATTATCCTTTGTTAAAGGCTACTTTAAATTATAATTATAATTTTGATATAGGATTGAATGCTGGTGCAAGTATTACTTACTTATCCGATATTTATACGGATATTCAAAATAACAATAAGCTAACTTATGTTAACCTTGGAATAAACCTGGAATACAAACTCCGTCCGGGTTTTTATTTAACACTAAAGTTAAATAATCTTTTAAATAGGCATAATAATTATTTGTGGAATAATTATCAGGAGATGCCTTTAGATGTAATGGCAGGATTAAACTATCGGTGGTAAAGTTCAATTAGATTTATTTTTTTATAGAAAATAGTGTATATTTTTATTTAATTAATACGAAGAAATTAAATATTAAGGAATAAAAAATACCGGTATTTATTAACCGGGTAAAAAAGTAAAATAAAAGTAAGAAATTCAAATGACCAAGGCAGAGCTTATAAGAAAAATGTCGAAGCGGTCCGGTGTTCCGGATTCGGAGGCTAAAATATTCTTTGAGATATTTTTAAAGCGAATTTCGGTTTTACTAAATCCGGGTGAGGCAATAAAAATAAATCCTTTCGGCTATTTCCAATTTCGTAAAGCTGTTGTTCAATCAATGCTTACAACAACAGCGGAAAAAATTTCTACGGATTATTCAGATTTAATTGTATTTTCATCTACTCGGGAAGAACCGGAAGAGAATACTGAAAATCTTATTTTCAATGTACCTTCCTATTTAATTGAAAATGAAAATTACAATCAGCTTGATTCATATTTCAGTTTAAGTATAGGTAAGCCGGTTATTCCTTTAAAGGATGCCAAAGATAATGAATACTTTGTTCCCCCGACAGGCGGCGAATTAAGAAAACTTATTGAAACTAAAGTGGAAAAATTATTGCAGGGTGCGGAAGTTATTACTAAACATACAAAGGGAAATGAATATCTTGTTATAAAGCCCGAGATAATTAATGATAACCAGTTTGAACTGCCTTGGGATGATAAAGCACCTGTTAAGAAAAATACAAGCGATGAAAAATCTGCAGATAATATAAATGAAAAAGCTACCGAATTTAATCATGTGGCCTGGGATTTCGGCGAGGATTTATCACGGCAGATAGAAGAAGAATCCATTTTGGATGTAGGCACCGAACCGGAAACCGTACAAAATGATGAGAGTGATAGTTTAGAGGATGTTTCGTGGGATTTTGGTTCTGCAGTTGAAGAAGATAAGGAAATAAAAAAGGAGGTCGAGGTAAATAATAATAGAATAGCAGATGCTGCGGACGATAAGAAAGAAATAAATGAAAATATACATGAAGAAGAAACAAAAGTTGAAGAGCCTGAAAACAGTAGAACTGCAGATAATTTTACAACAAAAGAATTTGAAGAAAGAGTTGCCGAAGATTTACAAAAATACCAAAGAGTAAAAGCGAGGACACGCGAATTTACGGATGAATCGAAAGAGGAAGAAACTAAGGAAGAAGTTGACTGGAATTTCGGGGATGAAGAATCGGAAGTTGAAGGAATTGATAGTTCGGTTACTAATAATGAAGAAATTTCTAATAAAGAATTAGACAAGTCCTTTGCTGCCAAAGAGGTTTCTCTTGAAGAAAAGGATATAAATGAATTATATGATGATAAGGAAAAAAACGGAGATGAAACTTCAGCGGGAAAAGATAATAATACCAATAATTCTTCAAAATCAACCGGTAAAAATAAAATAAGCGGAGAAAATCCTTCTAAAGATTATTTAAGCCGTGTAAAAGACATAAAATATTCTTCCCCTAAGAGAAATTCGTCGGCCGTTTTTTTTATTGCTCTTATAGCTATTATTGCTATAGGTGTTGTGTTGTTTTTATATCTAAAAAACATTAATGTAAATGGAATTAAACCAAAAACCATTGCCGGTGGAAAAGTTATGCAGGCATCGGCACCGGATATTATAAACCGTACTTTTAACATACCGGTTTCCTATCCGTATTTAAAAAGTGAAAGGAAAAATGAACCGTCAGAGTCCGGTTTTTCTCAAGGTGCAATAAAAACGAAGTCTCAAACCGTTATGAATAAGCCTCCGGTAGAGAAAAGCAATTTATCTTCCCTGCTTAAGAATACAAGTAAACAGGAGAAAAAAACACCTGTAAAAAAAGAATCCGGAAAATTAATTAATTCTCCATTAACAAATTCAAAGGTAAAAGGAAATATATATAAAAGCGGAAATTCCTATATCGTTCAAGTTTCTTCCTGGCGTACAAAAGCTATTGCGGAAAGACGGGTAAATAGATTTAAAAGCGCCGGTTACGATGCATTCATAGAAAAGGTCGAGCTGCCGGGGCGGGGTACGTGGTATAGAGTTAGGGTCAGAAATTTTAAATCATTAGCGGAAGCTGAAAATTTTTCTAAAAGATTCAAATAGAAATAAAATAGTAGGATAAAAATGAATTTATTAACAATGTTCCTTAAGGGCGGCTTTATTATGTGGCCGATACTCTTATGTTCAATACTTGGACTTGGAGTTATTATTGATAGATATATTGTATTAAGAAAAGCAAAAATAAACATTCCTGCATTTATGGTAAGAATTCGGGGTCTTCTGAAGAAGAAAGATGTTTCAGGTGCGGTAAGTTATTGTCTGGAAGAGAAGTCTCCTGTTGCCAACATAATAAGAAAAGGTTTAAAAAAATATAGACTGGGTCATGAAAGAGTTAAAGAAGCAATAGAAAATGCCGGTACGCAGGAAGTTGCTAAACTGGAAAAGGGACTTTCAATCCTTGCTACTGTTGCGGGTGTTGCACCCCTGCTGGGTTTTTTAGGAACAGTAACGGGAATGATTGCTGCATTCATGAGGATTCAGGATTTGGCAGGAGCCGCCAATCCCGGCGACCTTGCCGGCGGTATTTGGGAAGCTTTAATTACTACTGCATTCGGTTTAATGGTTGGAATACCTGCTCTTGCATTCTATAATTATTTTCTTAACAGGGTAAAAAAACTTGTTGGTGATATGGAAACAGTTGCCAATGATGTTGTTGATGTTATTCAGGAAAGTTCCGAGAGCCATACGGATGTGGAAGAAGAAATCGAAATAGACATTTAGGAATTCCGATATGAAATTTAAAATTACAAACCAGCCGTTAAGCATTTTCAGCTATTCTTCTTTAACGGATATCGTAATGTTGCTGTTGATATTTTTTCTTTTAACATCGCAGTTTGTTATTCAAACAGGCGTTAAAGTAAAACTGCCGGGTTCAAAAACAAACCAGCAGAGTGCACCTTCCAGGCTTGTTGTAACTATTACTGCTGCCGGTGCATTTTATGCGGGCAGCCAGCAAATTAGCATTGACCAATTACCGGCCAGGCTGAGTGTTATTACTAAAACAGAGAAAACTGATAATTTAATTATCCGTGCAGATAAAGTTGTGCCGATAAATCTTGTTATTAAGGCAATTGATGCAGCGCGTGCTGCCGGAATAAATAAGTTTACTATTCAAACACAAAAAATAAGTCCTTGATATTATCTGCCGGCTTTTAAATGAACATGAGTAAGTACTATGACTTATAATTCGATTAGAAATTTATCATTCTCTACATCGGTCCTTATACATATAATTTTATTATTGTTGTTTTTAATAATTAATTTTTCTATAACATATCCGCCGCAGAAGTATGTAGAATTATCTTTCGGGACAAGCGGCCTGCCGGGTTCATCCGGTGCTGAGGGAACGCAAATTGATAATGTTCAGCAAGAGGCAAAAAAACAGCCTAAAAGTACTTCAAAAGATAACAAAGTTGAAGTGAAAAAAGTTGAATTGCCAAAAGCCGAAAATACATCCCAAGATAATATTATAAAGCCCGCGGAAAAGAAAAAAGAAAAGGCCCCGGTTGAAAAAACAAAATCGGAAAATAATGTAAATTCCAATGTTACTTCTACGGGTAAAGGAAATAAATCCAGCGGTACAGGAAGTTTTGGTTATGATATTGATTGGGGAGGTCAGGGGCAAAGAAAAATTTATAGTTACATTTTACCTGCTTATCCTCCGGGAGTTCAAAAAGAAATTGATATTAGATTAAAGTTTACCATAATGCCGGATGGTACTGTGGGAACTATTATTCCTTTAATAAAAGCAGATACCAGACTGGAAAATGCCGCAATTAATTCATTGCATCAATGGAGGTTTGAGCCGCTATCACCGAATCAAAAACAAGTTCCGCAAACGGCGGTTATTGTTTTTCCCTACCGGCTTCAGTAAAAACATCCTTATAATACATTTTATAAAAGAAAAATTCGGCTATAAAAAGTAGTGTAAGAGAAAAAGCATCCCGGTCAAAATAAATTCCGAATCCCTTGGGACCCATAACAAGTTGCGAAAAAATTCCGGTTAAAGACCATCCTACCGAGAATAGAATTCCTATAAATGCGATGTTTAAAAATGCGGAAGTTACGGATTCATACTGCCATTTTATTGTAAAAATAATTAAAGCAAAGATTAAATGAACTGCAAATATAAATGCGGTAACCATATCTTATAATTTAAATTTGCGTTCGTTTGTTTATAAAAGTCATTCCTAACAGCCCGCCCAGCAGTCCGAAAATTGTGTCTATTACAAAGTTGCTAAAAAGCATTCCAAAAGTATAAAGAAGTGAAAATCCGTTAATTTTTATTTGGTTTGACATTTGCTTTAATACAGCCATAGTTTGTCCTAAAAGCTCACCAAGATGGTACTGCCTAACCATAGATTCTGTTTGCGGTAATGCTTCTATAAAATCATTAGTATGAGTAATAAAAGTAATCAAAACATCAAAAAATGTTGAGAATATTGTTGTAAAAAGAGCTGTAAAGAATCCGAATGCTAAAGCTGTTTTTACTGTAACAGGCAGAATGGATTTATTAATTCTTACATCCAAATACAAAGCAACAATTACTGCCATAGGTACAATTAAACAGCATGCAAAATTTTTTATTCCGGGTACGGTTGTAAGCACTGCTGCTCCAAACCCGGCTACAAGAGTAGGAAATAGATTTTTACGATCCATTTTTATTTATTCTTTGATCTAAAAAATTATTTTCAATTGAAGCTAAAATATAAATAAATACTACCGAACCAAAAAATAATCCCGTTCCGAACGCTATAAATTTTACATAAGAATAAATTCTTAATGTTGTAAATATTACATCAGCCAGCATAGGGATTATAGATACATATAACAGTTTAATACCGAAAGAAATTTTCTTAAAGAAGAATAATGATAGCAGCGAAATAGCTAAAGCACCAAAATAAATTCCGGTACACCTTGCACAGACAAATAAACGGTGTCCTTTAATGAAAAAAGTTTTTGCAATTCTTTGATGACACACAATTCCGTATACTCTTTTAAGAATAGGAAATGAAACAGCACTAAGCGATGATTGGGGAAATAAAACTTGAGATGAAAAACCGATGCACCAAACGAGCAATGATAAAAAGATTATACTTCTTAAAATGACTTTTAATTTATTAGTCCTATTACTTTGCAATTGCATCCGATTTTTTATAATTTATAAAAATTTTTCCCTTTTAGACAGTAACATTACGAAAATTATTTTTCAATATTAAAGATAAGAATTTTACTTTTGGTTAAAACATACAGCTTTTGATTAAAAATAAGACTGCTTATAATTCCCTTAAATTTATTAAAGTCTCCCAATTTTATTTTGGTTAAATTTAATTCTTTCGAAGAAAGATTTGCATAAAATAATTCCGTATCGGTATTTAAGGTTAGATTATTAAATATAATATTTATCCCTTTCAATTCTAGACCTGTTTTTATTATAGAAAGACCAGTCCCGTATTGATCAAAAATAACAATTCTTTTTCCATCGATAACATAAATATCATTGTTTTGTGAGACGGCAATTTTAAGCGGATCGGATAATGCAAATTTACCGGCGTCGTAACCGCCGAAATTTTGTGAAAAGTTTCCGAACGAATTAAATTCGACGATACGTTTGTTTTCTGAATCCAGTATGTAAAGATCGCCTTGAGGTGAAACAACACAGCCGAGAGGATAGCCGAATCGTTCGGCGGTTGTATCGCTGTTTCTTGTGTACAACTGGGAAATATAATTTAAATCTTTATCAAATCTTTCTATCCTGTTATTATTTTTATCGCATACATATACGGCTAGGGGTGTAGCATAAACACCGGAGGGATTATCGAATAATCCGCTGCTCCAGCCGTATCCGCCGGCAGATTCCAACACATTACCTAAAGTATCCAGTTTATAAATTTCATCCGTGCCTGCATCCGTAACATAAATAATACCGGCTGATGTAATATCGAATGCGGAAGCATCTTTAAATTTTCCGATAGCAGAGTTAAATAAAAATTTTTGAGGGTAAACCAATCCGGGAAATAAAATTAAGAATAAGATAAAATATTTCATTGTACAGGCAAATAAAGTTTTATAAAAGAAAATTAATTTTACACACGAAAGTATAAATTAAAAATTACAAATTAAAAATGATTACTAGACATTTATGTTGATTTTATAAGATGATTTTTTGTATCCGGTATCCTGCATCAATTATTCCACATACTGCTACTAATATACATTAAACATCTAACATCATCCATTTTCCATATTCCATCTTAATTTGTTTTGTAAAATGAAAAGTCTTATTTTTACTAATATTTTTATAAGAATTGCCCCGTGGTGTAATTGGCAACACGTCTGACTCTGGATCAGAAAAGTTCAGGTTCGAACCCTGACGGGGCAGCCATTTCCCGCCTAAAATCCGACAATCTCTTCTGATTTTGTACAGTTTATGACTTTAACTGAACAGTAAATTACTGTACATCTACTCTACAACTGCTAAGTTTTCCGAAAACCAGGAGGCAGCTATGTACTTGATTAAAAGAAACAATGGAATTTATTATATCGAATATTCCATCGGCGAAGACTAAAAAAAGAATAGAATATAAACAGGAGAAAGAAATAGAACAGCCGGGATCTAATTATTTAATCTTATATATTAACTCAATAGAAATGTCGGTAGAATTTCAATTATGGTATTTTAAAAAATATTTAATTAATTTTATCCAACCTTTAAAGAATAAATAAAAAAGTAAAATAAATGTTAGAACAAGAAAATGCGGTATTTCAGAATGTATTAGAAATTATTGAAACTTTACCGGATTACCGGCAGACATATATTGTTGAAATAATTGGAAAGAGATTGATTGAATGCAATCGTGAAGTACTTGCTAAGAATATTAAAAAAGCAAGAGAAGAATATAAAAAGGTGGAAATAAGAATAGGGACAGTAGAAGACTTAATGAAAGAAGTTGGTGATTAATTGTTAATGAATTACGAAACCGATAAAAGAATAGTATTAACTCTTGATGCAGGAGGGACAAACCTTGTATTTACCGCAATTCAGGGAAACAAACAAATTGTAAATGAAATTAATTTGCCGACCAATGGAGATGATTTGGATAAATGTTTGTATATGATTGTAAATGGGTTTGAACAGGTAAAGTTGAAATTAACCGAAGCACCTGTAGCTATAAGTTTTGCTTTCCCTGGACCGGCAGATTACCCGAACGGTATTATAGGTGATTTATCGAATTTACCGGCGTTTCACGGCGGTGTTGCACTTGGGCCGATGCTGGAGGAAAAATTTAAACTTCCTGTCTTTATAAATAATGACGGTGATTTATATGCATACGGAGAAGCGATATCAGGATTTCTTCCGCATATAAATAATCTGTTGGAAAAAGCAGGTAGTCCAAAACGATATAAAAATCTTTTAGGCTTAACGTTAGGGACGGGGTTTGGCGCCGGTATAGTAAGTGATGGTAATCTATTTTTGGGAGACAATTCCGGTTCCGGAGAGATTTGGCTGTTAAGAAATAAATTAAATCCGGAAATGAATATTGAAGAGAATGCAAGCATAAGAGGCATAAGAAAGACATACTCCCGCGAAGCGGGAATTAAATTTGAAGATTCTCCAACTCCAAAAGATATTTATGATATAGCTTCCGGTAAACAAACCGGTCATAAAGCAGCAGCAATAAAAGCCTTTACGGAAATGGCTGAAGCTACGGGTGATGCAATTTCCAACGCTATAACTTTGATAGATGGTTTAGTGGTTATTGGCGGGGGACTTGCAGGTGCTGCAGATGTTTTTTTACCTCATTTAGTAAATGAAATGAACGGAACATTTACATCTCCACAGGGTAATAAATTTCGCAGGCTCTCATCAAATGTATATAATCTTGAAGATGAAGAACAGCTTTCAAAATTCCTAAAAGGTTATACTAGAGAAATTTTTGTTTACGGAACAGACAAAAAAATAAAGTATGATCCCGAAATGCGGATTGGTGTTGGCATATCAACAATAGGGACCAGCAAAGCTATTTCTATCGGTGCATATGCATTTGCTTTAAATGCAATGGACAAATAATTTCTATTTTTCTTATAATTCCAAAAGTTAGATAATTACTCTAAAGATTCTCTCTTTATACTCACATAAGCAATAAAATATTGCGTTAAATAGTCAAATAAAATAATATACGGAAAAATTTAAGAACCCTATAACATCAAATTAACTTAGTAATATTAAAATTAATACTACTTCAGATCTTATTACTTTATTCAGATCGTTAAGACGTTAAATGAATCTTTATAATACAAAAAATATTTCCCTTGTCTGGAAGATTTTTACAACTATTCTTATTGTAACAATTTTACAAGCTTTATTGGTTACATCTGGGACTTAAAGATAAGAAAATGATTGTTGCATTTAATAGCGAAACCGGTACTCTAAATAGACTGAAAATAAAGTAACACATTGGATAATCGAACAGCGTTTTGAGCTAAGTATGTATTTCAGGCTGTTTGTTCCTTTGACCAATAGTAGATATAACTATCAATTTGTACAGAAACAGAATACGGAAAAAAGTATTCACCGGTTCGGTGCTTACAAGGGTAGTGGCAAAAGGCAATGATGATTAATAGTTAAAAATTGTGGGAATTAATTGTTAAGCTGCTAAATTGCTGCATTGTTAATTGTTAAAAGCAATTGAGCAACCTTGCCCGCAGCAGGCAAGTTAGACAATTTAATAATTAAACATAGCTTTCTGATAAATTAAAAGTTTAGAATTAGAAAGCTAAACATAGATTGTAATATATGAATAAACACTTTAAGCTATATGCTTTGCACTAAACATGAAACAACAAAAAATAAAATTAAAACAATCAAAAAGATAAGAGGTAAAAAATGAAGCCACAATTTCTTGTTCATAATAACGGAGACAGTGTGGGAGTGGCGGTAGCCGAAATAAAGAGCGGTGAAAAACTTACTGGTTCATGCCTTGAAGACGGCACCGAGTACACTGTTACTGCAAAAGACAATATACCGCTTGGCCACAAAGTGGCACTAAAAGATATAAAGAACGGGGGAGAAGTAATTAAATACGGCGTGATAATCG
>JBJKQP010000172.1:0-3367 GCA_046705105.1 Ignavibacteriaceae bacterium | reverse complement strand
TTACCCATTTCTTTACAGCCGGGCTGTTAATATTTTCCATCCACTGATACGGCACCGGTACTTTTGTGCCGAAGTAAGTATCAACCTTTTTATCACGCCGTGCGGCGGGATATTTAAGTGAACTAGTTCCTGCTCCCTTTCTTGTTTTTAATGTTTCGGGAATATATCCTTTTCTCATTAAAGAGGAACTATTTACATATGTTTTTTGAGCAAACAACAATTGACTAGATGTTCCGCGGTTCTGCCCGTAGGAAACACTATTAAAATAAAAAGCGATTAAAAGAATAAATAGGAAAGCAAACAGGCCGCCCGGTTTTAAATACTTTTTAATAAAAATAGTTTTGCCGGCAATAGTATTCATAAATTCCTCCGTAAATATATCAGCGTTATTTGCGGAATCTGCGTGAAATATCTCTCGCGGATTTCGCTGCTCAACGCCGATAAATATTATTTTTACTTAATAATGAAAATTAAGTAATTAAAAAACTTTACAAAAATCTATAATCAAAATTTTACTATAATATATTCTTCAGAGTTGTAGCAAAAATTAAAATATATTTAAGCATATGCTAAGTTATGATTTTTGATAATTAGAACGACTGAATATTTACATTATTCCTATCCCCGTAAGGGAAAAATTAAGGAATTGATTTCATTCCCTATATTAAAATAATTTTTACATTTTTAACGTAATCCACACAACATGAATTGAAATAAAAAGCCCCGGAAAACCGGGGCTAATTCGAGAAGATGATTTTTTCTCATTAACTGAGGTTACATTTCTTAATCATATTTCAAAATTATCTTCCTTTATAACCAGTGAAATCCGTGTCTTTATTTTAAGAGGAGCATTTTCTTTGAGATCTGCTGGCCATTCGACATTAATCTATATATATATGTACCCGAAGCTAAATTCGAAGCATTAAAATTAACTGAATAAGTTCCGGCCGCTAAATTTTTATTAACAAGCTCCGCAACTTTCCTTCCGAGTATGTCATATACAGTTAGAGTAACAAGTCCGGATTTAGCAATATTAAACTTAATATTTGTAGACGGATTAAAAGGATTTGGATAAGCATTTGAAAGTGAAAATTTACTTGGGATATTATTATCCACATGTTTTACATCAAGAGGACTTTCTCCCGCTTCCCATCTAGCTTTTTGTTCGGGAAACCAGTTAAGGTCTCCTAACGGGAATCCATTTGCAGCACCTGTGTATACCTGAGCATTATTGTATGTAAGATTTTCGGGCAGCGGCCAAGCAGGAGGATAGGTTAATTTGTAAGTCCATCTACTTGAAGTAATATTATTAGTTAATATTTGTTGGAGCTTTCCTATAACCGAGTCGACTAGGTCTACTGCATCTGCATCATTGAACTGAGGATCTACATTATATGTGGTGCTATTATCAATATTTATTAAAGGTGATATTTGAGGTACTTTGGTTGTTAATATCTTTTTCGTATAATCATTCATCCACCTCGGCTGAGCAATTGTGTTCAGCATGCTTTGCGATCCGCCCGGGAAGGCCACATCAATATAAGAAGTTACGCTATCATCATAAGTAGTAATAAAATTAGTTAATTTATTCGGATAGAAATAATCATTATGATTAACATCCAGTACCCTGTTATGATCGTTGGCCATGCTAGGAGTTACACCTTGTGCTGTATCGATTATGTAAGATTCTCCGGGCATAATTAGCGTTGTATCACGAAAAGAAACCGTATCGGGTATGTTTACATCAATAATTCCATTCGATACTGTATCGGGACGCGGGTAAAACCAATCTCCGTAAACAGCAGGTTTATACCCCATGGCAACAAATGTGGAATAAAATATATTGTTTGTAATGTGTACATTGGTATTGTATGCACATAATAAGGTATTCCCTATGCCGTATAATACAGTATTGTGATCAAAAAGTGCATAATTAACATAGCCGCTAACTCCAAATACGTAGCTGCCGCATGCTAAAAAAGTATTATTAATAAATTTTACCGTATCTAAAGGAGTAGTGTTTGATGTTGTTTTAAAAGCCTGGCCGTATAACCAAGAACCGCCGGGATAGATTAAATTACGGAACTCGCAATCCTGCACATCTATCTTACTCCATCCACCGGCTTCAAAGACCTGTATTCCTCTTGCACCATATCCATCGAATACACATCTTCTAACCTTTAACGACATGTGATCCGCCATAATGGAAATACCTGAATTTAATGCATTACTAATTTGACCATCCTGCCTAATTCCAAGGAAATAAATATCATCAAACTCTACGTTTGCATGTGAACCGAAGCATTCAATATACCTTGCTATGGAAGAATTATCGGCAAGAATTTTCGGAGCAAGGACAGGTGGTCTGCCGGTTCCAGGTGCTGCAATCATTTTAAAGGAACCATTAACAATTATTGTTTGATCTAAGGCATAAATAACTCCGCGTTGTAAACGATAGACACGGTTAGGAACCTTAATAACTCCGCCGGCTAGTGTATCCCCGTTAATAACCTCACTGATGTTTAGAGCATCATTTGCTCCTATATCCAACGTGTCGTTCTGGGCAAACAGCAAATTTGGCTTGAATAAAAATACACCCAAGCTTAAAAGTAGAACTGTAAAGAACTTTTTCATTTGCGACTCCTTTTTTTTGTTGAAGAAATAATTATTAGTTGAGTACCTGAAATTTAGAGGTCTAATCGTATTCCAAGATCGCCTGACATACCATACTTTTGTCTTGTAGCAGGGAAAGCTGTTTTTTCGTTTAAACTAATATCATCTTCTCCTGTAATATTATTTAGATTAAAGTATACTTGTATTCCGTGCCAGGGGAGTTTCTGCCTTACTGATAAATCAAAACGTAAATATTGACCGGAATGAATTCTTTCTTGCAGCCAAAAGCTTGGCTGTTTAAAAACATTATCCTGATAATAAATAGATAATCTACTTGAAAATCCTTCATAGTCATACCCGGCAGATATGTTAAAAATATCCTTCGGCTGATTTAATAAACGTGCGGTATAAAAGGTATCTATATATGCATATTTTTCAGTGCCGGTGTAAGGATCATAACCTAAAGAAACTCTTTCTGTTCTGGGATAATGAGCATCGGAAAAAATATGAGTATAATTTGCATCGAGTACGAATCCTGATAATGGACCCGGCAGGTACCAAAAATGTGTTTGCCAATCTACTTCAACTCCATATAAATTAATCATATACGGATTGTTGATATATGTATCAAATTCCCTGCCGGCTAAATATTGGGTAGGAAATTCCGGGTATTCTTTGGCTACTTGCTGTGTTGTTGGGTAGGTTGCACCAGTGCTGAATATTAAGTTTTTTATATTTTTCTTAAATCCGTCAA
>JBJKQP010000171.1:0-19438 GCA_046705105.1 Ignavibacteriaceae bacterium | reverse complement strand
ATTTTTAATTCAGCCAGTATGTAATCATGGTTTTGCGATTTTTATTATTCGTTATTTCTTCATCGGTATAAAAAGAATCATCCTTAAAGTGAGTCGATGAAATTTCTTCAAAGGCAACACCTGTTTCCGTGTACATCTTATGCTTGGTTCCTCTTTCTACGACAACTATATCGCCTGCATTATATTTTTTAGTAACTCCATCCAAAGTTAATTCAAGACTTCCGTTCATTATGTAAAACGATTCTTCCTTCTGCATATGGTATTGTTCAGGGTGTGTTTGGTTGGGAAGAAGTATAATTACTTTTTTGCAATATTCGCGGTTGATAAAATTAATTATAGTGCACCCGTATTTATAAAAATTGTCCAGCCCGTAATGATGAGAGAATTCATAATCAAGCTTGTTTGGAACTTGAACATTATTCTTAATAATAAAACCGGAAACCTCATGCACAATTCCCAAAACTTTTTCGCGCAGTTCGGTTTTCCAAATATCGCTAAATAAAATAGGTTGATTTTTCTTAATTCCATTAACCAACTTATATTCGGTATACTTAGATAGATCATTTGCAGATAATTGATTTTCCCGGATCGGTATCGCCAAAAATATTTTCGACATATCTAATTTTTTACCGGCAGGAATATCTTCTTTTGCAAAGACACCTCTTCTCAATCCTCTTAAATCGGATAATTCTTTTTCCGTAAACGTGTAGCGTTCATTCTCTACTCCGCAAATTTCAAAGCTTTCTTTTGCTGTTTTAAGCCAATTATAAACTTGCTCAGGAGTTGCCGAATAACCATTTAAGGAATACTTTTCTGTTTTAACTCCAACATGCTTTTCATAAATTGAAGCTCCTTTAGCAATTGCAATTCTAATTGGTACCATATTATCCGGCGATTCATGAGTAGAGAAACCAATCCTTATTTGCGGATATCTGTTTTTCAAAAGATCAATTTGATTCATCTGTAGATTCTGAGGTTTAGTCGGATATTCGGCAACACAGTGCATCAAGGAAATTGATTTATTCCTATGTTCAAAAAAGCTAACCACATTATCAGTATCTTCCAATGATACTCCTGCATTAGATGCAATAATAGGTAAGTTCGTTTTTGAAATTCTTTCGAGCAGAGGCCAATCTGTAAATGAACAGCTTCCGATTTTCAAAATATCAAATTCATGTTCTTCAATCATATCAACGGAAGGTTCATCGAAAGCAGTACACATGGCAAGAAAACCTTGCGATTTGATATAATCTCTAATTTTTCTAAAACTTTCTTTACTTAGCCTGGTTTCCGAAAATCTTTTTACATACTTGATATCCTGCCGTCCGACATAATCGGGATGAATGAAGGTATCCAGCTGCCTGTATTGCAACTTGAAGGCAAAGGAAAAGTCAAATTCTTTTGTTACGTTTGAAATTTCATCGATGATTCTAAAAGCATGTTGAATATCTCCCATGTGGTTATTAGCAAGTTCAAAAATAAAAAGCGGTTTTTCTGATTTGTTCATGCTGGTACCTCTTGAAAAATTTTCATAAATGAAATCACAACTTCTTTTATGTAGGAAAGATTTTCTGTTGTAAGCCCCGGATAAGTTCCCAGGAAAAATGAATTGTTCATAATGTAATCCGAATTATTCAGATTATCTGCAATTCTGAATTTTTTATTTTGAAAAGCAGGTTGCCTTGTTAAATTACCGGCAAATAAATTCCTTGTTTCTATTTTATGATTATTTAGATACTTGATTAAATCATCTCTTGTAAAAGGGGCTTCTTCCTTTACGGTTATAATAAAACTAAACCATGACGGGTCGGAACCGGTTGTGGCTTCGGGAATAATTATGAAGTCTTCGTATTCCTCGAAAATATTCTTATACGCTTTAAAATTTTCTCTTCTTCTATTACAAAATGCTGTAAGCTTTTCAATTTGTGCGCATCCCACCGCAGCCTGCATGTCGGTAATTTTAAGATTATAACCTATTTCCGAGTAAACATATTTATGATCGTAACCTAAAGGCAATGTACCAAACTGCTGTGAAAATCTTTTCCCGCAGGTATTATTTATCCCGGAACCGCAATAACAATCTCTTCCCCAGTCACGGAACGATTTAATAATTTTAGCTAATTGATCGTCGTTTGTAACGATAGCACCGCCTTCCCCGGTTGTAATATGATGCGCCGGGTAAAACGACATTGTAGAGATATGCCCGAATGTTCCGGTGAATTTTCCGTTGTAAGTACTTCCTAAAGCATCACAGTTGTCTTCAATTACCCACAAATTATTTTCATCGGCAAAGCGCAATACTTCATCAACATTAAAAGGATTTCCCAAAGTATGCGCAATAAATATGCATCTGGTTTTTTCCGATAATGCTTTCTTCATCATTCCTATGTCGATATTGTATGTCGGAATATCGACATCGACAAAAACCGGTACACAGTTATTCTGAATTATCGGCGCAACCGTTGATGGGAAGCCGGCTGCAACAGTTATAACTTCATCTCCCGGTTTAATTCTTTTTTCTCCAAGCTTTTCGGAAGTTAATGTAGAAAATGCAATTAGGTTTGCGGAAGAACCTGAGTTTGTTAAGACGGCATATTTAACATTCAAAAACTTTCTAATCTTTCTTGAGAACGTCCTTGCATAACGTCCTTCGGTAAGCCAAAAATCAAGAGATGAATCGACAAGCGATACCAGTTCATTCTCATCGAATACTCTTCCAGCATAATTTATCACAGATTTGCCCGGGATAAAAGGATCATCGGAAAATTTCTCTCTGTAATATTCTTTTGTAAGCTCTAATATTTTTTCTCTTAATTCTGAGGCTGCCATTTTACTTCCTGCATTTTTCTAAAATACCCCGGCAAATTCATTCGATAGTGCCCATTCTATATTTCTTTCGAGAGCTAAACCGGAATATAATTCTATTTGAGACTTTCGCTCTTCGTAAATATCATCTCCATACAGGTCCGCAGCATAACCGTCAATAGTAAATTTTACGGTTTCTTCAAAACTTAAAACAGGTTTCCACTTTAAAAACCAATTTGCTTTGGAGATGTCAAGGTTCAACATTTTTGCTTCATGAGGTTTATAGGGTGTACTATCCGAAATATATTCACCTTTGTTAAATGTCTTTATAATTTCATCTATAAGCTCAACAACCGTACGATTAGTTCCGCCGGACGGTCCAAAATTCCATCCGCCGGAAAAGTTTTTTTCTCCCGTATATAATTTTACGGCTAAGTATAAATAGCCGCTTAATGGTTCCAAAACATGCTGCCAGGGTCTTGTTGAGTACGGATTTCTTAAAACTAATTTTTCATTTTTTATAATTGCTCTGAAAAAATCCGGAACAATTCTATTTTCTGCCCAATCTCCTGCGCCTATAACATTCCCGGCACGAACAGATGCAACAGTACAAGTACCCTGTTTGGTTAAAAAGGATTTGATATATGAATTAGTAACTAATTCAGCACATCCCTTAGAAGCACTGTAAGGATCATCTCCGCCCATCGGATCATTTTCGCGGTAGCCCCAAAGCCATTCGTTGTTTTTATAACATTTATCACTTGTCACTACAATAGCGGCTTTGAGGCTGCCAGTGAGTCTAACAACTTCTAAAAAATTTATAGTGCCTATAACATTTGTCTGAAAAGTATAAACCGGATCTTCGTACGATTCCAAAACAAGCGGTTGAGCAGCAAAATGAAATGCGATATCAGGCTGAACATCGGAAAAATACGTTTTTAACTTATCTAAATCTCGTACATCACCATCAAGATGATGGATTTTATCTTTCAGCCCTGCTTTTACAAAATTATCATCTTCTGTTTTGGGAGGTAAAGCAAATCCGTAAACATTAGCTCCAAGTTCTTTAAGCCACATTGCAAGCCATGAGCCTTTAAATCCCGTATCTCCGGTTATGAGAATTTTCTTTCCGTTAAAAATACCGCTGAAATAATTCCGGTTATTTAAGCTCATAAACTTTATCTTCCCAAAGTTTCCACGGCGCTCTATTTGTTTTCCAGAGATCTTCCAATAAATTTTTATCTCTCAAAGTGTCCATTGACTGCCAGAACCCTGTATGCTTAAAAGCGCTCATCCTGCCTTCTTCCGAAACCTTCATTAATGGTTCACCTTCTAGGGCAATATGATCGCCGGCAATATAGTCGAATATTTCGGGTTCAAAGACAAAAAACCCTGTACTGATCCAAGTACCGTTGCCTTTAGGTTTTTCAACAAATTCAAAAACGTTGCTTTGTTTATCAAGACTCAGAACTCCGAATCTTCCCGTAGGTTGAGTGGCAGTAACCGTAACCAATTTACCTTGTTCATTATGCCAGGCAACAAGATCATTAATGTTTACATTGGAAACACCGTCTCCGTACGTAAGCATAAACTGATTATCACCGATATAAGGCTGGACTCTTTTTACTCTTCCGCCGGTTTGTGTTTCGCTCCCGGTATCGACAAGAGTAATTTTCCACGGCTCAGTATAATGATCGTGATATGTTATCTGATTTCCATATTTAAAATCAAACGTAATATCCGATGTGTGAAGGAAATAGTTAGCAAAGTATTCTTTTATTAAATATCCGCGGTAACCGAGACATATTATAAACTCGTTAAATCCGTAATGAGAATAAATTTTCATAATATGCCAGAGAATAGGTTTCCCGCCAATCTCGATCATAGGTTTTGGTTTTAGATGAGACTCCTCACTAATTCTTGTTCCCAAACCGCCTGCTAATATTACTACTTTCATAATAATTCATTTTTTTCTTTTGCCAGTATACCTATCTAAATTTATACCATACCTTTTCCTATCAATTATGAATATTTAATAACAGATTAAATGGTTTTTTTTCTATACTTGGCTAATATTAGCCAGCCTATTTAATGTTTTGGAGAGATATCTGCAGATTAAAGAATTGGTTTGTATTATCACTTAATGAATTGAGATGGGTAAATGCATGTAATTATTAATTACGAAACTTTTAAATAAATGCTTTCGAAATTATTGCATTATTAATTCCGTGAGAGGCTGGATTTCTACTTGAATTTGTTTTTCGGCTTCCTCGTTGAACTTCTTTTCTTCAGCTTCCTTTTCGGTTTTTAAGCTATCTATATATTTTTTCTTCTCTTCAATTATCTTATTAAATTTTTCATCACTTTCTTTTTCTTTACGTTCTGTTTCTTTTTTATAATACTCCATTTGATAATCTTTATCATCTTTAATTTTGTTTATAATCTGAAGAAGTTTTTTCTTTTGATTTGTGCCTTCCATTATTGCCAACCCTGCTGCAGCCAATGAAATAATTAAACCTACTGTGAAAGCAATGAAACTCCATTTAAAACCTGTTAGTACTACGGTGGAGAAAAACTCATAATATTTTGTAGTATTTGTCATAAATGTATTTGAATATTCGGCACATCCTCCCATTAAAAATACAGTAAAGGAAATCATTAAATTATACGTCATTGCATTTTTAAATGCGGCTTTCGGATCATAACCGGCTTCCAGATTAAGGTTTTCAATTCGCTCTTCCAAATACGATATACTCTCGGATGCTTTTTTTTCAATTCCTTTAATAGCATTGTTTATTTTTTCCTTAAACCTGCTCTTTTGCTCTTCATGCTCTTTTGTTAATATTTGAATATCTGCCAGCTTATACTCAAGTTCGCTTGAAAAAACTTTTAGCTTTTCTTTTACTTCAGCATAAAACTTTTCTTTAATTCCGTTAATGATTATATCGGTAGTATTTTTGAATTGTTGAAAGAGTTTATCCGTTATTCCGTTAAAAAGGATATTCTCTTCTTTATAATAATTTTTAAATAGTTTATCCATAAACAAAATATTGTTTTTTACCTTATCATCGTAATATCTCCGCAAATTAAGGTTTTTTAGATTGTTAATATTAGCTTTCAGCTTGTTAATATCATGTTGGGCAGAGGTTTTAATATTTCTCAGAAAGTCGGAAAACACGGAATATGAGTTCGATAATTGCGGATAATAGAACAAATTACTAGTGATTGAATTCTTAATAAAATAATCCATCATCGATAAATTATTATTATCAATAGCAAATTCTATCCTTGAAATATCGTATGAAAATAAATCCTCCAAAACTTCCGTGGAGAAAAATTCGTCTTTTCCAATTACGGAATTGAGTGAAAGATAAAACTTTGCAGTTATTCCCGACGGTTTTACGGATAATGCTTCGTCGAAGTAGCTAACTGCCGCTTCGTTATTATTTTGCCTTATACAAAAAAATCCCTGGTATAAATTTATTAAGTAACTAAGTTCTTCTTTAATATCCTCACTTAATTTCTGCCCGTTAATTAATTCCTTTGAATCTTCCAGCAATTCAACCGCTTTTGCCGCATTCATTAAATGCTTATCGTATGCCAGTATAACGGACTCATAAATTAAATTTAGAAAATTATTTCTATTTGATTTTTTTTCACAATAATTAATAGCCGAGGCAGCAAAATATCTTTTTTCATCTTGGTGTGTATTTAATACCCATTTGGAATAAAAATCTTTTATTACTTTATAATAATTTTCGCTGCCGCCCCGGGCTATAGATGCTTTAAAAAAATTCTCCAAGTAATTCATTACCGGTGATCTGTAAATCCAGAACAACGGGGCTTCTTCATATTTAATAAACAATTCGTTTATATCTTCGGGAAGATTGAAACTGTAAAATTGCGAGCTTTCTTTTATTAACTTAAGGTAATCGGTTTCCAGAAGAACATCAAACTGGAAATATTGTTTGGCAAGACTCCTGAATTTAGCCGTAATTATTTCACCTAATTCCGCTTCTTCAAACTCTTGTTCAACCTGGAAATTCTCACCAATCATTTTAATTTGTTTCTAATTTCTTCGTTTTTTAAAATATATTTTTATGGGTCTTAAACGAACATTATAATCCCAATTCAATAATCGGATAAAATTTTTAAATTTTTAACGGAAATTTTTTGTTATGTAATAAAATCAAGGAAATAAATTATTTATTGACAATAAGTTATTATATTAATAAGTTCTCTTGCAATTAATTATGTTAATAAGTTACCTTACGCAAAATCAATGCTTGGAGTTCTGAAATGCCTGCCTGCCAAAGGCAAGTTGGAATAACAGAACAATTCTTATACTCCAATAAACCAAATTTTCATTATTCCGGAGCAGCAGCATAACGTGAGTTAATAATTTGAGAACATCCGCTCTAAAATCGGTTTAATAAAATTACGGTAAGTAATTAGCGGAAATTTAAGCAAGTAATCACTTTCTCCAACTTAATAATCTAGGGCTTAAATGATGATGAAAAAAACTCTTATAGAAATTTTCAATAGGGATATAAATAAACTTAGAATTGAAACCAGCTTATATGAAGATGAGAAAAAATTATGGTTGATTGAAAAAAACATTAAAAATTCAGGGGGTAATTTGTGTCTGCACATTATAGGTAACTTAAACCAATTTATTGGTGCTGTGCTTGGGAATACCGGATATATCCGTAATAGGGAGGCCGAATTCACCGAAAAAGGTGTTGCCAAAAAGATTCTTTTACAAAGTATTGACCAAACACATGACATTGTTTTTAAAACTATTAGTTCTTTAAATGAAGAAGATTTTGATGCTTTATATCCGATTGAAGTTTTTAACTCCAAAATGACTACCGGTTTTTTCCTGGTTCACCTTACAACTCATTTGAATTATCATCTCGGCCAGATAAATTATCATAGACGAATAATCGGAAGCTAACGGTATTATTAAATATAATTTCAAACCGGTCAATCATCCCATTTTATTATAGCCCGGATAATTATAAACTTGGCATAAGTGCCGGTCTATAATGTATTTGCTGCAATTTAAATTCTTAATTTGCTTTTTAGAATTTTTTCCATTCCTTCTTTAATCCCGTTAAGGTTTATGCAGAAGTAAATCTCTGCATACGGGTAATGCTGTTGATGTATTTATTGCCTAAAGGAAGGTAATATCTCTTCATTCTTTCGTTCTCCTCTGTTCAAATAATTTGGCTATATTATTATTATATGTTGAAGCAATTAAAACCGTAAATCACCAATTAGGTTAATAAAATCACACCTTTCGGCCTTTCATCAAATATCATGAAACCTTAAGGTAGTTTAAATAGTCTAATTAAGTGAATTTAAAAATTATTTAAGCCGGATAAATTCTTAAAAAATATATTAAAATGATTCTGGCAAATATAGCAAGATGATGATATATTTATGAATATGTTTTGAAAATGTGAAATCATTATAAAAAACAGAATCATTTCAAAGGCTGCCCCGGTAACGGTGGGACAGCTTTTTTTATTTTAAAGACATTAAAGACAAAAAAAATATAACCGGACAATACTTATTTTAACCGCCTACTCCAAAATATTTAGCCTTCAAGTTATAATTTTTTTTAGGTTTAATTTTTTACTTTATTTGAGGTATAAATATTTTTAATGTTCAGAATAAATTTATAACCGGTATGAAACTTTTTGAAACAGCAGCGATTGTATTTCTTTTAAATATTCCTTTCGGATACTGGCGGGCAAATGTTAAAAAATTTTCCGTGAAATGGGCACTTGCAATACATGTGCCGGTTCCATTAGTAGTCGGATTAAGATTCTTATTCGGATTAGGATTTGCATTCATTACTTACCCTGTTTTGGTTGGAGCCTTTTTTACAGGTCAACTTGTGGGTTCAAAATTACATAATTGGTGGAAAAACAGTCTAGATATTCCCGTAACATCTTGTCTGGCATGCGATTTAATAAAGATTAGAGGACTTAATTTATCAAATAAATAAGCTGCCTATTAGGCGTTTATTCACAATCCTTAAATAAATAAGTTGCAAACGAAAATTAAATTATTAAATTCGTATGTGTAAAAATTATTTTTAATTCTCCAAGCTCAGTCTTAAAATTTATCATTTTTTAAATATTTAAAAAATTTTTCCCAAAACCGGTAACTTTCTCCTGTTTTAATAGTCTAAATAGTATATAATAAAAAGCCTAGATGGAAAAGATAATTACAAAAGAATTAATGCATGCCTATTGTAACAACTGCTCGAAAGAAATAGATTCAGTATGGATGTGTAAAATAAATTCAATAATTGGGGTTAGATATATTTATTTTTGCGGCGAATGCCAAAAACCCTTGGGCGTATTTCATGAAAAAATAACAAACATGAATAACATGGGGACAAATTTTCATCTTAACGGCAATAAAGCACAAGAGCGCAGTTCATTAAAAAATCCGTCAACCATTCCTTAGTAGCTTAAGTCTTGTTATACATAATTAAAAAAATTTAGCATTTCTATTTTAAACGATTTTATTAAATTACCACGGCACTAATTTTAATAATCGTTATGAAGCCGGTTTTAAACAATATTTTTATCTTACTAATTATTGTAAGCATAAAATTATCTGCGCAATCAAACGATTCCGTGTTCGGAACTTATTATGTCCGGGGGATTCAAGCATTATCTGAAAAGGATACGGCAGCAGCAGAAAAATTATTTAAAAAATCCATTAGAATATTTAATAACCCGGAATCGTTTTATCAATTAGCCAAATTATATTTTAAAGTAAATACGGTTTATAAAAGAATCCGCGCTCGTGAATTATTAGAAAATGCCGTGCTTCAAGAACCTCGAAATATTAAATACAAATTTCTACTAGCTGAAATAATGGAAAGGATGAGTAACGGGTTATCTTATAAAATTTACAAACAGATACTGGAAATAGACAGCACATCGGCAAAGGCTTTATATAATTTAGGAAGAATTAAGGCGGAAGATTTTGATAAGCTTCATAATTCAGTAATGCAAACGGAAGATAATATTCCGTTAAGCCTTGATGAATTTGCACAGCAAGAATTTAAAACTGCGGAATTTTATCTCAAAGAATCTTTAAAATACGACTCGTTAAACCGTCAGGCTTATCTTCACCTAGGATTTTTATACGAAGATGACGGGAAACCCGAAAAAGGAATTTTATATTTACAAAAGCTTCAAAAGCTTTTCCCGGATGATATGGAAGCTCATCTTTACCTTGGTTTACTGTATTATGAATCCGGTAAAATTGAAAAAGCTTATAATGAATATAAAACTGCCTTAAGTTTAATGTCCGAAAAAGAGAGGGAAGATTTTACTTTTAATTCCGTAAAAGAATTAATAAAACCTATTTTTGGTGATCAGTTTAAAAAATTTTCGACAAAGGAATTAAAGGAAATAATAAAATATTTCTGGAGGATTAATGACCCTCTTTACCTAACAAAATATAATGAAAGACTGCTTGAGCATTATTCACGAGTTGCTTATGCAAATTTGCGATTTTCCGAAAGAGATAAAAACCATCCCAACTCACCGCCAGCCGTTGAAGGATGGAAGACCGACCGCGGAGAGGTAATTTTACGATACGGCATGCCGCTTAAAACAACCAAGTTCAGGCCATACATAAATGCGGGAGGCAGATCGGTAATACATATGCGTACTGAAGTTTGGCAGTATAAGTATTTTTCATTCGGGTTTACTGATCAATTTATGAACGGAAGATATGTATTCAGCGAACCCGATGCCGGAATGTATGTCCCCCAGTTTAACGGTGATTCCCCGATGTTGATTAAGTATTTAAGAAAGGCTATGTATATGGAGTACACTCCCAAATTCGAAGGCCCGGTATTTAAAGTTCCCTATAATATTGTTCAATTAAAAAGTGGAAATTATAATTATACCGATGTCTATGTTAATTATGGTCTTTTCGCAGCGGATTCTTTAAAACAAAAAGGCGAATATATTTATCCTTACAAATGGGGGTTATTTTTCTTCGATACTCTATATTATACCATTATTCAACAGGAAGATTCGGTTAAAGAAATTCCGGAAAGTAGAGAAATTACAATTGCCGGAGGAAAAAATTTACTTGTAAATTCTTTAGAGATGTCTGTTTATCCCGATACCGGTCACCTGGCTTTTGAGATTATACGGAAAAGAGATAAAGGTGTTTCGTCAAATCATTTTAATTTTTCTGCGCGCAAATTTGAACCTTATAAATTCAACATAAGCGATATTATACTTGCAACAAAAGTAGTTACGGACTCTATGCCGATATATGCAATGCACAGAGGGAAAATTAGTATTCTTCCAAACCCTACACATATATTTTCGCCTGGTCAGCCTCTTTATATTTATTATGAACTGTATAACATGAAACTTGACAGTAACGGGACAAATACCTTCCAGCAGAAATTAATTTTGGAGAAAGAAAACAAAGGTTCATTTGTAGACAATACCGTAAACTCCCTGCTTAATGTTTTTGGATTAGGAAAACACGAAAACAGTATAATTATTACAACAAATTATGAGTCACGAAGCAGTAATCCGCAAATGTATTACCAGCTTGATATGAGCAGCTACCCGGCAGGTGATTATATTTTAAATGTAATTGTAAAAGACAAACAAACCGGAAAAGAAGTAAGTGCCAAAACATTAATTCATTATGAATAGAGCTTTGTCATAAATGACTCGAGAATTCATCATTTAGAGTTAAATTATTTATTTGAAGTAATTTGATATATTTAATACTATATACGCTTGACATATATAGTTTAATTAAATATTTTCGATTATGATTAAATCATTCAAAGATAAGGAAACAGAAAAAATTTTTAATCAGGAATATTCGAAAAAGCTGCCAAAACAAATACAATACCGTGCATTGAAAAAATTGATTTTATTAAATATTGCAGAAAGTGAAAACGATTTAATTGTTCCGCCTTCCAATCATTTTGAACATTTAAAAGGTAAAAGAAATAACGAGTGCTCCATAAGAATTAACGCTCAATGGAGAATATGTTTTAGATTTAAGAACGGAAATGTTTATGATGCCGGGATCGAGGATTATCATTAAGGAAAGGAAAACTCAATGACTAAATCTAATAAAATACCAATACCAAGTGTAGGGGAAGTTTTGCGGGAAGAATTTCTTGAACCAATGGGAATAACCGCTTATCGTTTATCAAAAGAGATTAATGTATCAACAACTACTATTCTAGAAATATTAAGTGATAACAGGAAAATAACAGTGGATACAGCTTTGAGATTTTCCCGTTTCTTTGGAAATTCGGAACGCTTTTGGCTTAATTTGCAGAATGAAATAGATTTGAGAAAACGTCGTGAAGAATTACAATCGGCTCTTGATAAAATAACTCCCTTAAAAAGAAGTGCTTAAGAGGGAACACAGGATTCAGGTATCGAATAACCGGCATCCAACACTCATCCGCAGCAAACTTCTAACATCATTATTCAAATGTTCTTCATTCTTAATTATTTATTTTAATATAGAATACAGAATACTTGAATGAAGAATAACGAATAACAACGCATTCGCATAAAGTAAAAAGAATCAGGACTATAGCTCCGGATACACCATATCTTCTATTGGCAGCATCGGCATGGGTCTTCCGTTATTTTCCAATCTAAATTTTAAATCTTCTATAATACCGTTCTGCTGATTCTCAATTCCAAAGCCAAAAAACTTAGGCATAAGAGCATTAAAATTTATTAAGCCGGGCTTAGGATATTCTATTAAGCTGTATTGATTTTCTTTTAAACCTACCTTTTGAGCAGCTATACTTATTGCTTTGGACAGCCCGCCTATTACATCAACAAGACCGTTTTTTAATCCTGCTGCCCCCGACCAAACTCTTCCCTGCCCGATTGAATCTATGTAAGACGGGGACTTATGCCTGCCTTGGGCAACCTTATCTACAAATTCTTTGTACATTGTTTTAATAGAAGATTCTGCCTTAGCCTGTTCTTGAGGAGTTAAATCTCTATTAGGTAAAGTAATTCCTAAAAACGGAAAGGTAAATCCGAATCCCAAATCAGCATGTGTCCCAACCTGAACATGATCCGTAGTGACTCCAATTTTACTGTCGAACCCTTTATTATAAATCCAGCCTCCAATTACACCAATTGAACCTGTAATAGTATTTGGAGCGGCAACAATTGTATCGGCATACATAGAAAGCCAATAACCTCCGGATGCCGCTACATAACCCTGAGATACAATTACAGGTTTTACCTTTTTGCATTTTCTAATTGCTTCGGCAATAATATCGGAGGCCAAACCATCACCACCCGGAGAATCAACTCTAAGAACTACTGCTTTAACATTATTATTATCCGTAGCCGCATATACATCTTTAACAAGTTTCCTTGCAGTAATACCCTCATCCATAGCACATACACCCAGGGCATATATTACTGCAATTTTAGGCTTTTCACCCCAATAATTATCATTAGGAAGATTAAATACTGCGAGGCTTTTGGGTGAAACAAAACTTTCATTTCTGCCGTTAAGTTCTCTTACCATTTCTTTTACTTCATCCCATCTTCCAATTGCGTCAACAAGCCCGGCTTTAAGAGCATTTTTTGATAAGAAGATAGTTTGATTATTCACTAGGCTGTCAAATTTTTCGGAAGATATATTTCGCCCGGTACAAATATCATTCTCGGCTATTTTATAATATTCATCAACTAGGCTTTGCCATTGAAGGCTGTCGGCTTTACTCATATTATCCCGTGAAAAGGTTTCAAATGCAGATTTATATTTAAAATATCTCCATGCGTGAAAACCTAGCCCAAGTTTTGCAAGTGTGTTTTTATAATACTGCCTTCCCCACAAAAAACCTTGAAGCATAATCGTTCCCATCGGATCCATAACAATTTTATCCGCAACAGAAGCAAGGTCATATGTTTCTATGTCAGGCCTATCTATATAAATAACAACATGTTTTCCTGCAGCTTTGAACTCGCTCAGTTTTTTTCTTAGTTCCCATATCATTTCATAATTTATTTTCATACCGGAAGTATTTATAGCAATTCCCGCCACCGACTTATCTTCCTTAGCCGCATCAATTTCGTTAATTATATCAAGAAGTGTATTTGAGTGATCAAAAAATTCATACCTCTGATACTTTAACGGACCAAGCAAATTTATATCGACATACTTATCTTTTTTAGAAAATGAAGCAAGCGGGTTTCTGTCATATTCGCCTACTCTTATTCCGTATATGTTATATGAATATTTACCGGAATTGTTGTACTTAAATCCTGATGTAAAACCGATTCTACCCAGACTTAATTCTACACCCAGGTTAAAAATTTTGGAATCAAAATATCGACCGGTAATTCTAATTCCGGGAAGGGCTTCGACTGTTGCACCTGCACTCCATTTGTTTTCACCGGATAGATAATTTTTCTTAACTGCATAATCTCCGAAAAAAGAAACAACCTCGGTACCGAAGGGACGTACGGCTAAATCCAGAATGCCTTCCTTCTGCCTTCGGGCAGGCAGGTTGCCGATTAATCCGACAGACAAATATTTATCCGGTCTAATCAAAAATCCTAAAGTATAAATACTCGACAATTCGTTGTTTGTTAAATCTCCCGTAGTCCAGCCGTAACCAATTCCAAAGCCGTATGAAAGATTTCCGAACCCAGCAGACAGTTTATAGTTCGTAAACTGAATACCGGAAATATCCTGATGGACAACATCAAACCCTACATTTGGAATTGAGGCGAACAATCCCCAATTATTAAACTCATTCCATTTACCAACTGCATCGGACCAGGCAAAATATAAATTTGCCTGATTTACACTAGCTAAAATTGCCGGGTTTACATATCCATACAACCCGTACTGCATTGCACCCGGAGATGCTAATCCATACAGATCTTGTTCAAAATAGGATTGGCTTATTGTTTGTGCATTAAGTGATTGCAATATCGTAAACATAAAAACAAAGGCGGGTAAATATATTTTCATATTTTCTCCGATAAACTTGCCCTAAAAGTAATAAATTTTTAAGTATCTTTACAGCGTAAAAATTCAAAATAATTTCTAATAATCAGATGATAGAAATTTCAAATCTTTACAAAAGTTTTGGCGATAATAATGTTTTAACCGGAATAAACCTTAGCATAGACAAGGGAGAAACTATTGCAATAATAGGCAAGAGCGGCTGCGGAAAGAGCGTTCTAATAAAACACATTGTAGGTTTGCTTTACCCGGATTCCGGTTATGTAAATGTTGAGGGTCAAATAATAGGCGAACTTAAAACAAAAGAATTGTACGAGCTTAGGAAAAAATTCGGTTATCTTTTTCAGGGTGCTGCATTATTCGATTCCATGACGGTAGAAGAAAATGTATCACTGCCCCTAGTGGAGTCCGGCAACGGATATACCAGTGAACAAATCAAAAAAATTGTTAATGAAAAACTGGAATTGGTTGATCTGCCGGGCATTGAAAATTTAAAGCCCTCCGAACTTTCCGGAGGAATGAAAAAACGGGTAGGGCTTGCCAGGGCATTAGTAACCAATCCAAGCTATATTTTATATGACGAACCAACTACGGGCTTGGACCCGATTATGTCCGAATCTATTGACGGTCTAATAAAAGATTTGAGTTTAAAATTAAATGTTACTTCTGTTGTGGTTACCCATGATATGTATAGTGTTAAAAACGTAGCCGATAAAGTTGCAATGATGCATGAAGGGAAAATTTATTTTACCGGCAAACCGAACGAACTTTTGGAATCCAAAGATGATGTAATTGTTGACTTTATAAAACGTACCTGGGTATAAATTGCATACAATTTTTTAGCAAAATTGACTTACAGCACTTTAACAAAATTAAGCCGGGTTCATAAAATACATTTAATTTGTTCTGGGACACTACCCTTCCCTTTATCACTTCTATCCTTCGAAAGTTTAAGTAAATTTGTTTCACTTAATTAGATGTTTATAACATGATTAGGATGAATATTCTGCGAAGTTATGGCGATGAAAAAGATAATTTATATTAGTAACGGAAATAAAGACGGCTTATTTGTTAAATCGAACCGTAGACTTTTAAGAAATGTTAAAGCTTTTTTATTCAGCGGAACGGAAGCAGCCTTATTTGTTGAACATGAGAAACCAAATTTTGTTTTTTTAAAATTTTCGGAACCCGTAAACGGGAGCAGAGATATGATGTGTATGTTAAAGGAACTGGATAGTAATTACCGTTTACGGGTTTCTATTGTTGTTTATAACTCATTCCTTCCTAAAATTCACGGTTTCTTTAAAAATCTATTTAACAACCACCACGGTTACAGGGGGAAAAGAGAAGCATTCGTTAGAAGATAGAATGTTATCAAATCAAAATAAAAAAATTATAATTTGTTTTACCGCATAAACAACTTATTAAACCTCTAATATCTTACTTAACTTGTTTGTTAATTAAATACCAAACCAACAGGTATTACCAACATTAATGATCACGTAATTATATAATTGCTGGCTAAAAATACTTTGTTAAATTAAATTTAAACATTTGTTTTAAATTCTTTTTTAAAAATTATTCAATTATAAGATGGGAAATGATATATCAATAGTGCAGGTAATACAGCTTATGCTTGCACCCGGTTTAATGATATCCGCATGCGGATTACTTCTTTTGGGGATGAACAACAAATATTCCTTGGTAGTAAACAGGATAAGGTTACTTAATGAAGAGCGAAGAAAATTTTTCAGCAAAGCCGGTGAGAAGGATTTTCAATACGAAGAAAACATTAGATTGGAAAGTATTTCCATGCAGTTAGACGAACTTACCAAAAGAGTTAGACTTGTAAGAAATGCCGTATTGTCGTATACTGTAGCAGTTGCATTTTTCGTATTAACTTCTATCTTTATAGGAATTCAATATGCAACCGGCTCCGAAAAATTTAATATGATTGTAATGGTTTTGTTTCTCGCAGGAATGATTCTTGTTTTGCTGGGCGTAGCATTTGCCGCATATGAAACTAAAAAAGGTTATGAAATAATTCACCTTGAAATTAAAGTTGATGAATAACTTAAAATGACGTTTAATCGGAATTTTGATCCTTCGGAATTGTTAATTCCGAATAACATGATTAGGCTTTATGCCAACGGTGCCTTTCCAATGGCTGATGAAAAGACAGGTATAATAAACTGGTATATTCCGGAGGTAAGAACTATCATTCCCCTTGATAATTATAATTTACCCAGATCGCTAAAAAAAGAAATGTCGGTTTCGGAATTTGAAATGAAATACGACACGAATTTTTTATCTGTAGTAAAAGGATGCGCAAACAGAGAACCTACATGGATCTCTGATGAGCTGATAGAAGCTTATTTGAGGCTGGAAAAACTTGGTTTTGTTCATACTGTGGAAACCTGGAGCGGAAATAAATTGGTAGGAGGTCTTTACGGTATTACATATAGAGGAGCTTTCTTCGGTGAGTCTATGTTTTCCAATGTTACACAAGCATCCAAAATTGCACTGGCAAATTTATTAATTCATCTGAATGAGAAAAAATTTGTTGTCCTTGATGTTCAATACATGACTGAACACTTAAAAATGTTCGGTGCAAAAGAAATTACTTTCGAAGAGTACACTACCCTTTTAAATAAAGCCTATACCAGAGATTGCAGATTTTAATATCCGTCAGTCCACATTTGTTTCAATAGTAAAAGGCACCTTTATCTTTTCCCAGATCAAACTTATTACCGCAGAATTCTTACCTTTATTATTTACTTTCATATTACTGAAGGTATAAGTAAGCCATTCCCGCAAATTTACTGTTTGAGGTTTTACATTAAAGCGGGCAAAGTCTTCCGCTTCATTATACTCAAACGCACCCCACTGGTCTGCAACTTTATTAAAGATTATAGTCCAATCCTTATTCTGACGAGGTATTATAAAAAAGCTGTATGAGCCTGCCGGAAATTTCTTTCCTTCAATCCAGACATCCGTGCTGAAAGTAAATTTAGTAGCTTCATTTGCACCGGCCCGCCATACTTTATTATACGGAACAAGTCCGCCCCAAATTTTTCGTCCTTTAACACCCGGACGGCTGTACGAAATTGTTATATCCGTTAATCCTATTGTCTGCGTTTCAAAAGCCTTAGGACTTACCCTTACTTTCTTATTCCATCCGGGAACGATATGTTCCTGCTGGGATTTATTCCCTTTTATCGTAGGTTTTTTATTTTGCTGAGCGTATGGTAAAGATGTAAATAAAAATAAAAGGCTTATTAAAATTACTAGCCTTCCTCCTAAGTAGCTTTTATTTAGCATAAGAACTCCGACATAATTTATTATTTAATAATATTTAATTCATTCTTAACGCGGTTCAACTAACAACCAAAGTTAATCGTTAAAAGTAATCCGTTAATCGGAACCGTTGGTACCATTAACGATTAACTATTAACTAAAATATTAACAAAAAAAATGAATGGAAATGTATACTCCTTAACTAAACGAAAGTCTTTATTATTTCAACTATTTTATCTGTCTCGTCGGCTATATTGTAAAAATGAGGAGACAGCCTGATCATACCCTCCCTAACCGCGCAATGGATATTATTTTGCGACAAGGTATTAAAAATTTTTTTACTTTCTTTATGTGCAAAACTTACAATGCCGGATAGCTCCTTAATATTGCAGCCTGCAAGTATTGGTTTAATGCCGATTGCATCCAATCTTTTCATAAGATAAGTTGAATTATTTAAAACATTCTTTTCAATTTCATCAAAACCGAATTCCTTAAAAATTTTCATCGATGCATTCAACGCATAAATACCTATTGAATTTAAGGTTCCGCCCTGAAAGCAATCGGCAGTCTTTTTCAAAGTTAAATCATAATGTAAAAGATTCCATGCATCTTCAACTGAAAGCCAGCCAACATTGCCGGGTACCATACTTTCCTGCAGCTTTTCAGATACATAAATAAATCCGAGCCCTTGCAAGCCCAAAAGCCATTTTTGGCTTCCGGCAGAAATAAAATCTATATTATCTTTTTCAACATCCAATCTAACGGCACCAAGCCCTTGTATCGCATCAACAGAAAAAATGATTCCTTTCTCGCGGCAAATGTTTCCTATCCTTTCAAGGTCTGCTCTGTAACCTGTAAGAAATTGAACCTGACTTATAGATACGAGTTTTGTCTCAGGTTTAATCATTTCAATTATATCATCAGCCGTAACAATTCCATTATGAGATTTAATAAAATCTATTACAACACCGTGCTTTTCAAGATTAAGAAAAGGATAAACATTTGCAGGAAATTCAAGATCGTTTAACACTATTCTATCGCCTTTTCTCCATTGAATTCCTTGTGCAAGAACGTTTATGCCGTTGGATGTATTATCTGTAAACGCTATTCTATCCGGAGTTGAATTTATTAATTCTCCAATATCATTTTTAGTTTCTTTAATAACCGACTGCAGCCCGATAAACTCATCTATATTCGTTTCGCTTTTTTCATAAAGAACTTTGTTTATATTATCTAGTACCGGTTTAGAAAGAGGCCCGGTAGATGCATGATTAAAATAAATTTTACCGCTCTTTAAATG
>JBJKQP010000170.1:0-13738 GCA_046705105.1 Ignavibacteriaceae bacterium | reverse complement strand
ATAAAGGATACGGAATAGAAGATTATATTCAGACCGATGCACCTATTAATCCCGGAAACAGCGGCGGTGCTTTGGTAGATTTATCAGGTGCGGTTATCGGAATAAACTCTGCAATTGCAACACAAGGAACAGGAACTTTTATCGGTTATGGGTTTGCAATTCCAATTAATATTGTAAAGGCCGTTACCAAACAGCTTATTGCTTACGGCAAAGTTAAGCGGGGCTATATCGGTGTAGAAATTCAGGAAGTTGATGACGCAACTGCAAAAGCTCTGGGAATGAAAGCGCCTCACGGTGTAATAATTCAGAAGATTGTACCCGGCGGAGCTGCATCTAAAGAAAATATTAAGGCAGGAGATGTTATTCTAAAAGTTAACGGCAAACCTGTTAACAAAGCAAACGAACTACAAAGTATTGTAGCTACAATGCCTGCCGGCAGTACTGTTGATCTTACAATTTTCAGGAACGGAAAAATTATTAACAGGAAAGTGACCCTAAAAGAAAGAAGCTCTGAAAAAACTACTGAGAATGTTTCTAATAATAATGAGTCCGAAAAGAATAATAAAAATTCCGAAAACGAAACTGTTACTCTGAAAGGTGTAGGACTTTCGGTAAGAAATCTTACAGCTAAAGATAAATCGGATTATAATGTTGATAACGGAGTTATGATTACCGACGTTACACCTTATAGTCCTGCTCAGAATCAAAACTTGGGAAGAGGTTTAGTAATTACCGAATTAAATAAGAAACCGGTTGATAATGTTTCTCAATTCAAAAAAGAGATGAATGATAAAAAAGGTTCTGCAGTATTGTTAAAGGTTCAAGATTCTAAGGGTAATAGTATGTTTGTCGGACTGGAAATTCCTAAATAAATACCAATTAGAAAATATTTCTAAAGAACGCCCGTAAAGTCGGGCGTTTTTTTTATATTTACTTTTCATTTTAATAGGAGTAATAATGATTAGATTTCTTACCGCGGGTGAGTCTCACGGCAAGGCTTTAACAACTATTGTGGAGGGCTTTCCCTCTAACCTAAAAATAGAAAATGAATATATTAATTTTCATTTGAAAAGAAGACAAATGGGATACGGAAGGGGACACAGAATGAAAATTGAATCGGATAGTGCGGAAATACTATCCGGTATAAGATTTCAAAAAACACTCGGCTCTCCGATTTCATTGCTGGTTAAAAATAAAGACTGGGATAATTGGGTTGAAAAAATGACGCCGGATAAGAAAACTGCTGAAGTGGAAAAGATAACTATTCCCCGTCCGGGACATGCAGACCTTGTGGGAGTAACCAAATATAATTTTAATGATATACGTAATTCTATTGAACGCTCCAGTGCAAGAGAAACCGCCGCTAGAGTTGCGGCTTGTTCAATTGCAAGAAGATTTCTTGATGAATTCGAAATTTCCGTTGGCAGCTTTGTGGAAAGTATCGGCGGAATATTCCCTGCAAAAAATTATGCGGAAAGTTTATTTAACAATAAATTACCTAAAAATTTTACCGGCTGGGACTTATCAAAAAAAGCAGATCTAAGTGATGTAAGAGTTCTTGACAAAGAACACGAAGAAAAAATCATTAATAAGATAAAACAAGCAAAGAAAAAAGGAGATACGCTTGGAGGAACTTTTTATACGGTTGCTACCGGAGTACCCGTTGGTCTCGGCAGCTTTGTTCATTATGATACTAAACTCGATGCCGAAATTGCGCAAACAATTATGTCTATTAATGCAGTTAAAGGAGTATCAATCGGGACAGGCTTTACGGCAGCTTTAATGCCCGGTTCCAGGTCTCACGATGAAATAATTATGAAAGGAAACGTAGTAACCCGAAAGACAAATAGAGCCGGCGGAATTGAAGGCGGTATATCTACAGGAATGCCTATAATTGTTCACGGTGCAATGAAGCCGATTGCAACCCTTATGAGCCCGATTGAAAGTATAAATTTAAAAACTATGAAGAAGGTTGATGCAAGACGGGAGAGAAGTGATTTTGTTGCCGTTCCTGCATGTGCTGTAATTGCCGAATCGATGCTTGCATGGAGCCTGGCAAAATTCTTTTTATTAAAGTTCGGCGGAGATTCCATGGAAGAAACCAAAGATAATTATAATACTTACTTGCGTAAATATAATTCAAGATTGAAGAAAAATTTTAAATAAAATGATTTGTATTAACAATGTATCTAAAGATATTTTTTAAATTGTTTAATGGTTGTATTGTTAATAACAATTTATCAATGAAACATTTTCTTGAATTATAGAAAAGTAAATTATACCGAAATAAATATAATTAAAGAGGTAAAGTTGCTTGTAATTAAGTCATTTGTATTTAATCTCTTTTCGGAAAATACATATGTCGTTTGGGATGAAGGCTCCGGGGAAAGTACGATAATTGATCCGGGCTGCTCAAATGATAGAGAAGAGAAAATACTGGAAAATTATATTGATGCAAACAATCTTAAAGTTAAATATTTAATTAACACTCATTGCCATATTGATCATATAATTGGATGCGCTTTTGTAAAAGGCAAATTTAATCCTGCCTATTTCATTCCCGAAAAAGATTTATTTTTAATGGAAGGTGCGGAACAGCAGGCAAATGCGTTTAATCTTACGCTTAATCCTTTACCTGAACCTGATGAATATCTTACCGAAGATTTGCATCTTAATTTAGGTAAATCGAAAATGTCTTTTCTTTTTACTCCCGGACATACACCCGGAGAATTCTGCGTCAATTTCCCGGCGCAGGCTTTTTGTATTACAGGTGATGTTTTATTTAAAAACAGCATCGGCAGAACCGACCTTTGGGGCGGTGATTACGAGATGTTACTTGATTCTATTAAAACAAAATTGTTAACACTGCCCGACAATGTTTTAATTTATCCCGGGCACGGCGAAAGCAGTAAAATCGAATTGGAAAAAAGGGATAATCCGTTTATTAAAGAAATTCGTTAACAAGATATATTTAAGAATTTCAGGGAATGGTTAATGGTGAATGGTTAATCGTTTATTTATTTCTTTTCTAATTATTAATTATCGGATTAAACCATTAACCAATAACTATTAACGATTAACCAATTAAAGTTGTTGATATAGTTATAAGCATTCAATATATTCATAGCCGGAATTAATTCACTTATAAAAATATGATATCCGGAAACACTTCATCAAAAAATATTTTTTACTTTTTAGCTGCATATTTAATCCTCTGGATTTTGTTATTTGAATTTATACTACCGGTAAACCATATTCTGCCAAAACCGTCCATAGTAATTTTATCGTTCGGTGCATTATGGAATGTTTATCATCTCCCTATAAATTTTTTATCAACTGTTTCAATAATTTATTTGTCAATCGCAGTATCATATCTTTTAATTTATCTTTTTAAAGGATTTTTAATTAAAAATAATAACTTTATTAAAAATTTCTTCAATTCGCTTCATTGGTTTTCAATGTATTTGCCCGGTATAGTCTTCGGATTATTTTTAATTTATTGGTTTCCAACCTCTTTTATAATAACCTTTGTTTTTGCGCTGTGCATAGTATTCTTTTCTCTTATAAATAAATTTCAAAATGAACTTTCACATATAAATCTCAACTATGTTGATTCTGCCAAATCACTCGGTGCGGATGAAAAGATAATTTCAAATAAAATTATCTGGCAATCTGTTCAGCATAAACTTGCAGACCATATAATTGATTTGCATTATTACCTCTGGACGGTTCTAATAATTTTTGAATTTATTAGAAGTGAATACGGTTTAGGAGTGATTTTTAAGGAAGCATTAAATTATAAAGATTTATCCGCACTTTTTTCTGTATCAATAATTACCGGTATAACTTTATTTGCAGGATTGCAGGCCCTAAAGTATTTAAGAAATAAATTTTTTCACTGGGGTACGGTTTAAATTAATCAATGACGTTATTAAAAGCAGAAAATATTTCAAAATTTATAGAAGGATATGGAGGCTCCGGACAATTAATTCTGGAAGATGTAAATTTTGAAATTAATCAGAACCAAGAAACCGGTTTTATATATTCGTTGTTAGCACCGTTTGGCGGAGGTAAAACAACACTTTTTAAAATTTTGGCAGCAATTGATTCTCCAACCAACGGTCAAGTTTATTTGTACGGAACAAAGTATAATATACCGGATGGTTCAATAGTTTACATACCGGAAGGACCTTCTTCTTTTCCCTGGCTTAATGTTACAAAAAATATTGAATTTGCTTTAACCGTAAAAAACAGAAGAATCAACAAAGAAAAATTAAAAGAGCTAATATCATTTGTCGGATTAACCGGTTATGAAGATCATTTTCCCGACAACAAAAGTTTGGGGTTCAGATTTAGAATTTCTTTAGCAAGAGCGCTGGCCGCGGAGCCTAAAATAATTTTACTGGATGATCCGCTAAAAAATCTGCATGGAGAAACTAAATACGAAATAAAACATTTAATAAAAAATACGGCAGACTTATTAAAAATCCCCTTGTTAATTTCGACCGCAAATATTTCGGATGCAATTGAACTTTCATCTGAAATATTACTGATGAAAAAACATCCCGGTATGATTATTGAGACTATTAAAGTGGACCGTCAATATATTTCCTCAAAAGACGAAAAATATATTGGAGAATTGAAACAAAATATTGAAAATTCATTTTCGAAGCATGAAAATTCCATGCTTGCCTGGGAAACTGGAAATAAGTAAACCTTGTTTGGTTAATAAGTATGTATGGAAATATTACCTGTTAAGAAAGTAATTTTTCACTTTTAAGAAAATATTTAGGACTGCTATGGGTAACAACATAGAAAATTTAAAAAAGAAAAAGGAAAGTGCAAAAAGCGGCGGAGGCAGCGATAAAATTAAGAAGCAGCACGAAAAAGGAAAGCTCACCGCAAGGGAAAGAATAGATTTGTTAGTTGATGAAGGCAGCTTTGAAGAAATTGATATGTTTGTTAAACATAGAGCGACGGATTTCGGTTTAGATAAACTGCAATACCCGGGAGACGGTGTAGTTACAGGTTTTGCCAAAATAGACGGCAGACCGGTTGCTTTGTTCAGCCAAGATTTTACCGTATTCGGCGGTTCTTTATCGGAGACTCATGCGGAAAAAATAGTAAAGATTATGAAACTCGCAATGAAAGCCGGTATACCGGTTATCGGTTTAAATGATTCGGGCGGGGCGAGAATTCAGGAAGGTGTTGTAAGCCTTGGCGGGTATGCCGATATATTTTTACTAAATACCCTGGCTTCGGGTGTAATTCCGCAAATTTCCGTTGTTATGGGACCGTGTGCCGGCGGAGCGGTTTATTCTCCGGCAATAACGGATTTTATATTTATGGTTAAAAATACAAGTTATATGTTTGTTACCGGTCCTAACGTAGTTAAAACAGTTACTCATGAAAATGTAAGCTTTGAGGATTTGGGTGGTGCCGAAACTCACTCAACAAAAAGCGGTGTATCACATTTTATAAATGAAAATGAAATTGAAACCTTGTTAAACGTTAGGCGTCTAATGAGTTATCTGCCGCTTAATTTTATGGATAAGCCGGGTGATATTGAATTTGAGTTAAATTCATTAGTGCCCGATTCAAGGCTTAATGCCATAGTCCCGGAAAATCCCAATAAGCCGTATGATATGAAGCAGGTTATAAATCTGCTTGTAGATGAAAATGATTTTTTAGAAGTTCATTCTCAATATGCCGAAAATATCATAGTCGGATTTGCCAGAATTGGCGGCATGTCTGTTGGAATAGTTGCAAATCAGCCGCAAGTTCTTGCAGGAGTGCTTGATATAAATGCATCCGTAAAAGGAGCCAGGTTTGTAAGATTTTGCGATGCATTTAATATTCCGCTGCTTGTTCTTGAAGATGTTCCCGGATTTTTACCCGGTACGGAACAGGAATGGAACGGAATAATAAGACATGGCTCCAAACTTTTATATGCTTTTTGCGAAGCAACGGTTCCTAAAGTTACGGTTATAACAAGGAAAGCCTATGGCGGTGCTTACGATGTTATGAATTCCAAACATATTAGGGGAGATTTTAACTTTGCCTGGCCTACTGCGGAAATTGCGGTTATGGGTCCTAAAGGTGCCGTAGAAATTATTTTTAAAAAGGAAATTTCCAAAGCTGAAAATCCTGATGAAGAACTTGAGAAAAAATTGTCTGAGTATATAGAGAAATTTGCAAATCCTTTTATTGCAGCAGAAAGAGGCTATATTGACGATGTAATACTTCCTGAAGAAACAAAGATAAAGCTTATAAGTTCATTTAGATTGTTGAAAACCAAAGTTGATAAAAACCCTAAAAAGAAACACGGAAACATACCTTTGTGAGAATATTTTTTTAATTAACGTCTTATTTTAGAGTAAATTAACAAATTCAGTTAAATTTTTACTTGATAAAAACAAAAATAGAGATTATATTGAAATGTAAAATAAAAATATGGAGCATAAATGTGTAAAAGAATTTTACCGTTTGTTGCTATTTCTTTATTTGCTTTGCTTTTATGGTCTTGCGGAACAAATAAAGAAATAGCAAATGATGAAAATTCAAGTTCATCGCAAAACAAAATACAAAAAGTCGGAATAGTATCAGAATTATTGGAACAGGCACGTCAATATTATGTAACGGCACTTGATAAAGAGGAGCAAAATAGTACTACAGAAGCAGTAAACAATTATGAAGCAGCTTTAAGAATTATTAACAACCTAAGCTACTACCCGGGGATTGAACAAAATGAAGCCTACAACGACCTTGAAAAGTCCATTATTGATGATTACAAAAAATATGTAGACAGCCTCCCGGAACTTCCATCCAATGTTTCCTTTGCCGCTCTTGAAGAATGGATGGGTAAATCTTTGCCCGAAATAAAAGTGAATTTGAATAAAGATAACCTGGCCAGCAAGGTAAATGTTCCGTCGGAAATTCCTTTGGAAGTTAATTCATATGTAGAACAATGGATTGAATATTTTACCGGAAGAGGACGGGAACATATGCGGCTATGGCTTGAAAGGTCCGGCCGGTACTTCCCTATGATGACAAAAATATTTGAAAAAGAAAAACTGCCGACGCAATTAAAATATTTAAGTATGGTAGAAAGCGGGTTAAATCCCGAAGCACGTTCATGGGCTAGTGCTGTAGGTTTGTGGCAGTTTATTAGGTCTACCGGCAGGCTTTACGGACTGCATTCAAGCTTTTATTATGATGAAAGAAGAGATCCTGAAAAATCTACTTTAGCTGCTGCCGAACATTTAAAAGATCTCTATAATGATTTGGGTGACTGGTATCTTGCACTTGCAGCATATAATTGCGGAGAAGGAAGAATATTCAGAGCAATTCAAAGAGCAGGCCAAAATAATTTTTGGGATGCCCGTGAATATTTGCCGAGAGAAACAAGAAGTTACGTTCCGCAATACATTGCCGTAAGTTTAATTGCTATGAATCCCCAAAAATACGGATTTACTAATATCTCTTACGACAAACCATACAGCTATGTAACCTTTCCTGTAAAAGGAGCTGTTGATCTTGGATATTTGGCAAAATGTGCAGGCGTTGATGCAGAAACGCTCGTAAATATGAATCCGGAATTAACTCAAATGTGCACCCCTGCTTCTTATCCGGGCGGGTATCCGCTAAAAATTCCAAAATCTTCCGAGCAAACCTTTGCTGCTAATATTATAAATATCCCCGTAAGCGCAAAAAGAAATTATCTTGTTCATACTGTACATCGCGGGGATAATTTAAGTAGAATAGCGGCAAGATACGGAATTTCCGTGCGAGACCTTGCAGATGCGAACAATATTTCCGTTAGGTCTGTACTTTATCCGGGAGTAAGATTAAGAATTCCTGTACCGAACGTTTCCCATGAAAACTTTGCTTATAATACCAATACGGAAACTGCTTCCGATAATACCAACAATAGTAATGATACGAAAACGGCTGTGGAAGAACAACAGGATTCAAGTTCGGACGGTTACGTTTCTCCCTATCTTGCGTCTTCTATGAAAAATAGGATTGATGATTCTACCGGCACGGCTGATTCTTCAACTAGCTTATCTTCAGAAAATATAGCCTCAATTGAAAATGATAACCAATCTGCCGTTAGTAATAATACAGATGATTCGTTAAAAGCAATAATACCGGATGGAACTGTTGCAGTAAACTATACTGTTAAGAAAAATGATAATCTATTAAAAATTGCGGATTTGTTTAATACTCGTGTTATAAACATACGAAACTGGAATAATATTCCTTACACAAGGGTCATCTCAGTAGGCGAAAAACTAGTTGTATATGTTCCCTCAGATAAAAAAGATTATTATGCCAGCCTTGACAATCAAACCTCAATTGAAAAAACTTCCAGTAAACCTTTAGCTGAAAAAAATAGTAATGAATTAATTTATTACAGGATAAGAAGAGGAGAAAGCTTAAATACAATTGCTGCTAAGTTTGGTGTTGATATTAATTCTTTAAAGGAATGGAATAATCTTGATGGTAATAGAATTTATGCAGGTAAAAAATTAAAAATTTATACCGATAGATCTTCAAAATATATAGCTGCTGCAGAAAATAGTAATATTTATTCTAAGACAAGTGTTTTCCATTATAGGGTAAAAGGCGGCGATACAATTTATGAATTGTCTATTAAATTCGGTGTTCCTTCCGTAGCTTTAAAAAGATGGAATAATTTAAGCGATAATACGTTGAGAATTGGTCAGGTACTTAAGATTTATCAGAATAATAATACTTCGATGGGAGACAATGCTCCCAAGACTTCCGCAAATGTAAATTACTATAAAGTTAAAAGCGGTGATGCAATTGGTTTAATTGCCGAAAGGTATAAGGTTCCTGTGTCCAGTATTAGAAGATGGAATCATTTGCGAAGTAATAAGATTGTTGCAGGGCATACGTTAAAGATTTATTCAGATGCCGATGTTAATGATGTTGAAAATAATAAACCTGATAAATCATCCGATAATGTTTCTTCCAAAGGGACGTACAGAATAAAAAGAGGCGACACGATAAGTGAAATTGCCGAAGCAAATAATGTAGCAATCTCCGATATTAAAAAATGGAATAATCTTGACAATAATAAACTTATTGCCGGGAAAAGGATACAAGTTAAACCGGATGCTTCCGAAAAGAGAGTTGAAAAGAGAGCGGAAGAAAATGGAAAGATTCATATAGTAAAAAGCGGCGAATCATTATATACTATTGCAAAAGATTATAATATTACGGTCAATCAATTAAAAAGAGCAAACAAACTGAGAAGCAATAGAATAATTGCAGGTCAAAAGCTAATTATTGAGTAGATAATTTTTACTGGATATTGAATTGGACTTTATTAGTTCAAATTAAATTCATAAATTTTGTTTTGTAAAAACCGGAAGTTTCCGGTATGTTATTTCAAATATTTTAAAGCAGCCGTTAGGGGTGTTGCCCCGGATTTTTTCGGGATGACTGAGAACAAACCCTATAACCTGATCTGGATAATACCAGCGTAGGGAAACGGGCTAAAAAGAATAGTTAGTTTTTTAGCCGTTTCTCCGAAGGAGTCCTTCGGACTTAACGGCTATTTTTTTAGGAGTACAAAATGAAAAACTTAATTATTCTTTTTTTGTTGTTTCCATGTCTTTTATTAGCGCAGCAGGTTTCAATTAAGGGAAAAGTATATGATGCGGAAACATCTAAACCTTTGCCTAATGCAAACATAGTTATAAAAGAAAAAAACATCGGTACAATTTCAAAATTAAACGGAAACTTCTCGTTAACAGGAAATATAGCACCAGAGGATATTTTAACCGTAAGTTATGTTGGTTATAAGACAGAAAGCATTGTACTTAGAAAAGTAGATTTATCCAAAACAATAATAATTAAACTGCAGCCGGAAATTATACCGTCTCAAACCGTATTGGTAGAAGGGAGCATAGGTAAAACCGGTGTTACTCCCTTGGCATTTAGTAAAATTACTCATAAAGAAATCGCTCAAAACTATGTTGTTCAGGATGTTCCCGAATACTTGAGCCAACTGCCGTCCACGACCTTTTATTCCGAAAACGGGAACGGGATAGGATATAATTATTTAAGTATTAGAGGATTTGATCAGAGAAGAATATCAGTTTCCATAAACGGAATTCCTCAAAACGATCCTGAAGATCATAATGTTTACTGGCTGGATTTTCCGGATTTATTAAGCAGTACGGCAGTAATTCAAGTACAGCGCGGAGCCGGTTCCGGTGTTATAGGGTATCCGGCAATCGGAGGCTCAATTAATATAATCACATCTACATTTTCAAACCGCCCAAGTTTTAATTTTATGGGTGCTGCAGGCAGCTACAATACACGTAAATACAGCGCATCATATTCAAGCGGCTTAATTGATAGTAAGTATTCGTTCTATGCAAAACTTTCTCAAATACGCAGCAGCGGCTATAGAAATAACTCATGGGTTAGATACAATGCTTATTATCTATCCGCAGTTAGATATGATAAAAATTTAACAACACAAATAGATTTTTACGGTGGTCCCATAGCAGACGGACTGGCTTACATGGGACTTCCTAAATTTGCAATTACAAATAAGAATTTAAGAAGAGCAAACTATTCCGATTGGGGCGAAAGCAACAACAGCTATACATATACGGTATTAAGAAGACCTTCGGAAATTGAAAATTTCTCGCAGCCGCATTATGAAATATTAAATCAATATAAAGTAAACAATAATATAACAATAAATTCGGCGCTCTTTTTATTTACAGGTAACGGCTTTTTCAATTTTGACGGCTCCTGGGCAGATACAACTTATTTGAGACTAACTTCCCAATACGGATTTCATCCCACACAAAATCCTAAAGATGTTTTAATTAAAGCCGAAGTAGATAATACACAATACGGCTGGATTCCAAGAATAAGTATTAAACATAAGAACGGAGAATTTATCGCCGGGGGAGAAGTAAGAATCCACAGGTCTATCCATTGGGGAAAGATTGACTTCGGGCAGGATCTGCCGGCTGGATTATCAAAAAATTATACGTACTACTCGTACAACGGCGGCAAGGATATAATCAATGCTTTTGTTCATGAAACTTACAATGTAAACAGTAAAATCAATCTGCTTGGTGAGGTTCAGTTTGCATATAATAATAATATGCTGTACAATGAAAAGTATTTGGGACATTCGTTTTCCGTAAAGAATATTTTCGTTAATCCAAGGTTTGGAATAAATTATAAAATTAATCCTATGCAAAATTTGTTTTTGTCTTTTGCTCGTGTATCCAACGGACCGAGGTTAACAACATATTATAATGCCGATGAATCCAGCGGCGGCGCAGTACCCCAATTCCAGCACAACCCGGATGGCACATACAATTACAAAGAACCGTTTGTAAAACCCGAGACTATGAATGACCTTGAAATCGGCTCATCAATTTTAGGAAATAATTTTAAAGTAACTCTTAACCTTTATTATATGCTTTTTGATAATGAAATTGTGCCGAACGGAAAACTGGATTTATACGGCCAGCCGGTTACAGGTAATATGAAATCGACAGTTCACCGCGGCATTGAATTTTCTTCGAACTTTAACCTGTCTAAAGAATGGCAAATATTTGCCAATGCTACTTACAGCGATAATAGAATTCTTAAAGGCAAATATTATATTGATTCAGTTAATTATATTAATCTGGATAATAACACAATTGGCGGATTCCCCGATTTCCTTGCAAATTTCGGAATTAATTTTTCTTTATATAATTTATTTATAAAGATAAACGGAAGATATGTAGGGCCATTCTATTCCGATAATTACGGTAAGAAGCTAAAAGATTATTTGGCTGAGTATCCCGGTTTTGTTGGTTACACAGATAATGTAAACGATGCATACTTTACAGCAAATGCATATATCTCTTACAGCTTTAAAGAATTTTCGGCTTTAGAACCATCTAAGATTTTTTTGCAGGTGAATAACATCTTTGATAAGTTATATTCTGCTAATGCAATAGGTGCGGAATTTTTTCCTGCTGCGGAGAGAAATTTTATTGCAGGTGTGCAGGTGGGTTTATAATTAGGAAAGGAAAAGTCTTGAAAAAATGTATTATCCTGGCGAATGGAAAACCGCCTAAAAAAAATGTAATTTCTTTTTTTCAAAGTATGGATTTTAGTACTTTGATTTGTGCGGATGGAGGTGCAAATTCTGCTCTTAAAATGGGTTTATTGCCGGATTATATTATAGGCGATCTTGATTCTTCGGAACAAAATGTAATTAAACATTTTCAAAATAAAACTACAATTATAAAAATTAGCAGGCAAAACGATACCGATGTTGAAAAGTGTCTTAAGTTTGCAATAAGAAAAAAATACAGCAGTGCTGTTTTACTTGGAGTTACCGGGGACAGATTGGACCACAGTTTTTGTAACCTTGGTATTGTTTTAAAATTTTTCGAAAAGATAAACTTAAGTATTCATACAGAGAATTCTTATCTTAAAGCTTATAACGGCAAGGTTGAATTATCTTCTATACCCGGTGAAACTATTTCTATTTACGGATTTGATTCGAAGACAAAAATAACATCAAAAGGATTAAAATATCCTTTAAAAAATACAGCATTACCTTTCGGCATTAGAGAAAGTACAAGTAATGTTTCTACATCTGATAAAGTAATTCTTAACATAAAAGGGGGCAAAGTTTTTATAATCCGTGATTTTAATTTTATGAAAAAGTATGGTCTCTTTTAGTCCGGTAGATTATGCCGTAATAATTTTATTTTTTATTTCCGTTTTATCAATCGGATTTTATTTTGGTAGAAGAACGGGGAATAAAGCCGATGATTATCTTTTATCAGGCAGAAAAATAGGACTTTTCCTTTTTATACTTACAACTGTTTCTACCTGGTACGGAGGGATTTTAGGTGTAGGTGAATTTACCTACCGTTACGGTTTAGTCAGTTGGTTTACTCAGGGTTTTCCTTATTATGTCTTTGCAATAATCTTCGCTTTGTTCTTTGCTAAGAAAGTTAGGCAGGCATCGTTGTTTACAATTCCGGATAAGTTGTCTCTTATATATGGAAAAAAGGTCGGACTTGCTACTGCTATTTTAGTTTTTGTGCTTGTCTCGCCGGCGCCATACCTTTTAATGACTGCGAATTTATTGTCTATGCTTTTTAAGACAGGCACGATAATAAGTTTAATACTCGCATTATTACTTTCGGTATTGTACTTATTTCAGGGAGGATTTAAATCCAATGTTTATGCGGATGCACTTCAGTTCTTTGTAATGTTCGGCGGATTTATTGTTGTGCTGATTATTGCTTATAATTCATTCGGAGGGATTCATTACCTCCGGGCCAATCTTCCAAAAAACCATCTTGAACTAACCGGAGGTGCATCGCCTACGTTTCTTATAGTGTGGTTTTTAATTGCGCTTTGGACGTTTGCCGATCCGGGATTTCACCAAAGATGTTATGCTGCAAAAACCGGGAATGTTGCGGCTGTCGGAATTATCATTTCTGTTTTATTATGGGCTTTATTCGATTTTCTTACAACATCTACAGGACTATATGCGAGGGCCGCTTTACCGAATTTATCACGTCCGGTATTATCCTATCCGCTACTTGCCGAAAAAATATTATCACCCGGTTTAAAAGGAATCTTCTACGCAGCTATGTTTGCAACAATTATGTCTACATTAAACAGCTTTTTGTTTTTAAGTGCAACAACAATAGGACGCGAT
>JBJKQP010000169.1:0-13593 GCA_046705105.1 Ignavibacteriaceae bacterium | reverse complement strand
TACTATCCCACTGCATCATATACAGGACAAATAGATCCAAAGGATGCAGATGATATGAACCAGCCTTCCGTAACTACAGTTGCCAATATGCAGAATGTTTTGAACATTCCTCAATTCAGCAGTTCTTACGATCCAACAGGCAATTTTGGTGCTCAATACTACAATCTGCTGAACGGAACTACATTAGCAGGTGAGGATATGACAGGTGCCGATGTTCGTCCCGGCCACCATAGAGTAAATCTTGATGAGCAGGGAAAGAACGCACCCGGCGGAGAGGCGGGCATTTCCGCTTTATCTAATTCATTCGAAAGTATGATTGAAAGTTACGGACCCTACACATTTAAACCGGGTCAGCAAATAAGAATTGTTACTATAACCGGAATAGCAGGCATAAGCAGAGATAAAGCTGTACAGGTTGGTGAACAATGGTATAATGATACCAAGAACGGTACAAATACATTATCTGATCCTCCGAATTTGCCTAATCCAACGACAGGATACTTCCCTGCTAATTTTGTATTCCCGGAAAATGCAACAGAAACCGATAAGAAAAAAGACAGATGGATGAGTACCGGAATTGATACAATGAATTTAACTGTTAGCAGGGCCAAATGGAATTTTCAGCATGATTATAAAGCTCCCGCAACACCTCCTCCTCCAGCGAACTTATCTGTATCGGGAACAGGAAAAGGCATTGTACTGCAATGGTCGGATATTGCAGCGCAGGCCGATGTAAATTTTATGGGTTACAGAGTTATGCGAAAACTTGGTAACGCCGATACTACATATTACAAGGAAGTATTTAGATCAGATACAACTGCTGATAGGAACGCAAACACTTTTACCGATCAGAATGTTAAGGTGGGAGCATTTTATTATTACTATGTTCAGGCAATGGAAAAAGTTCCTAATGATCCGAATGTATACCCCCCGGATAGAGGAAAGACCATTTACGGCGGGAGGGTTTATTTCTATAATAATACCCAGGTTATTCCGGTAGCCTTGGTAAACAGTACCGGTAATCTGGATAAAATTGCCATTGTTCCAAATCCTTTTAACTTCAATGACCCTAATTTAAGAAGCTACGGGATTACAAACCCTACTAACCTGCAAATAACTTTCTTTGAATTACCGCATGCCATAACTATTAAGATTTTTACTGAATCCGGTAATCTTGTAAAAACAATAGAGCATAGCGGGGATTTTGGCAGCGAGAATTGGAACATGACAAACGAGAACGGACAAACTATTGCCAGCGGTGTTTATGTAGTTTTATTCCAAACTCCGGATGGAGCAACTTCTTTTCAAAAACTGGTTGTCGCGCGATAATAAATAAAAAGGAGATTTATATAAATGAAACTATTTATAATACGTATTGCGTTTATAATATCTTTGGGCAGTTTAAGTATACTTGCTCAGGATGTAAATTCGCTCGGACAGAGTGGGGCGAATATAAAGCAAACAGGTCAGGCTTCAATGACTTTTCTCCAGGTGGGTGTTTCTCCTAAAGCTGCGGCAATGGGTGAAGCATACACGGCTTTGAGTAAGGGAGTTGTAAGCGTTTTCTATAATCCCGCAGGCTTAACTGAAATGGATTCCAAGTATGAAGCTTTCGTTTCATCTACCCAGTGGTTTGCAGATATAAAATACCTTGCCGGCGCAGTAAGTTATAATGCGGGAAATCTAGGTGCGTTTGCTATAAGCTTTATAACTGTTGATTATGGCAAAATAAAAGGAACTGCTCTGTTACCGGGTGGCAGCGGCGGTGGATTTGATTATGTCTTAACCGGCGACGTTCCAAATGTCGGTGCTTATTCATTTGGATTGACTTACGTAAAAGCAATAAGTACAAAATTTTCGATTGGCGGCACAGTTAAGTATGTTGGGCAGCAGCTTGGTCAATTGATCAACGAAAACGGCACATCTGATAATAATGCCAGCAAATTGGCTTTCGATCTCGGAGTAAAATATTTCCCCGGTATTGAATCATTAAGGCTGGGAATGTCAATCAGGAATTTTTCAACCTTTGTACAGTATCAGAATTTTCAATCGCCGTTACCACTGGTATTTTCTGTCGGACTGGGTATGAATTTAATGGATATAATTGACAAGAAAATTTCTGCTGACCACTCGCTTATATTATCTTCTGAGTTTATTCATCCGAACGACTATACGGAAAGAGTTTATACCGGGCTGGAATATACTTTTATGAACATGGTTTCATTTAGAACCGGATATATAACTAATAACGATGTACTTACCTGGTCCGGTGGAATTGGTCTAGGAAAATCATTTGCAGGTACAAGGTTTGAGATTGATTATTCATATTCCCATACACAATACTTTAACGGAGTAAATAGATTTTCCTTAAATGTTGCATTTTAAAAAGAAAGGCTGTCAAAAGAAAATTATACAAGGTAATATACTTCTCTAGGCAGCCTTTAACTTTAACTTTTACATATATTTAAGGAAATAATTGCCTGTTTAATTTTTAATGTAAAACAAATAAGTTAGATCGAGTTGAAGTGATTAAGATACCGTTATTATAAAAATAATTAATAATTCCCTTGACAATTAAATTTAAATTTCACAATTTGTGAACCGGTAAAGTTATCGTTTACTTAACCGATTACTTTAATTGCTTAATTTTTCATAATATAAAACATGTAATTTGAAGATTTGATACTCTTTTCCCAAATACCGATATAATTTACCTTTTAATTTCCTTGCCGGTTAATATTAATTCTTAACGGCCTGTCGTAATTAATATTCATTACATGTTTTTAATTAATAATCTATTTCTTATTGCGGTTTAACTATTACTAAGGAATTAGACCAATTTATTCGCAGAACTTTTTAATCTAATAAAGTAATGTTTATCCGGTATTCAAAATTATGTGACTGACTGTGGCGAAGCCGTGCTTAGCATTAAATATAATTAGAACTTTTAAAGATGATGCCGGAAACTATGGACGGATTCGATATTAAAAACGAAAAACAATAAACATTCTTAAGTTGATAGCTTAATACTGAAAACTGCTTCTGAAAATAAGGACTGAATGAACAGTTGTCTATAGCAAGCTATTAACTTGAGAAAATTAAAATCACAAAAAAAATAATGGAGGATGTATGAAAAGGTTAGCTTCTTTTCTTCTTGTTTTCTGTTTGTTACTTTCAACTAAAATGTTTGCTCAAACTGCTGCACAAGCCTACTGGGACCTGAGTAGTAATACCGGTGCTGCCGTAACCGGTAATATTATGGCAGATTCAATGTATTGGACTGCACCTTTAACATTAAAAGATTTTACCGGCGGTGCTCTTAGCGGTCCGGCAATTAGGCTTTATGATTCCACAGGTTGGGGCGGGGGAGTAGAAACAGGTCCCGTACTTTCAAGGTATATTCAGTTTCTTGTTTCGCCTAAAGCAGGTTATAACCTCCATGTAGATAGCATCTCCTTCTGGCTTGGGTGTTACGGAACTCATGGTGGTATGCATGCGGCAGTATACTGGGATACCGATACAACAAACTTCAGCATGAATAATTTATTAGATTACGATAGTGCATCGTATGGTGCAATTAAAGGCTTACCGGATGTTAGGGACGGAGCAGCAGGTATGCCTCATGATACCAGTTTTACAATAAATACGGATGTTAACAACGGCGGTTTATTTGCTTTTAGAGTTTATCCATGGTATAATGCGGGAAGTGCAAGTACATCTAAATATGTTGTTATGTGGGTTGTTTATATCTATGGAACTACTTCTCCTGCTACCGGAGTTAAAAATGAAACTGTAGTACCGAAGAAGTTTGTCTTGCACCAAAACTATCCGAATCCTTTTAACCCGTCAACTACAATATCGTTTAGCCTTGCAAAAACCGGCTATACTAATCTAACGGTTTATAATTTGCTGGGGCAAAAAATTGCTACTTTAATCAACGGAAACATGACGAGCGGTTTCCATTCACTTAGTTTTAACGCATCTACACTTAATTCCGGTATTTATTTCTACAAATTAACTTCTGGAAATCAAACTGCAGTTAAGAAATTCATTCTGATGAAATAGTAATTCAGGATACTGTTTTTCGGGGATAAGATGGAAATGAAAAAGTTTTTATCTTATCCCTTTCTGTTTACAATTCCATAAATGCTAAAGCAATAAAAGGGAAAAAGCATGCGCTTACTAAAAGTAACGATTAAATATTTATTTTTGAGTTTATTTTTTGCTGTTGCGCTTTTTGCACAAAACAGTGCATATGTAAAATGGAATCTTGTTCCGCCGGATTCTCAAAATGTTTCCGTAGATTCCGGTTTTGTTATGGGAAGCAGTGTTACAGGCAGAAGTCTTATGGTTAGAGATTATACGGGTGTTTTAGCAGACGGAAGTTCAGGCCCATTAGGTAATTTTCAGCGGTGGTATCTTAATGCAAATTGGCCGAACGAATCCAATCAGAATAATCAACGTTATGTACAATTTGAAGTTAAACCGGATTCCGGTTACAGACTAAATGTTAGTTCAATTACTTTATATCTTAATGCAGGTGGTACAGGTAATATGATGGCAAATTTATATTATTCTGCCGATACAAGTTTTTCCAATGCAACTATGTTAAATGCTAGAGGCGGAATTTCAGTATCAAGGGCTGCAGCTACGTTAAGTAATTATCCGGTTCAGGCGGTTGTTACAAGCGGTCAATCATTTTATTTTAGAGTTTATCCTTGGCTGCCCGGAGGCTCCGACAATACGGGTAAATATATTTTTTTGCAGGATGTAACAATTTCCGGCTTCACTGTTGCTTCTAACGATACTTCATCTATTACTCTTCCTTTTGTCTCAACATTAAATATTACCGATATAAATGTTTCTTCGGCAAGCGGCGGCGGAAATGTAATTAATAACGGCGGTGACTTTGTAACTTCCAGAGGTGTTTGCTGGAATACAACCGGGATGCCGACGGTTAACGACAACAAAACAGAAGACGGCAGCGGAACAGGTGAGTTTTCAAGTATGATAACCGGTCTTACTCCGAGAACATTTTACTATGCAAGAGCATATGCCGTAAACAGCGTAGGTGTTAATTACGGTGCGGAAGTTACTTTTAAAACCAAAGAAGATACTACAGGCAAGTTATTAGCTTTTCCGGGTGCCGAGGGATTCGGCAGGTATACTACCGGCGGAAGAGGCGGCAGGGTTTATGAGGTTACTAACTTAAGCGATGACGGTCAACCGGGAAGTCTTAGATGGGCCGTAGAACAAAGCGGTCCCAGAATAATTGTATTCAGGGTATCCGGTACAATTATGCTTAATTCGGATTTAAATATTACACACGGTGATTTGACAATAGCAGGCCAAACCGCGCCGGGAGACGGAATTTGCCTTGCTAACCATACAGTGGAATGCAAGGCTAGTAATGTAATTGTTAGATACATGCGTTTTAGACTGGGGGATTTAACCAAAGAGGCAGACGATTCTTTCTGGGGAAGGGATCAGAAAAATATTATTTTGGATCATCTTTCTATTAGCTGGGCAATTGATGAAGACGGAAGCTGGTATGATAATAAAGATTTTACTATGCAGTGGTGCATTTACAGCGAAAGTTTTTATCATTCTTATCATCCGAAAGGAGATCATGGTTACGGTGGAATTTGGGGCGGAATGGGGGCTACATTTCATCATAACCTGCTTGCCGATAATTCCAGCAGAAACCCAAGATTTAACGGTGCAAGATACAATTCCACTCATGCTACGGAATTAGTTGATTTTAGAAACAATGTAATTTTTAACTGGGGCTTTAACAGTGCATACGGCGGTGAGTCCGGTAACCAGAATATGATAAATAATTATTTCAAACCGGGCCCTGCAACGGGCGGCGGCAGTACGCAGCATAGAATTGTTCAGCCTTATGATTCACATACGCAGTCCACACCAATAAGTAAATGGTATGTTGCCGGAAATTATATGGAAGGGGATTCGGCAGTTACGGGAGATAATTGGAACGGCGGTATTCAGCCGCATGATTATTATGTTACTCTTGATTCTTTAAGATTAAACTCTCCGTTACCGGTTGCTCCGGTTAATACACAATCTGCCAAAAGTGCTTACATTACGGTATTAAAAAATGCAGGTGATAATTTCCCAACCAGGGATTCTGCAGACTTAAGAGTAATAAACGAGGTAGAAACAGGTTATGCTCCTTTTGGCGCATCTTATTCCGGAGGCGGTAAAGGGATAATAGATTCCCAAAAAGATGTGGGCGGCTGGCCAACCTTGGTTAGTGCAACTCCTCCTATAGATTCCGACCACGACGGCATGCCGGATGATTGGGAAACTGCACACGGCTTAAACCCTAATGATTCTACCGATGCAAGACTTATTGCGCCGGATGGTTATACATATATTGAAGATTATATTAACGGTTTGGTTCCTCAAAATATTTTAGCTGTTAAAAAAGCAAACAGAGTTCCGGCTTCGTATACGCTCTTACAGAATTATCCCAACCCGTTTAATCCGACTACACAAATAGAATATTCAATTCCCCGGGTAGCAAAAGTAAGATTGGAAGTCTTTGATATTCTGGGAAGAAAAGTTTCCGTATTAGTAAATAGAATTGTACCTGCCGGTGAGCATAAAATTACTTTTAATGGTACCACTCTCAGCTCCGGAGTTTATATCTATAGGTTATCAACCCCGCAACAAATAATTTCCAGGAAAATGATTTTAATGAAATAAGATGCGGATGATTCTTTTATAAGGTAATCTTTAAATGATTATTATGATCTAATTGTAACAAGGTTTACCGTACCTAATAAGATTGTTATTTTAACCGGGCATACAATAGACTTAGGCAATCACCTCGTTTTAGTAGATGAGGGAAAAACGGTTAAGGATTATATGCTTTATCAAAGCTATCCAAATCCTTTTATCCTTCAACAATAATCCGCTATCGGATTCCCCAAAGCAATTACGTTAAATTAATGGTTTACGATATGCTTGGATACGTAATTAAGACACTTGTCAACAGATATAAAACTCAAAGAAAGTACTCGCACCACTTAGATGCCGGCAGTCTTGCAAGCGGTGTATACTTCCATAGTTTGCATACCGGCGATAATTTATCAAAAAAAATGATACGTATTTATTAAAGCTAGGGATTACACTGATAACTGAAGTACGAAAAAATTAAATATAAACGAAGTGAAAAATTTTAAGACAGCAGCAAATGTGTTAGGATGTTTCATTTCGCTTAATATGAAAAAAAATATTCAGGTACTTCATATAATTTGCCGGGATTAGCCCAGTAAAAGTTATTAAGGCACCTTACGCAAAACCCACTCTTGGAATATCGTAGTGATGTAATAATGGAGCAAATCCTTTAACTCCAATACTCCAAAGTTCCATCATTCCAAACGTTATGTAACATGAGTTTTTAAAGAAATTGACGAACAATTCACGGTACTTATGAATAAGTGCAGTAAACTATAAACAATAAGTTTTTTGTATTAGTTTTTATTTAAATCAAAAAAATTATGAGAGGATAAGTATGAAATTTCGGATATTCAGGATGTATTCAGTCGGTATTACGTTAATACTTTTTCTTATAATATTAACAACCGCTATTAACGCACAATCCAGAATTATTGGAACGGTTAAAGATGCAACAACAGGTAAACCGTTGGTCGGTGTTAATGTAATAGTTATGAATACTTATTTAGGCGCAGCTACGGATATAAACGGAAAGTATTTCATAGTTAACGTGCCTGTGGGAACGTATGAAGTAAAGGCTTCCATGATCAGCTATAAGCCGAAAATAATAAAAGATGTTGTAGTATCTGCCGATAGGGTAACGCATTTAAATTTTTCTTTGGAACCAACGGCAATTCAAACGAAAGCCGTTGTTGTAACTGCAAAACAAGGCCATTTACATAGAGATGTTTCAAGCTCTCAAATTGTAGTAACCAGTTCCGAGGTTCAAAATTCTGCTGCCGTAAGATCGATATCTTCGTATTTGGAAAGGCAGCCCGGTATTTCTACAAGCAACGGCTTTCTTACAATAAGAGGCGGTTCACCGGATCAAACCGGAACCATAGTAAACGGTTTGTCATTCAATAACGAAGCTGTCGGTAATGCGGAGACAAGCATTCCGGTAAGTGCAATTGAGCAGGTTTCAGTACTCTCCGGCGGTTATAATGCCGAGTATGGTAATTTCCGTTCCGGCTTAATAAACGTAACCACAAAAACCGGATCGAATTCGGGTTATCACGGCACATTCAGCTTTTCAATGGATAACGCTCATCAGCGAAGTTTCGGGCAGAATTTATTCAGCCCTAATAATGATTTGTTATCGATTTATTTGGATCCTTCTATTGCTTTTACGGGAGGTTCCTCACCAAATATGCATGAATTTGCGGCTTCTTCTTTCCAGGGATGGATAGCCGAAGCAAAATCAAGAAGTGTATCCCTTACATTTCCGAATGCAACACCCTATGATTTGTATTTGCTATCTTCGTGGATGACCATGACAAAGCCCGATTACAGCAAGCTTGCGAATCTTCCCAGCAGTATAAAATCTCAAATCGGGTATTTCCCGCTATCTTCACAACAGCAGCAGGCTTTTGCAAATCATACCAGGAAGGTAGGGGGTAATGATTTTAACTTTGACGGAGGTTTCGGCGGCCCGGTTCCGGTTGTAGGTAAATTTTTAGGGAATGCTACATTTTACCTGTCAAATCATACCGCTGAAAAAAATTATTACGTACCTCTTGTAATTAATAAAGATATGACTTCTACAACTTTGTTGACTGTTAAATCGATTATTAATAAGAACATGACACTGGAACTTAACGGTTTGTGGAAAAGAGAAACGGGTGTAAGTCCGATTAGACCTGCCTTTGGAGATGCGCCTGATGCCGCCAACAGAGGCGGTTTTATGCCGCAGAATGATGTGAATTATTTTGCAAATGATCCAACATATTGGTATGATCCTCCATTCTTTCCTCAATTAAATCAAACTACGGTAATGACAGGGTTGACTTTCAATCATGTGCTCAGTCCTTCTACTTTTTATAAAGTAACCTTAAATCGTTTATCTATAGATGATTATTCTCCAACCGTAACTGATAATCGCGACACTTCAGCAATAACTACACTTGGAATTTTCCCTGTAGATGAGATGCCTTACGGCGAATGGCAGCTTGGTACATCTCACGTTGTGGACGGTGTTAATTACCTCAGTTATGATTCACCTCCCGGGCTTTCTATTTTCAGGTTTAGCAGAAAGGAAGGATTTCTGCATGATTTTTCTAAAACAACTCAATATGAAGCAAAGGTCGATATTGCATCTCAGGTTAACGAAAACAATTATGTTAAAGCGGGTATACAATATAATCTTATAGATTTAAATCATTACTTTTGGGAAGAATGGAATACCAATGCTTATAATACTTATGAATTTAATTACAATAGGAAACCGAGCCAGACCGGTGCATATATTCAGGATCAAATTAATTACAAATCGATAGTTGCAAATCTCGGAATTCGATTTGACTATTACTACGGCGGCGGCGGCTTATGGCCTGCTCAACATTTTGCAGAATCGGTATTTAAACCCCAAAAAGTTGATACCAGTTTATTCAACTATTTAAATAGCGGCCGTTCTTATATATGGAGTGTATGGGAAAATTATAATAAAACTCATCCCGGCTTTTTACAACCGATTCAGAATCATTTTACGGTTAGTCCACGGTTGGGAGTTTCTTTCCCGGTCACGGTAAATTCCAAATTTTATTTTAACTACGGCCAATTCAGATCTAGTCCTCCTTACTACACCATGTTCCAATATAGGTATAGGTATGATAAAAACGGGTTATATGATATGACTAATCCGAACCTGGCACCGCCAAAAACAACATCCTACGAATTAGGTGTTGTTTATAATTTCTATCAAAACTATATATTAAAACTCTCCGGATATTATAAAGATATAACCGGGCAGCATGGAACTGTTACTTATGAAAGTGCGGATAATGTATTGGACTATAATGACTGGGCAAATAATGAATACCAGGATATAGAAGGTCTGGAAGTTGATATATCAAAAAACGACAACAGTTGGTTAACGGGATTTATTAACCTTAACTACAGGCTGGAGAAACAGGGCAACACAGGTAAAAGTATTATTTCCAATGAAAATATTAATAACGCACAAGCAGGCCTGTATCAGGGAAATGAAACCAGAACATTACCAAGGCCTGAAATTAATGCAAGTATTACTTTCCGTTCGCCTAGACGCTGGGGCCCCAAAATTGGCTCTGAGGATTATCTATTAGGAAATTGGAGCCTTAATTTCTACGGCCGTTGGGAAGCCGGGGATTACTTCACCTGGAATCCTTTAAATTTGCCGCACGTAACGGATAATTTGCAATATCCCGATTATTATATGGTGGATATGAAACTCAGCAAGTCATTTAATATAGGAAATACGTCGGCGGAATTTTACCTGGATGTTAGTAATGTTTTCAATCTTAAGGTTAATATGATGAGCGACCACAATGCATTTTATGATTATAGCAGCTCCAGCAGTCCTGGTCTTGATTTTACTAATTATATGGCTTCCTTACATCTGCCGATGTATAATTCCCCCCAGTATGCTGCTTTAAGGGCACAAGCAGCTAAAAGCGGAAAAGATTATTATGTCCCGGGAAATGATAAAGTCGGCGATCTCAAATCAAAATCGAAACCGTATATAGATAACCCGGATTTCGCAAACTTTTTCTTATATGCACCGCCAAGAGATATATGGTTCGGTATGAGAGTAAATTTTTAACGCATTAAATGAATGGAGAGTTTAGATGAAATTTATAAGCACAAATATTCCCGTATTTATAAAACGTAATTTTGTTATAGCAATGATGCTTCCGCTCTTAATATGCAGTACATTAAATGCGCAATCCAATTCGCCCGAACTGCAGACAACAACAATGAAGATTGGCCACTTATGGCTTGGGGTTACTGCTAACGGAGATAAAGGAAATTTTAATTTCCTCGGTGGGTTTTTCCCGAATGATTTCGGAATATTAGGCCAGCGAGGTCAATATGCGGAAGCATACACCGGCGCCGGGATACAACTTACGGCAACACATTGGTTTAACCCTGCACCATCGGTAGATTCTGTTCAGAATGTGGCTATTTATAGTTTTGCTATTACGGATATTCCCGCATGGAACATAGGCAAGGTTGCGGTTCCCTTAACAAATTATTTAAGATATCAATATCCTACCATCTCGGTTAACGATTCTTCTATTGACCTGGCTAACTTCGGTACGTATAATCCTTCATATCCCGGATTTCAAAACCACACCTATGACGAGATAGTAAATGTAACTGATTCTACTATTTTCGGAGTTAACGTACAAAGGAAATTGCTGGCATGGACGCAAACCTATAACAATAACTATATAATTGCAGATTTAACGTTCACTAATGTTGGACAAGATACACTCGACAGTTTATATATAAACATAAAAGAGTCGGAAGCAAATGATATCTTTTCACAGGGTCATAATCCTGCACCCGGATCCGGAGAGAGCTTTAGTCCGGCAATAACATGGCAGCATTATTACGGCGGCAGAGCCCAAGAATTAGCAAAAGAGTGGTACGGGATGGAAGATTCCTTAAGAGTATTTTATGAATATAGTGCAAGCGATCCTAAAGCTCCGGGAGATAATATGGGTGCTCCGATAATATCTCAGGACGGAAGGCTTCTTAATCCTAATATGCAATTTTATACTATATTGCATGCATCTGAAAAGCCTTATACAAATCCTGCCGATGATATTGATGATCCGCTGGAGCCTAAAGTCACGTATATCGGAAAAGAAACACAAATTCCTTTAAACCAGCAGAGTGATACGTACGGAAGCAAGAATTTTTACGGTATACGGGGAGGTTATTCGAATGACTTTCCTGAACCCGGATCAATTCCGGGTACTCATCACGGAATAAATAATGATGAGCTTGGAATTGCTGATTATTCAAATTATGTAGCCGGGTATTACGATGGTACTTCTTATAAATATGCCAGCTTCGGCCCTTATAAATTTTATCCCGGTCAAAAAATTCATATAGTGTATGCAAGCGGGTTTGCAGGTATAGGATATAAGATGGGACAGAAGATAGGAAAAGAATGGCTTGACGGTACGCTTAAAAATCCGCCCAACATGCCTAATCCGAATACCGGCTGGCTTCCGAGTGAATTTAAATTTCCTGCCGGTGCAACCGAGATGGATAAAATAAAAGATCGCTGGATTAGCATGGGCATAGATTCGGTAATGCTTGCTGCGGCCAGAGCAAAATGGAATTATGATCATGGTTACAATATACCACAGTCCCCTCCACCTCCGAAAGATGTTAATATTGTGGGTTACGGAACTGGCATTCAAATAAAATGGTCTGACCCTCAAGCCGAGCAGATGCCTAACTTTGACGGCTACCGTATCATGAGAAGAATTTCAAATGCCGATACTATTTTTTACAATGAAATTTATAATTCCGATGCAAACGATAAAGCAGCAGTTCACGAATTTATAGATTCAACGGCCATACCTTCTTCCCAGACTTATTATTACATACAAGCAAAGGCCCTTATTGATCCTAGTGCACCAAATTATGTAAATGCAGATCCGACAACACGCGGTAAGGTTATGTACAGCAGCCGGTGTTTATATCCGGATATTTTATATTTAAATCCGCCGAGGTTATCTCAAAACGATTTAAGTAAGATAAGAATTGTACCTAATCCCTATAATATAAAGGATCCTTTATTGGTTACTTACGGGTTTACCGATCAACGGGGAATTACGTTTTATAATTTACCGCCGGTATGTACGATAAAAATATTTACCGAGAACGGAGATTTGGTACAAACAATTTATCATAGTTCACCTCTTGTAAAAGCCGGTTCGGAAACCTGGAATATGATAACTTCAAGTCAGCAGGTTATAAACAGCGGAATTTATATAGCGGTTTTCCAAAAACCGGACGGTGGCATGTCTTATCAAAAGTTTATCGTAGTAAGATAAAAATTAAGGAGATTTTATAATGTTTTCAAGATTAAGATTAATTGTATTGGCAGCACTTACTTTTTATATGAGTAGTTATGCTCAAGTCGGATTAAATAAGGTAGCACAAAGTACAATGGATTTTCTGTTGGTAAGTGTATCTCCTAGGGCAAGCGCTATGGGCGATGCTTATTTTGCAGTGGGTACCGGTGCCGAAAGTATCTTTTATAATCCGGCGGCAATGGTAGAAACAAAGAGTACCTTTAATGTTGTTGTAGATTATACACAGTGGATTGCAGATATAAAATATTTGGCCGGTGCAGCATCATGGAATCTCGGTGATTACGGCGCAGTTGGTATAAGCATGATGACCGTTAATTACGGTACAATATACGGCACAAGTCTGGTTCCGCCGAATTTAAATTCACAATATCCTCTCGGGTATATAGACAACGGCAACGTACCTGATGTTGGTGCATATGAGTTCGGCCTAACATATGCCAAAGCCATAAGCAATCAGTTTATGGTTGGAGGTAAT
>JBJKQP010000168.1:0-10190 GCA_046705105.1 Ignavibacteriaceae bacterium | reverse complement strand
AAGTTTTCCCGCATAGTGTTTAAATCCGATTAGAGCAAGCCCATTCATTTTTTCAAAGTGAAAAATTAAACTAATCCTATTAACTTATTTAATATGATTTGGAACACCCAATCCTTTTTTGTCCTTGAAGCACCGCCTTTAACTGCTTAATTTATAATTAATAAAAATTAAGAGAGACGAAGTATGTTAAACTATATTATTTCCATCAGCCGGGGAATTTTTACGAACAATTATATTTTACTCGCCAGCATATTACTTTTAATAATTTCAGGTTTCATCTTTTTTAAGATGAAAAATATTTTACCGAAATTAATATTCTCGTTATCAACTGCAGCAGTAATTTTAGGAGTATTATTTATTATCCCCGGTAATACAATTACTGAAATTAATTATGGAAATACAATCGCTTCGTTCCCGTTAATGCGATTTATTAAAACCGAACCTAAATCAAAAAAAGCCGGTATGCAAAATGCTTCACTTACCAAAAAAATTGCAGAGGCATACGGAATTGGTGCGTTTAATAAAGTGGATTCCATGCATTATACATTTAACGTGGATTTTAGCGGAAAGATAATGAGCAGAAGCTGGGAATGGCATCCCAAAACCAAAGAAGTAACATATTGGGGGAAAAACAGCAAAGGTAAAGAAGTTAAGGTTACTTACAACGAACATAATATGAACAGCAAAATAAAAAAGATTGACGCAAAATTTATAAACGATAATTATTGGCTGCTGTTTCCGTTCCACCTGGTATGGGATACCAATGTTAAGTTTCAGGATCTTGGAATGAAAAAGTATCCGATTGGCGGAGGCATGGGAAGAGCTTTAATGGTAGAGTATGCAGATAACGTCGGCTATACTCCCGGTGATCATTTTGAATTATTCCTCGGCAAAAATAATATGATTAAGCAATGGATTTATTTTCATCACGGGAGTACAAAGCATCCGTTTGCTGCTGTATGGGAAGGAAATAAAAATTTCGACGGATTTACAATTTCTACCATGCACTACGGTGCACATAAGAAATTTAAATTGTGGTTTTCAAATATTAAAGTTAGTTTGGCAAAATAGAAATTATCGGTATACTTAAAAGATACTCTATACCGGATCCTTGATACTTGATTTTCCATCCGGCATCAAGTATCGAGTATCCGGAATCTATTTAAGAAGAGGATGCTGCATAAGTATATAATTTTAAATTTAAATGCGAAATAATTCATTACTCCGACTTTCTATTAAATGAATAGAATATTGTTGTTATTAATTTATCGTTTGGAAATTGAAGCAAATTATTTACCTATATGCAACTGCATTATTAAATTTCATCCCTTTATCTCTTATTACATATTGAATCATCTTATCCAGGTCGCCTTTCACTTCAACAAGTGCGAGCCGGTTTAATTTGAGATTAACTATTAATATCTCTTTCAAACTATATCCCGATCCGGTTTTTATATAAATTAAATTCATTTTCCGTCCTTCACGGCTTTTAACAATATAACGCCATCCTTCGGAATATAGCCTGTTATCAATTCTTTGCTCCAGCATCCGGATATTATTAGAAGAAGCATCGTTCACGATTTTGTAAATCCCGATTTGGACTTCGGAAATATGTCTTATCATTTCTTTTGCTTCCCGGTCATTATCGGAAAATCCGACCACCATTTTTGCCAATGACATTCCTAAGCCGCCGATACCGAATTCTTGATCCTTATAGTAATGATAACCTGTCGTAGAAAAAATTTCATGTTTAATTTTCAGAAAATTTCCGTCTACATTAAAGCATCCCGTAAACAGGATGCTTGACAAAATAATTATAATTATGGGGGTAATTTTATTTTTCATTTTACACCCCCATTATTTGCTTTTAATACTGTCGAGTGCAGGTATATTAAATTTTTCACCTAACCTGCCCAATGCATCCATGTCTATGTTTCCAACAATATTTATAAAAGAAGATTTTCCGTTTTTCTCCAGTGCCGTAACTACAAGCCCGACAATTGTTTTTTGGTTCGGTGTGGTTTTTATATAAACATTAGTATTCTCATCCGGACTTTTAACTTTAACAATCCTATCCCAATTCTTATTTGAAAGCGAATTATCTATCTGGTTTATTTTTTTATTCAGGTCTTTAGTATCACTAGCGTTTACATTAAAAGAATAGACTTTAATAAGTTTTAATCCTGCAAGCATTTTAGATAATTCCGGATCATCTTTTTCAGTAAGGTTGCTTACCATTTTTAAAAGGTAGCTTTCAATATTTATTTCCGTTACATTATCGCTCTTTAAGTAGGGAGAAAGATTACCGAAATTCACATAACCGGGATACTGTGAGTAATCTTCTTTTTTATCTTGTGCGAAATTGGTTATTGAAAATAATATGGTTATTGCTAAAAATATTTTGATTATATTTTTCATTTTATCCTCCTTTGAATAAATTATTTATTAAGTTTATACCTTTTTTAATAGGTGGAGAAACCTGCTTGCCTAAAACGTCCTCCGCAAGTTTATATTGAGTCTTTTTAAATACCTCTCCAACCAGTGCAAACGATTCTTTAACCTGCTTTTCGGCTAATTCTACCTGAGTTTTGGAATATTCCGGTTTGTTTTCAGGTTTATTAAATATTAACAATGCAGATATTCCAAGCACAATTACCGCGGTTGAAAATACCACTACAGGCTTTTTTAAAAATGTGCTTAACGGCAGCATATCCTTTCTACTGCTGTTTAATTCCGATTTAATTTTTTTATTTACAGAATCAATAATCCCATCAGGACAATTTCCCTCCTTAAAAGAACTAACTGCTTTTGCCGTTTCTTTATATTCCGCAAGCAGCTTTTTTACATCAGGATTTTTTGCAGCATTAAAATAGACTTTCAGTTTGTCTATTATTCCTGCATCACCGTAAGCAACGGTTACAATACGATCATGTAAATCTTCTTTAATATGTTTCAATCGATTCATTTCTAAACTCTTTTAGTTCTAACTGCAATTTTTTCCTTGCCCGTAATAAATACACTTTAACACTATTTAAAGGGATATTTAATATTTCACTTATTTCTTTGTATTTAAGTCCTTGTATTTCGTACATAACAAAAATGATTTTTAAATTTTCAGGTAATCTTTCCATAGCATCATGAATTCTTGTCTTTAACATTTCCCGTACGGCACTAACTTCGGGATTTTTAAGCCTGTCATAGTCGCGTAATCTTTCTTTGGAAGTTTCATCAATAACGAATTCTCTTTGTGATTCCAACTTTCTTCTCCTCAAATAATCCAGACACAGGTTATGTGTTGTTTTCATTATCCATGATTTAGCAGCGTCGAAATTAAACTTATCAATATTGTTCCATATCCTTATCATAACCTCCTGCGTAACATCATCCGCATCAAGCTTGTTCCTAAGCATAAAAAGCGCGTAGCTGTAAATCCTGTTTTTATGCTGCTTAATCAATAATTTGTATTTAACGGACTTTAGCATTTTTATCTTATAGACGAAACAATTTCTAATATTGTTACAATTACAAACTAAAAATATTCATATTCAAATAAAGATATCGGAAAATTTTATGAGCAGATAAAGTATTAACTGGAGAGGCAAAATAATAGCCGCCAGTTAAAGAGGCTGTGTGAAAACTCTATTTGTAAAGCGATTCTACGAATCGACAATGTGAGTTTTGTGAGTATTTTAAATGATTTAAACGAAACAGAGTTTCGTACTACAATTTTTACACAGTCTCTGAAACCGGCGGCAATTGATTGACATTCTTTTTTTGTGTTCTTTAAAAATTACCATGCATAAGCTTCGGGGGCTTGGTTGCCCGGTCCCGGCCAAATTTCATCTAGTTTCTTTAACACATCTTCGGTAAGCTTAATTTCGGATGCCTTAACGTTCTGTTCCAACTGTTCCAAAGTTCTTGGGCCCACAATAGGTGAAGTCACTACGGGATTGTTTAATATCCATGCCAAGGCGATATCCGCAGGCTTTATATTTATCTCTTTGCATAAGCTTTCGTATTTCTGTAATTGCGGCTTTAATTTTTCAACTGATTTTTGAAGAGCTCCCTCATTCCGGCGCTGTTTATCTTTAATATTTTCAAATACACCGCATAAAATTCCGCCGCCCATCGGGCTCCACGGAATTACTCCCACACCCATTGCTTTACATGCAGGAAGTACTTCCAATTCAATATGCCTGTTCCTTAAACTGTAAATGCTTTGTTCTGAAACGAGCCCCAGGAAGTTTCTTTGTTTTGCTATATAATTAGCTTCAACAATATTCCAGGCTGCAAAGTTACTGCTTCCTACATAGATTATTTTTCCTTCTTTTACAAGTTGTTCCATAGCCTGCCATATTTCTTCCCACGGAGTATTACGGTCAACATGGTGCATTTGATATAAATCTATATGGTCTGTTTTTAATCTTTTTAAACTGTCTTCGCAGGCTTTGCGAATATTATATGCAGATAGTTTCCTGTCGTTAACTCCATCTCCCATTTTTCCGTACACTTTTGTAGCCAGAACAATTTTATCGCGTCTTCCGCCTTTCTCCAGCCATTTACCAATTATGTTTTCGGTTATACCTGCTCCTTCTTTTCCTCCGTAGACATTTGCAGTATCAAAAAAATTTATTCCCCAGTCCAATGCCTTATCCATAATTTTAAAGCTGTCTTCTTCACTGGTGTAAGCACCGAAGTTCATTGTACCAAGACATATTTTACTTACTTTAAGACCTGTTCTACCAAGATATGTGTATTCCATAATTTACTCCTTATTTAGGTTTAACATTTAAGTAAAAAAACGATTTAACTTTGAATAATGCCTCTTACCGGTTTGCCCGTTAAATAGTTCAAAACATTTTCAGCGGCACGTTTTTTCCCTTCCTCCAGAGCCCCCGGAATTATTGCCGAATTGTGCGGTGAACCGAGCAGGTTCGGGAGATCAAAAAACGGGTAATTTGTTTTAAACTCACCTCCGTTAAAAGGTTCAATCCACCATGCATCTATTCCCGCACCAAATTCCTGATGAGTTTTTAGATGATCATACAAAGCATTTTCTTGTATTATAGCGCCGCGTGCAACATTAATTAAAACAGCGTCAGGCTTCATTATTTCCAACTCCTTTTGGCCGAACATTCCGCGTGTTTCGTCGCTTAAAGGAATTGAAATTAATATTATATCGGAATTTTTTAAAACATAGTTGAAGTCTTTCAGTGTTCCTATAAATTCAACTTCTTCATCGGTAATGCCGGAGGTATTTACAGCAAAAATTTTAACGCCGAAGTTCCTTAACAGCTTAGCAGTTTCCTTGCCGATGCTGCCAAAGCCTATTATTCCGCAAATTTTTTCTCGCAGCGTACCGGATTTTGTCTTTTGATCAAATTCTCCTCCGGATAATTTTTTATGATTTATAAGAAGTCTTTTTTCAATTGCTAAAATCATAGCAACCGCATGTTCCGCCATTGGTAATGCATATGCACCCTGGTTTGCTGCTATAATACAATTATTAGGAAAGATATCAAATTTAAGATGATCATACCCTGCAGAAATTAACTGAACAAATTTTAATTTACTTAATGCTTCATTTTTTACAGCATTTAATTCTTTGGGAAGATTCCATGTGATTAATAATTCCGTATTTTTTATTATTGATGAATGCTTGTCTTCAGGGAAATCTTTTAAATAAGTTAAACCGGCAATTCCATTAAACATTTCCGAATAAATTTTCCTATCGGATTCTTCCGCCTTATGTGTTATAACAATTTGTTTTTCCATTTTACTTATTCACAGCTTTCATTGCTCTTTCCGGATATCTTGGTCCTTTAGTAAAGCCCTTAGGAGCAATTTCATCAAGCCGTTTTAAATCTTTTTCAGTAAGATTAACATTTAATGCTCCTATATCATCTTCAAGGTATTTAATTTTTTTTGTACCGGCAATAGGAACTATGAAATCTTTTTTTGCCAGCAGCCAAGCCAAAGCAAGCTGTGCAGGTGTACACTTTTTCTCTATTGCCATTTCTTCAATCTTCTTTACTAAAGCAATATTGTGCTCAAAATTTTCTCTTGAAAATCTCGGGTGATTATGACGGTAATCTTTTTCAGGCAAGTCTTCAAATTTTTTAAATCTCCCGGTAAGAAAGCCGCGTCCTAAAGGACTGTAAGCAACAAAGCCGATACCAAGTTCTTCGCAAGTTTGCAAAATTTCATCTTCAGGATCGCGTGTCCACAACGAATATTCCGTTTGAAGTGCAGTTATAGGATGAACCTTATAGGCACGCCTTATAGTTTGAACGCTTGCTTCGGACATTCCAAGATAACGTACTTTCCCTTCTTTTACAAGATCAGCCATTGCACCTATTGTATCTTCTATAGGTGTTTCGGTATCAACACGGTGCTGATAATAAAGATCGATAACATTCACTCCAAGACGTTTTAAACTATCTTCGCATGCCTGCTTTACATATTCAGGCTTTCCGCTTACACCTAAAAACTCACCGTTTTTCCCGCGTACATTTCCAAACTTAGTAGCAATTATTACCTTATCTCGGTATGGTTTTAATGCTTTACCGACAAGTACTTCATTAGTAAACGGACCATACATATCTGCGGTATCGAAAAAATTAATTCCCAATTCAATTGCTCTGTGTATGGTTCTAACAGATTCTTCGTCATTTCTGCCTTCATAAAACTCGGACATGCCCATGCATCCCAAACCTAGAGCAGAAACCGAAAGATCATTTTTACCAAGTGTTCTATTTTGCATATTCAACTCCTTTCAAAATTCTTAATATTTTACCGGACTAATCAGAAACAAAGTTTAAGCCGAAAGCGGAGTACATAGCGATTTTGTCTTTCGCTATGCGCTATGTGCTTTTCAAATTTCTTTATTCTTTACCTTAATTTCATATAATATATTTTTCACTTTTTAACATAAGAATTTAAAAACTCACGCGTAAGAGCCCAAGCTTGTTTTGCCGCATTTGGATTATAACTTGAGCGCAAATCGCAGAAAAACCCATGGCCTGCATCGGAAAATACAACATTAATATATTTTTTGTTTTTTTCTTTTAATGCATTTGTAACGGAAGTAATTTGGTCTTCACCGATGTGTGAATCCTGTCCGCCCCAAAACATTAATTGCGGGGCATGCAAATTGTTAACTCTATCCAGAATTCCGTTTATACCGCCGCCGTAAAAAGATATAGCGGCATTTAATTTTACCGTAGTGTTTGCTAAGAAAGAAACTCTTCCGCCCATACAAAAACCTATTGATGCAATTTTATCATGTAAGATTCTGGCATCGTTTTGTATCCAGTTATATACTGCGTTAATATCAGCTGTTAAACCTTCATTTGTTAAAGCTTGAACATGCTTTCTTACTTCTTCAAAATTATTATAATCGCCTTCAAAGCCGGGGGCGGTGCGATGAAAAAGCTCGGGTGCTATAGCAATAAAACCTTCGGCTGCAAACCTTTCCGTAACATCCCTAATATGGGCGTTAACTCCGAATGCTTCCTGGAAAACCATAATTCCCGGAAAGTTGGCAGTCTCTTTCGGCCTTGCAACAAAGGCTGCCATTGATGTACCGTCCGATACGTTTAATGAAATATCTTCAATTACCACACCGCTCATAAATCCTCCGAAACATGATGTAATATAAAAAATGTAAATGATTAGATTTCGTTTGAAGTCGATTAATGATTAACCAAATAAAAGACCCTTAACGCAGAATTTACCGGCGAATATAAAATATTAATTGAAAAAATGAAGTGAGCCTTGTTTCAAATAAATTTTCTTCGATTAAAATATCTTTAATCGAAATGTATTTATATTTTTATTACCAACTGGTTATTTGCAAATTGAGTTTGATATTTAGGTAAAGGTGCTCCTGCCGGCCCTTGTATTACCTGACCCGTTGTGCTGAACTTGGAACCATGGCACGGGCAAATAAACTGCTGACTTGATGAATCGAAACCCGTAATTGTACATCCCTGGTGAGTACAGATTGAAGATAATGCATTAAAGGAACTATCACCGGGTCTGTCAACCAGCAGCGAACCGTTTTGATATTGTACAAGTGCTGCGCTTTTTGTTTTGGCAAGCGGCGATGAAGAGTTTATATCCAACGTAATTGTATTGTTATTTGAAGTTGTGTTTATAGTTGATAAATTCGAACCAGATGAGGAAGAAACCGGGTTGCTTTGGCTGCAGCTTTCCAGCACGGTTCCCAAAACTACCGGTACTGATATTATTGCTGCGCCTTGAATTGATTTTGTAAAGAACTCCCTTCTTGTTAATTTCATTATTTAACTCCGCTTGTTAAAAAGATTTTTTTAATATTAGTAAGGATTATTTCAAATAAAATTGCCGGAACCGCTTACTTTGTAATAGAAAATAAATTTAGTCAAAGCCTCTAAACATCAATGTTCTGGGGAAACAATATTATACGGAATCTATTTTCACTAAATAAACGTTCGAGGCTTTGAACTAAACTTGTTTCAAATTTATTTGTTCTGTAACGGAGCATCAAGGTTGTTTTTAATGTATAATGATAATAAGCACAGTTAGCAAGGTGAATTGACGGGAGACATGTTTTTAAAGTGAAGATTTTATTTACCGATAATAGTGTAAATACATTGTGTTATTGATTAATGAAGAGAATGAGATATATGCTGCGGATCGTAGCGGAACAGCATTTACCTATGAGAAGGAATAATATCCCATATCTTAGGATCTTCTCTTCCAAGAAGCCATGCAGAAAAGCCGCGCAGTTTATATTTACCAATTAGGTCGTATTTTGCCTTAAAGCTTCTTGCATTTTCAAAATAAATATATTCCATTAATCCACCGTTATCATAAATAGTATAAGGAACTTTCTCTTCGTCATTCCACAAAATTTTTGCATTGTAACGGTCTGCAAGGTCAATAGCTGCACTATAGCTTAATCCGTCGCTCCAGCTCCGTGCATTGGCAAAATATTTGGCAGTATCCAGAACAGTATACCAGTGCTGCGCACCCAGAGGAATACCAAGAGAAATTTTATCTGCCGGTATGTATTTTATCAAATTCTTTACGATTTTTAAAACCCAAGGCAACCCTGCACTTGGTCCCGGTGTAGTGCGGCGTGTATGCTGAGCATAAGACATCATAGTAACAAAGTCTGCCGCTTTGCCTATTGCCGAAAGATCATATCCTCCGCGCCAATTTTCATAAAGCCATTTAAAATATTTTGTGGGAATATCATAATCATCATAAAGATGTACGATAGCATCGCTAATTTCAAATCCGTATTTGTGCAGTGAGTCTGCCGACTGCTGAAAGAATTTAGTGTATCTTTCCCGGTCGCGTATGCTAAGATTTTCGCAATCGAATTGAATACCGGCATAACCGTTTCTTTGGCACAATACAATAAGAGTTTTAATAACTCTATTTTTAGCAGTTGTACTCATTAAAAAATTATGCAGCCATTTTTGATTAAAATCCGCATTATCAACCAGCGGCATAACCTTTATATTATTTTCCTTTGCTATGCTTATAATCCTTCTGTCAACGCTTCCCCATATTACTCCCAATTCATCAAACTTGTATGCAGTTGGGGCAATTATATCAATCTTGTCTGCGTGAGCTTTAAATTCTTTTATGCTTGATATTCCGTCTACATAATAAAAAAGATTTTGTTGAGTCTGCTGTGCTAATAATCCTTTGTTAATAAATAAAGAAATCCAAACCAATGCTATTAAAAAAAAGACAAATGAGATTTTCTTTATTTGCATATTTTTCTCCTTTAAATTGAAGGATCACGTAAAGTATTTGGTTTATTTTATCCTTCCTGATCCTAATACGGAAAATAGATTATGTTTCTTTTGATCATTTCTGCCGGAACAGTTAATATTTTAAACTAAATATAATAATAAAAACCTAAAGTTAGTAATACGGATAATTGATGGTTTGATGGCAGCATGGACGAGAATACCCCGCATAGTTTAAAATAGTATAACCTTCAGGCAAATAGTAAATTATCTAGCATTAAACCTGAAGGTTATTCATATATAAACTTTATAGTCCGAGCTTTGTTCTTATGTCTTTAGGGATTGCACCTTTATTAACCAGTATTGCAATAGTTCTTAATTTTACAAACGGTTCCGACATATACCAGTAGCCGCCGTAAATTTTTTTCTTCGTACCCCAGG